>NZ_JAAVJC010000481.1 GCF_012033785.1 Streptomyces bohaiensis
GTCGCGGGCCTCGGCCCGCCGCTGCCGTGCCCGCTGCCAGGCGGCGACCTCGGGGTCGTCGTCGGCCAGGAGGGCCGCGCGCGGCTCGGTGTCGTTGTGGATCGCCCGGCGCAACGCGATGAGCCGGCCGCGGACGTCGCGGTCCTCGGTGGCGCCGATCCGGGTGTAGAGCGCGTCGGCGCAGCGCGCGGCCCGGTCGAGCACCTCGGCCTCGGCGCGGTCCACGGCGGTGAGGGCGTCGAGCAGGTCGGGGTCGGCCAGCCGCTCGCGCCGCAGCGGGTTGAGCCGGAGCATCCACAGCGGCTCGTCGATCGGGCCGGAGGTGGGCTCGTCGATCGGCTCGGGGGTCGGCTCCGCGGCGCTCATCGGGCGACCGCCGCGTCCTGGGCCGGGGCGGGGGACCCGGTCGCCGTCTCGATGCGCTCCTGCCAGGTGGTGCCGAGGACGCGGTCGACCAGTTCGGCGACGGCGTAGCAGAAGTAGTAGCGGTGCATCGGGGGCACGCAGAGCAGCGGGAGCTGCTGGTAGAAGAGGTTCACCAGCAGCCGGTAGGAGGCGAACCACTCGGTGGTGGTGTCCAGCGCGCCGGAGGTGTCCATGGTGCGGTGGAACGCGCTGGGGGCGCTCTCGACCCGACCGGTGTCCGACCCGGGCGGGCCCATGGTGGCGCGGTCGAAGCCGCTGCCGAGCGAGTCGATGCCCTCCAGCGTCAACTGCCCCTGGGCAACGGCGTAATCGAAGCCGCCCATGCAGTAGGCGAACGACGACCCCCAGCCGGCGGCACCTTCGGTGCGGCCGGCGAGTCCGGCCTCGACCAGCGGGCGCAGCCGCGGGGTGTCGGCCTCCAACCGCCGCGCGAAGGAGGGCCGGGGGTCCTTGACCGGCGCGGCCCACGCCAGGAACGCCTCGGCGTGCGAGCGCAGCGAGAACACCCCGTAGGCGGCGCCCCGGGGATGGGCGGCGGCCAGCGCGACGAACGCCTCACCGACCAGCGTCAGGGCGTCCTGCGGGGCGCGGTCCAGTCCCTCGACGGTGGTGAGCACCGGGCCCGTCAGCCGGTCCAGTGCCATCTCGCGCAGCCCCAGCAGCGGCTGCGGCCAGCCGTCGAGGTCGGCCGCGGTCAGGTACTCCACGGCGCCGTGCTCGCGCATCGGCAGATAGGGCGGTTCGACGCCCTCCAGCCGGCCGGTCTCCCGGGCCTGGGCCAGGTAGCGCTCCTCGTCCAGGACGCCGGGGCCCTCGGCGGGGCCGGCGTCGAGGCGGTCGGCGAGCTCCGGCCAGTCGGGGGCGGACTGGCCGGGGAAGGGGCGGGCGACGAACTCGATGTGGGGGCCGTGCAGCCAGCCGCGCCGGATGTGGACCAGCCCGGCGTCGCGCCCGTCCCGCAGGGAGCGTGCCGCCGGGACCACGGTGCGGGCCAGCCACCGGGGGGTGACGGGCGCGCGTGTGAAGAGGCGCAGGCCCACCCGGTCGGTCGTGCCGGTTTCCGCGCGCCCCGCTGCTGCCATGCTCACACCACGAACCCGTTCCTGGTCAGGGAGGTGACGGCCGAACCCCCGGAGCGGCGACGGCTCCGATTCGGTCGAACTGGGCGCCCAGAATGCCGCCGTCGCGCGGCGGCGCACAACGAGTTGCCTGCGGGTTCTGACATCTGTCACGAGCGTGTGGATCGGTCTCGCCACCGGGCAGGGGAAGCGCTCCGCGGTGCGTCGTGGCGCACGGCGGCGGGCGCGCCGCCGTCCCTCGGGGTCCCGCCGGCTGTCCGCGCGGCTGCCTGTGCGGGCGCGGCCGGCGACCCGGCCGCCAC
>NZ_JAAVJC010000482.1 GCF_012033785.1 Streptomyces bohaiensis
CACGGCCATCGCCACCGCCAGCGCGACCAGCGGGAGGTACCACCAGCGCAGCGGGGAGCGGCGCAGCGCGATCCGGTAGCCGGTCATGACGCACCGGGCCGCAGCCGGCGACCATCAGCGGCCACGCCGCGGCCGACATCGCGGCGGAGGCGCGCGGCCAGGAGTCCTGCCACGCGCCGGGCAGCACGGCCATCGCCACCGCCAGCGCGACCAGCGGGAGGTACCACCAGCGCAGCGGGGAGCGGCGCAGCGCGATCCGGTAGCCGGTCATGACGCACCGGGCCGCGTGGCAGTGTCACCGTGCGCCGCCGAGAGAGGGGCCCCGGCCGGCAGGGGCGGCGCGGCGAGGGCCGCGGTGTAGCCGCGCTCCAACGGGGTGTCGCCCGCGTCGCCGTCGTCGGCGCGATCCGCCAACTCCTCCGGCGCGCCGTCGAACCGCAGCCGCCCCTCGTACAACACCCCGACCCGATCGCAGAGATGGGTGGTGTCCTCCACCAGGTGGGTGGAGACGACGACGCAGCTGCTCGCGGACAGTTCCCGCAACACGGCGCGCAGCCGCACCCGTTGCTGCGGGTCCAGGCCGTTGGCCGGCTCGTCGAGGATGACCAGATCCGGCTGGTCGCAGATGGCCTGGGCGACGCCGGCGCGGCGGAGCATGCCCCCGCTCAGCTTCCGCAGGGGGGTGTCGGCGCGGTCACCGAGCTCGACACGGTCGATCGCCTCGTCCGCGGCGCTGTTGATCCGTGGGGCCGGAACCTCGCGCAGCCAGGCGCAGTGCCGGACGAAGTCGCGGACGGTGAACCCGGGCGGGTGGGCGAAGCTCTGCGGCAGGTACCCGATGCGGCGGGGCGCGGCCCGGACCGCGCGCCGGGAGTCGAGGGGTTGGCCGAAGAGCCGGAGGTGGCCGGGGTGTGCGGGCAGCGCCGTGGTGGCCAGCGTCCGCAGCAGGGTGCTCTTGCCGGACCCGTTCGGCCCGAGCAGCCCGAAGGCCCCCGTTCCGAGCGAGAGATGGAGATCGTGGATGACCGGTCGTCGCCGGTATCCCTGGCTGAGTCCGATGACGTCCAGCATCGTGCGGTGGAACCCCCGGTTCTGTCGCTCCCCTGCCCGGCGCCGCGCGCCGGGCCGCCCCCGTCGCTGTGCCGCGCGAGGCCCCGGACGACCCTAGCCGTCACCCACCGTGCGCGGGAGTGGATCTTCGGTCATCCGCACTGGTGGTGACGGTGGTTGACCCCCTGCGCTGCTGCGTGCGGGGCGGTACGGTCCCACCGGGCGGGCCGGCGCCCGACCGGACCCCGGCGGGCACTCATCCGGCCTAACGACGGAGGGCGCCGATGTGGCGGACAATGGGCGCATGTCCTGTCACGGCGGTCCGCATGAGGACCACACCCAACCGGCGTCGTCGGCGGGCTCGGTCCTGTCCGTCGGATCGACCGGCTCCCTGCTGTCCATCGGCTCCGCAGGATCGATCCTGTCGATCGGCTCGGCGGGCTCGGTCCTGTCGATCGGCTCGACCGGTTCCGTCCTGTCGATCGGCTCGGCCTTCTCCGTGGGGTCGATCGGCTCGGCGATGTCGTTGTTCTCGATCGGCTCGTTCCAGTCGATCACGTCCGTGCTCTCCGGCCAGTCCGACCGCTCGCTCCTCTCCTGGCAGTCGACGGACGCGCGGTTCGCCCGGCGGCGGACGGGTCCTGCTCTGCAGCGGCCTGCGCTGCCCGCGCAGCGGGTCGCCTCGCCGAGGACGCTCGCCGTCGGCGGCGTCGCGGCGGCGGCGTTCGCCGCGCTGGCGGTGCACGCCGCCGGCC
>NZ_JAAVJC010000483.1 GCF_012033785.1 Streptomyces bohaiensis
GCCGCCGGGAGGCGGCGGCGCGGGCGCCGTCACGTGCCGGCCGTTCCTGCGGGCGGCCGTGCCGATCAGCGGCAGGGAGGACGGTCGGTCCGTTCCCGCCGGGTGTGGGAGCGCTCTTCCGGACGGCTGCGGACCACGGGTGAATGGACGGGCCGTGACGGGGCAGGCGTGCAGCGCGCCATGGGTGTCAACCACGGCCCGCCGCACCCATCCGCTGCGTCGTCGGCTACGAATAGTCCACGAGCCCGCAGTCCGAGGGTGCGCCACCCTCGACGCGGCCGGCCGATCGTCGCCGGCCGTTTTCCACGTTCCGGAGGATGATCCATGCCGCTGCCACCGCCCGGCTTCCTGTGCCGGCCCCGCCGCGCCCCCGTGACCGGGGGTGGCCGGGCATGAAGGAGCCGGTCTACATCGGGGAGAGCCCCTCGACCGCGCCCGACCTCTCGGAGCTGCTGGTGCGGGTCGCCCAGGGTGACCACGAGGCTTTCGGCGGTGTCTACGACGCCGTCTGCGGCCCGGTGTTCGGGCTGGTGCGGAGCATTCTCCGCGACCCCGCACAGTCGGAGGAGGTGGCGCAGGAGGTGATGGTCGAGGTCTGGCGGAACGCCGCCCGCTACCGCCCCGAGAAGGGCAGCGCGATGGCCTGGATCATGACGCTGGCGCACCGCCGTGCGGTGGACCGGGTGCGCTCCGCCCAGGCGTCCACCGACCGGGAGCAGCGGGCGGCGCTCCTGGAGCACACTCCGGCGTTCGACGAGGTGACCGAGCAGGTCGAGACCCGGCTGGAACGCGAGCAGGTACGGCGCTGCCTGCGCACGCTCACCGAACTGCAGCGGCAGTCCGTGACCCTGGCCTACTACCGGGGGCTGACCTACCGCGAGGTGGCCGAGCTGCTGGCGCTTCCGCTCGGCACCGTGAAGACCCGTATGCGCGACGGTCTGATCCGGCTGCGCGACTGCCTGGGGGTGACCGCATGACCGCCGATCTGCACACGCTGGCGGGGGCCTACGTCCTGCACGCGTTGGACGACGACGAGTTGACGGAGTTCGAGCGCCATCTCGCCGACTGCGCCTCCTGCGCACTGGAAGTACGGGAGCTCGCCGCGACCACCCAGCGGCTCGGTGCCGCGGTCGCCGCGGCCCCGCCGCCGGAGATGCGCGTCCGCGTGCTGCGGCAGATCGCGACCGTGCGGCAGGAACCCCCGGATGTGCCACCGCAGCGCGGTGGCCGGGTACGCACCACGCGGCTGCGCGGGGCGATCCCCCGCCTGGTGCTGGCGGCGTGCGTCGCCGGCGCGCTCCTCGGCGGCGGCATCGCCGCCTGGCAGTACCAGGAGGCGCGCGACGCCCGTGACCAGGCGCAGCTCGCCGAGCGTTCCACCGACGAGCTGATGGGCGTGCTGACCTCCCCGGACGTCTCCGTGGCCAGCACCGACCTGGCGGACGGCGCGACCGCGACGGTGCTGCTCTCCGCCGAGCAGGACCGCGCGGTGTTCGTGGCGTCCGGGATGGCGGAGCCACCCTCCGGCATGGTCTACCAGCTCTGGTTCGACGACGGCGGCACCATGCGCCCCGGCGGCCTGATGGATCCGACCGACGGCCCCGCCGGCAACGCGGTGCTGATGGACGGCCCCGTCAACGGCGCGGGCGGTATGGGGATCACGCTGGAGCCGACGGGCGGCTCACCGCAGCCCACGTCCGACCCGCTGCTGGTCATGGCGTTCCCCGAGTCCGGCTGAACCCCCAGGGCCGGCTGACTCCCCGTCCCGGCCGAGCCCCGCGCCGAGACGAGCGGGGCTCGGC
>NZ_JAAVJC010000484.1 GCF_012033785.1 Streptomyces bohaiensis
GGGTCAGCGTCCGGCGACGCCGGTGCTGTCGAAGGTCGCGACCTCGCGCAGGGCCCGCGCCGCCGCCTGCACCACCGGCAGCGCCAGCAGCGCGCCCGTCCCCTCCCCCATCCGCAGGTCGAGGTCGACCAGCGGACGCAGGCCCAGGGCGGTGAGGGCGGCGAGGTGGCCGGGGTCGGCGCCGCGGTGGCCCGCGACGCACGCCGAGACCGACTCCGGCGCCACGGCGCGGGCGACCAGCGCGGCGGCGCCGGCGGTGACGCCGTCGAGGATGACCGGGACCCGCAGCGAGGCGCCGCCGAGGATCAGACCGGTGAGCGCCGCGTGCTCCAGCCCCCCGACCGCCTCCAGCACGCCGATCGGGTCGGTCGGGTCCGGGCGGTGCAGGTCGAGACCGGCCCGCACGACCGCGACCTTCCGGGCGTGGGTGTCGTCGTCGACCCCGGAGCCCCGACCGGTGACCTCCGCCGCGTCGGCTCCGGTGAAGACGGCCGTCAGCGCGGCGGAGACGGTGGTGTTGGCGACGCCCATCTCGCCGGTCAGCAGGGCTCGGTTGCCGGCGGCGACGAGGTCGCGCGCGGTCTCGACACCGACCTCCAGCGCCCGCATGACCTCGGCCCGGGTGAGGGCCGGTCCCGCGGTGAAGTCACCGGTGCCCGGTCGCACCTTGCGCGGCATGAGTCCCGGCATCGCCGGCAGCTCGCCCCGGACGCCGACGTCGATGACGCAGACCTCGGCGCCGACCTGGGCGGCGAACGCGTTGCAGACCGCTCCCCCGCCCAGGAAGTTGGCGACCATCTGGGCTGTCACCTCCTGCGGCCAGGAGCTGACGCCCTGGGCGTGGACGCCGTGGTCACCGGCGAACACCGCGAGCGCCGCCGGCTCGGGGACGGGCGGCGGGCAGCTGCGGGTCAGACCGCACAGCTGGGCGGAGATGACCTCCAGCGCGCCCAGCGCACCGGGCGGCTTGGTCATGCGCCGCTGCCGGTCCCATGCCTCCGCCAGTGACTGGGCGTCCAGCGGGCGGATGGCGGCCAGCGTCTCGGCGAGCAGGTCGTGCGGGGCGCCACCGGGCAGGGCGCGCCTGCCGTAGGACTCCTCGTGGACCACCCAGGAGAGCGGCCGGCCGGTGGCGGGGTCGGTCTCCGCCTCGGCCGCGCGCGGGGCGGCGTCGACGTGGCCGACGCAGAGGTAGGCGACGATCTCCAGGTGCTCGGGCAGACCGAGGACCGCGCCGAGCTCCCGGTCGTCGTGGAAGCCGATCCAGCCGATGCCCAGCCCTTCGGCACGCGCGGCGAGCATGAGGTTCTCGACGGCGAGCGCCGCGGAGTACGGCGCGGCGTCCGGGCCGCCCAGCGGGCCGAGCGCGGGGCGGCCGCCGCGGGTCGCGTCGGCGGTGACGACGATCGTCACCGGCGCCTCCAGCACGGCGCGGGCAGCGGGTTCGGGGAGCTGCCGCGCCCGCGCGCGGGGCAGCGACTTGGCGTACTCCTCGTGCTGACGGCGCACCAGGTCGTGGACGGCGGCCCGGGTCTCCTGCGAGCGGATGACCAGGAAGTCCCAGGGCTGGGCCGGGCCGACGGCGGGCGCGGTGTGGGCGGCCTCCAGCAGCCGGAGGAGTTGGTCGTGCTCGACCGGCTCCGGCAGGAACCCGTGCTGGACGTCGCGGCGGTCCCGCATCAGCCGGTGGATGGTGTCCCGCTCGGCGTCGTCGTAGTCGGCGGCCGGACCGGCGTCGGGGTGGGTCAGGGCGGTGGCGGCGGCGGGCGAGCCCGCCGGGGCGGG
>NZ_JAAVJC010000485.1 GCF_012033785.1 Streptomyces bohaiensis
GCGGTGGACGGCCTCGGCGGCGACGAGGGCGACGGCGGTCACCGGGTCCGCGGTCGCGCCGAGCGGGCCCGCGGGCCCGTGGAGCCGGACCGGGCCGAAGCGGTGCCAGCCGGTGGCGGAGGCGTGGGTGACCTCGGTGGCCAGGGTGGTGCCGGTGGCGGGGAGCGGCACCGTCAGTGGGCCGGGCGCCACTTCCCGGCCGGTCTCGGCCAGCCAGCAGCGCAGCAGCGCCTCCAGGTGGGCGTGCTCGGCGGCGGCGCGCGGTTCGGGGGCGTCGAGCGGATCGGCGGGGGTGCCGGGCGCGGGGGCGTGCCCGGTGGTGGGCGTGGCGGTCATGCGGTGCGCTCCCGGGCGTGGTGGTCGCAGCGGCGGCCGGCGGCGAGGACCGCCGCGATGAGCCGGTCGATGTCGTCGGTGGTGGTCGTGGGGTTGAGCAGCGTGAACTTCAGGCAGACGCGGCGCGGGGCGGCGGTCCCGGCGGGGTCGGCAGGGGCGAGGGGGACCTCGGTGCGGCCGATGAGCGCGGTGCCGGCCTCCAGCAGGGAGCGGCGCAGTTCGGCGTTGAGGCGGTCGTCCGCCGCGGGGTCGTGGCCCCGGTAGCGGAAGACGACGGTGGTGAGGTCGGCCCCGGTGACGAGTTCGAGCGCGGGGTCGGACTCGATGCGGGCCTGGGCGTGGCGTGCCAGGTCGTGGCAGCGGTCGACCATGGCGCCGAGACCGGAGCGGCCGAGGGCGAGGAAGGCGGCGGCGGCCTTGACGGCGTCGGCACGCCGGGTGGTCTGGAGGCTGCGGCCGAGGAGGCCGTCGAATCCGGCGTCGGCGTCGTCGGCGGGGTTGAGGTAGGCGACCTGCCGGTCGAGCGCGCCGAAGCCGGCGGGGTCGGAGACCAGCAGGACGCTGGTGGCGGCGGGCAGCCAGCCGATCTTGTGGAGGTCCAGGGTGACGGAGTCGGCGGCCTCGATGCCGTCGAGTCGGCCGGCGAGCCGGTCGGAGAAGAGGGTGCCGAAGCCGTAGGCGGCGTCCACGTGGCTCCACACCCCGTGGTGCGCGGCGATCTCGGTGATCGCCGGCAGCGGGTCGACGGTGCCGAAGTCGGTGGTGCCGGCGGTGGCGACGACCGCGATCGGTGTCTCGTCGGGGCCGAGCGCGGACAACGCTGCGTCGAGCGCGTCGGGCCGCATGCGGTGGTCGCGGTCGGTGGGAACGGGGAGCACGGCGTCCTCCCCGAGCCCGAGCGCGGCGCAGGCGCGGTGGACGGAGAAGTGGGCGACCTCGCTGCACAGCACCCGGGGCCCGGGGAGTGCGGCGACACCGTGGCGGCGGACGTCGACGCCGCGGCGGAGGGCGGCGGCGTCGCGGGCGAGGTGGAGGCCGAGCAGGTTGGAGAGGGAGCCGCCGGGGGTGAGGACGCCGTCGGCCTCGGGGCCGAGGCGGGCGAGGCGGGTGAGCGCGCCGATCAGCCAGCGTTCGACGGCTATCCCGGCCGGACCGGAGTCGTAGGTGTCGAGTGAGCCGTTGCCCGCCGCGGCGAGGACGTCCGCCGCCACGGCGACGGTCAGGGTCGGGGGTTGCAGGTGAGCGGCGGCGTGCGGGTGGGCGAGGTCGACGCCGTACTGGCTCATGACGCGGGCCAGTAGCTGGAGCGCGGGCAGTTCGCCGGCGCCGCGTTCGGGGAGCGCGGCGGGGCCGAGCGCGCGGGAGGCGGCGGCGAGCACCTCGGCAGGGGTGCCGGCGGGCAGCGGGCCGGGGGCGTGGTGGGCGAGCGAGGTGCCGACG
>NZ_JAAVJC010000486.1 GCF_012033785.1 Streptomyces bohaiensis
GGTGACCGGGGCGTGCCCCGGTCACCGCACCACCGGCCGGGGAGAGGGGCCTCAGCGGCCCATCTCCTCCCGCAGGGCCGCGAGGAATCCGTCGACGTCCTCCTCGGTGGTGTCGAACGAGCACATCCAGCGCACCTCGCCGGCCCGCTCGTCCCAGAAGTAGAAGCGGTACCGCTTCTGGAGGCGTTCGCTCACCTCGTTGGGGAGCCGCGCGAAGACCGCGTTGGCGTCCACCGGGTGGATGATCTCCACGCCGGGGACCTCCCGGACGCCCGCTGCGAGCCGCGCCGCCATGGCGTTGGCGTGCCGGGCGCTGCGCAGCCAGAGGTCGCCCGCCAGCAGTGCCTCCAGCTGGACGGAGACGAACCGCATCTTGGAGGGGAGCTGCATCGACAGCTTCCGGATGTGCTTCATCCGCCGGACCGCGTCGGGGTCGAGCACGACCACGGCCTCTCCGAAGAGCATGCCGTTCTTGGTGCCGCCGAACGAGACCACGTCCACGCCCGGCACGTTGGTCAGGGCGCGCATCGGCACGTCCAGCGCGGCCGACGCGTTGGCCAGCCGGGCGCCGTCGAGGTGGACGAGCATGCCGTGCTGGTGGGCGTGGTCGCAGATCGCGCGGATCTCGTCCGGGGTGTAGACGGTGCCGAGTTCGGTGGACTGGGTGATCGAGACGACCTGCGGCATCGCCCGGTGCTCGTCCTCCCACCCGAACGCCTGGCGGTCGATCAGCTCCGGCGTGAGCTTGCCGTTCTCGGTGGGGACGGTGAGCAGCTTCAGCGAACCGACCCGTTCGGGGGCGCCGCCCTCGTCGACGTTGATGTGCGCGCTCTCGGCGGCGATGACCGCCCCCCAGCGGTCGGTCAGCGCCTGGAGGGCGACCACGTTGGCGCCGGTGCCGTTGAAGACCGGGTAGGCGTGGGCGCGCCCGCCGAAGTGCGACCGTACGACGCGCTGCAGGTGCTCGGTGTACTCGTCGCCGCCGTAGGCGACCTGGTGCCCGCCGTTGGCGAGGGCGAGCGCTGCGAGTATCTCGGGGTGCGTCCCGGCGTAGTTGTCGCTGGCGAACCCCCGTGTCTCGGGGTCGTGGCGGCGCTTGGCGTCCGTGCGCCCGGGGTTCGGCCTCACGGCTGGGGTGTGAGCCACAGGCGCTGTCCGTTCACGTCGGCGGCGGGTCGGTTCCAGGTGTCGGCGACGGCGTCCGCGAGGTCGGTCACCTCGGTGAAGCCCGCGAACTTGGCGTTGGGGCGCTCGGCCCGCATCGCGTCGTGCACCAGCGCCTTGACCACCAGCACGGCGGCGGCGGCGCGCGGGCCCGCGTCCCCGCCGTCCTTGCGGAACCCGTCCGCCATGGCGAGCGTCCACGCCTCGGCGGCGGCCTTGGCCGCCGCGTAGGCGGCGTTCCCGGCGGTGGGGCGGCCCGCGCCCGCGGCGCTGACCAGCAGGAACCGCCCGTTGCCGCTGCGGCGCAGCGGGGCTTCGAACGCCAGGGAGGTGTGCTGGACGGTGCGGATCAGCAGGGGCTCCAGCGCGTCCCAGTCCGCGAGGTCGGTCTCGGCGAAGCCGGCCGAGCCGCGCCAGCCGCCCACCAGGTGGACGAGGCCGTCGACGCGGCCGAACTCCTGCTCGATGCGGTCGGCCCACTGGCGTGCGGCCGCCGGGTCCAGCAGGTCGACGGTGTCGCCCGCGACGGTGGCGCCGGGGTAGGCGGCGCGCGTGGCGTCCACCGCGCCGGCGAGCCGGGCGGCGTCCGCGTCCGCGGCCACCACGACGG
>NZ_JAAVJC010000487.1 GCF_012033785.1 Streptomyces bohaiensis
GCCCTGGTGAGGGCGGGCGTCCGCCGCCGCGGGCCCGCGGCGGCGCGACACCGCCGTCCGGGCGGAGAAGACCCCGCCGGCACCGCCGCCACGGCGCGCCCACCGGTAATGAGAACCGACGATGTGGGTAGCTCGACCGTCATGAGCAGCAGACTCGCGCGGGTGGACCGCCGTCTCTTCCAGATGGTCGCCGCCCACCACTTCCCCGGGGGAGACCGCGTCCTCCCCCGGCTCAGCCGCAGTGCCAACCACGGGCTCCTGTGGTTCGGCGCCGCGGCCGCAATGGCGGCGACCGGTCTCGGTGGCCGCCGCACCGCCCGCCGGGCGGCCCTCCGCGGCACCGCGTCACTGGCCGTGGCCTCCGCGACCGTCAACGTGCTCGCCAAGCGCGCCGTCCGCCGCCGCCGGCCGGTCCTCACCGACGTGCCGGTCATACGGCAGCTGAACCGCGCGCCCTTCACCACCTCGTTCCCCTCCGGGCACGCCGCCTCGGCCGCCGCCTTCACCACCGGGGTCGCGCTGGTATCCCCGAAGTGGGGCGCCGCGCTGGCCCCGGTCGCCGCCTCCGTCGCGTTCTCCCGCGTCTACACCGGCGTCCACTACCCCGGGGACGTGGTGGCCGGCGCTGCCATCGGCGTGGGCGCCGCGTTCCTGGTGCGGCGCCTGCTGCCCAGCGACCACCTGGAGCCGCCGGCGGTCCGTACCGCTGTCAAGGCGCCGGAGCTCCCCGAGGGCAAGGGCCTGGTCGTCGTCGCCAACGCGGGCTCCGGCAGCTCGGGGTTGCCGCCGGAGCGCGTCATCGGGGAGGTGCTGCCCCGCGCCGAGGTCGTGCTCTGCGGCGGTGAGGGCGGTGTCGACGTCACCACCGCCCTCGAACAGGCCGCGGCCCGGGCCACCGAGCTCGGCGGTGCCCTCGGCGTCAGCGGCGGCGACGGCACCGTCAGCGCCGCCGCGCGCTGCGCCATGGAGCACGGACTTCCGCTGGCGGTCCTCCCCGGCGGCACGCTCAACCACTTCGCCCACGATCTGGGCATAGAGACCACCGAGGACACCCGGCGCGCCCTGGCCGACGGCGAGGCGGTCGAGGTCGACCTGGCCCGCTTCACCAACGAGGACGCCGAACCCACTCCCGACGATCCGGCGATCCCGGCGGCCGGCGGCACCTTCGTCAACACCTTCTCCCTCGGTGTCTACCCCGAGATGGTGCGGGTCCGCGAACGCTGGTCGCCCCGGGTCGGCAGCTGGCCCGCCGGGGTGATCGCCGCCTGGCACGTGCTCCGCGCCTTCGACCCGGTGGAGATGGAGATCAACGGTGAACGCCACCGCGTGTGGCTGCTGTTCGCGGGCAACTGCCGCTACGAGGGGCTCGGCCTCGCGCCGCAGCGCCGCTCGCACCTCGCGGACGGGCTGCTCGACGTGCGCGTCGCCTACGCCGACCGCTGGGCCCGTACCCGGCTGCTGGCCGGCGCGCTCAGCGGCCGGTTGAGCAGTTCCCCGGTGCACGGCGCCGCCCTGCTCCGCCGGATGCGGATCGACTGGATCGCCCCGGGCACCCGCCTCGCCTACGACGGCGAGATCGGTGACGCGCCCGGGCGACTGCTGCTGTCCAAGGAGCGCTCCGCCCTCACCGTCTACTGCCCCCAGGCGACCCAGCGGCTGACGCCGCTGGCCACCACGGTCTGACCACCACCGGCTGACCACCACCGGCTGACCGCTGCGCCGCACCGCGGCGCCACCCGACACCACGCAGCGCGGGCCGTGCCGACTTCCGGCA
>NZ_JAAVJC010000488.1 GCF_012033785.1 Streptomyces bohaiensis
GGGCACCACGGATGTGGTGCCCGGCCCGGCCCGTCCACCCGCCGCCGACCGGTAGCGCGGGCGGCCGTCGTCAGTCGCGACCCCCGTCGACCCGGTACGGCTCCTGGCCGCGCGCGGACGCCTCGCCCGGCTCGGCCGCCGGCTGTCGCTCCGTACCCTGCCCCGACGGCTCGCCGCCGCCGGTCGGTGCCTCGCCGGTGACCGGGCCCGCGGCCTCCTGCCGGCTTCCGTCCGTCTCGTCGCCACCCGCCGGACCGGCGGATGCCGGTCCGTGGGACGGCTGCGCAGCGCCCGCCGGGCCGGCGGCGTCGGGAGCCGCACCCGTCAGCCAGCGCTCCGGGGCCGCGGAGCGCCGGCCGAGCCGGGACCGTTCCGCCTGGGCCGCGATCTCCTCGCGGGCGTGGTCCAGGCCCATCATCCGGGCGGCGGCCGTGCCGTTGCCCCCGTGGTGCACCTGGAGGTCCGCCAGCCGCAGCCGGTGCATCCAGGGGCCGCGGCTGAGCCTGATGCTCTGCACCTTCGCGTGGGGGACGAGCGTGTGGACGCGCTTCAGCAGCCCGCGCCGCGCCACGAACACGGTGTCGGTCACCCCGTGGCCGTAGCCCCGGTACCAGATCGGGACGGCCCAGCGGCCGCGCCGCTGTGCGGGGCGGACCGACGCCACGGCCTCGTCGATCGAGACTCCCGGCAGGAAGCGGGCGATCAGCTGCGCGCACTCCGCGCGGCCGGCGACGGGCACCAGCATGCCGTTCTCGACGCCCTCCCCGGCGACCATGATCTCCAGCCGTGCCCAACCGCGGGAGCGCCACAGCAGCGGCTCGACGATGTCGACCGACTGCACCCGTCCGGGCGGCACCGTCGCGTGGTCGCGCTGCAACAGGCCGTGGTCCAGCCGCAGCCCGTCGGGCGACTCGCTCACCGTCCAGTCGTACTGCGTGAGGAAGCCGCCGATGCCCGTCTGCCAGACGACGGCCGCGAACGGCACGCAGACGGCGAGGGTGGCGAAGATGCTGCCGGTCAGCAGGTACATGCCCGGCGCGACGAGCAGCAGGAACAGCAGCGCGCCCCAGCCCGCGCCGAGCAGCAGCAGCGACTTCACCAGCGTGCCGGTCTCCACCCGGAGCACCTGCCGCGAGGGGGCCTCGCCCGCCGTCCGGGCCGCGTCCGGGGTGATGCCGGCGGCGCGCGCCAGCAACTCGGCCCGCAGCTCCCGGGCCTTGGCCTCCCCCAGGAAGGCCAGCTCGTCGGAGGACCCGGCCCCGACGACCTCCATCTTCAGCTTGGCGACGCCGACCAGCCGTGCCAGCAGTGGCCGGCTGACGTCGATGGACTGGATGCGATCCAGGCGCAGATGGGCGCTGCGCCGGAACAACAGGCCCGTGCGGATGCGGAGTTCGGTGTCGGTCACCAGGAACCGGGTGACCCGCCAGGAGAGGAACCCGTAGAGGGCGGCGACGGCCAGTATGCCCGCGAGGACCAGGAGCAGCGGCCCGACGCCCAGCTCGGCCAGGTTGCGCAACTGCTGCGGGTTGTTGAAGGCCAGGGCCGCCAGACCGGCCAGCGGTGCCCAGGCGCGGCGCCAGGGGGTCACCGGGTGCAGCCGCTCGCCCTGCCCGTCCGGGAACGCCTCCGCGGCCCCCTCGCGGCCGCTGTCGGTGCCGTCGGCGCCGCCCCAGGCCGAACTTCCGGTCCAGCGGCCCGGAGGTCACCTCGACTAGCTGCATGCGGCCGTACGGGTCCACGA
>NZ_JAAVJC010000489.1 GCF_012033785.1 Streptomyces bohaiensis
CGCCTGCCACTACTGGAAGGAGACCGTCGATGACGCCCGGCGCACGTGAGCCGATCCTGGAGGTCCGCGACCTCGTCAAGCACTTCCCGCTGACGCAGGGCGCACCAGCGGAAGGGTGCCGTCCGGGTCGTGCGCCAGCGTCACCAGCAGGTGCCGGCGCCAGGCGGCGTCGTCCGCCTCCGGGTGGTCCTCGCGCCAGTGGCAGCCGCGGGTCTCCGTGCGCCGCGCCGCCGCGGCGACCAGCACCCGGGCGACCAGCAGCAGGTTGGCGTTCTCCCACGCCTCGACACCGGGTTCACCGGTCTTGCCGCCCGGCGGAGGTGCGGCCAGCGCCGCGGCGGCCGCCGCAAGGCTGGCGGCGGAGCGCAGCACGCCGGCGCCCTCGCTCATCACCCGCTGGATCTCGCCCCGCGCCTCGGGCGGCGGCAGCGGCAGCCGGGCGGCAGCGGTCGCCGGGGCGACGGGGGCGGGGGGACGCGCCGGTTCGGCCAGGCAGTCGGCGGCGATGCGCTCGGCGAAGACCAGCCCCTCCAGCAGCGAGTTGGACGCCAGCCGGTTGGCGCCGTGGACGCCGGTGCAGGCGACCTCGCCGCAGGCGTACAGCCCCGGGACCCCGGTCCGGCCGCGCAGGTCGGTGCGGACGCCACCGGAGGCGTAGTGCGCCGCCGGGGCCACCGGGATCGGCTCCGTCACCGGGTCGATGCCGTGGGAGCGGCAGGACGCCAGGATCGTCGGGAAGCGGCGCTCCCACATCGCGGCGCCGAAGTGGCGGCCGTCCAGGTACATGTGGGAGGCGCCCGTCTCCCGCATCCGACGCATGATGCCCTTGGCCACGATGTCGCGCGGCGCCAGCTCCGCCAGCTCGTGCCGGCCGACCATGAAGCGGCCGCCGTCGCCGTCGACCAGGTGCGCGCCCTCGCCGCGGACCGCCTCGGAGATCAGCGGCTGCTGCCCCTGCGCGTCGGGCCCCAGCCACAGCACGGTCGGATGGAACTGGACGAACTCCAGGTCGGAGACCTCCGCCCCGGCGCGCAGCGCCAGCGCGACGCCGTCCCCGGTGGAGACGGCCGGGTTGGTGGTGGCCGAGAACACCTGGCCCATGCCGCCGGTGGCGAGCACCACCACGGGGGCGTGGACGGCGCCGACGCCGTCGTGCCGTCCCTCCCCCATGACGTGCAGGCTGACGCCGGCGGCGCGGCCGTCGGCGTCGGTGAGCAGGTCGAGGGCGAGGGCGTGCTCGACCACCTCGATACCGGCGGCGCGCACGGCGGCGACCAGCGCGCGGGAGATCTCCGCGCCGGTGGCGTCGCCGCCCGCGTGCGCGATGCGGCGGCGGTGGTGGCCGCCCTCGCGCGTGAGGGCGATGGTGCCGTCGGCGGCGGTGTCGAACCGGGCGCCGGTGGCCATCAGCCGGCGGACGGCGTCCGGCCCCTCGGTGACCAGGGTGCGGACCGCCGCCTCGTCGCACAGGCCGGCCCCGGCGGTCAGCGAGTCGTCGCGGTGCTGCTCCGGGGTGTCCCCGGGCCCGAGGGCGGCCGCGATGCCGCCCTGCGCCCAGCGGGTCGAGCCGTCGTCCAGCAGCGCCTTGGTGACGACGACGGTGCGGCGGCCGGCCTCGGCGCAGCGCAGCGCGACGGTCAGCCCGGCGATGCCGGAGCCGACGACGACGACGTCCGCCGCGGTCGCCCAGGTGGGCTCCGGGCCGAGGACGGCGACCGGGCCCGGGG
>NZ_JAAVJC010000048.1 GCF_012033785.1 Streptomyces bohaiensis
GGCCGGCCCTGCCGACCGCCCCGCCGACCGGAGCACCGGACGACCGCGACCGGACGGCCGGACCGTCGGCCCCGCCCCGCCCGCCCTTGTCGGCGCCGGGACCTCCGACCCTCCTGAGCGGCGGTGCCCGCCGGGCACAATGCCCGGGTGGGGCGCCACCCGCCACGTCCCACGGGCCGCCGCCCGTCGGACACCGACCCTTCGTTCACGGGCCGCGCGCCCGCATCCCCACGGCCACCGGTCGGCGGGACGCCCGCGCCCGTCTCCGCGGGGCGTCGCGACCAGGGACGTCGCGGCCCCGACGCGCCCCCACCGCCTTCCCGCCCCGAGCCGTGCGCCGGCCGAGCCGCCGACCCGGTGAGTGGACACCGCAGTCCCGTACCGTCACCCGAACCCGGCCGTGGAGAGCGAGGAACGATCCCGTGTCCGAGCGCACGTACCACCCAGACACCCCGACCACCCCCCAGAGCGCGTCACCCGACACCGAGGCGACCGCCGAGACACCGACCGAGGGCGCCCGCCGCGGCCCCCTCGGTGGGAAGCTGCGGCTGCTCGCCATGATCGGCCCGGCCTTCGTCGTCGGGTCCTGGCAGTTCGGCCCCGGCGCGCTGACCGCCGCGGTCCAGGCCGGCAGTGGCTACGGCTACGCCCTCATCTGGGTCATCGTCGCCTGCAACCTGCTGATGCTCGCCTTCGCCGACATGAGCATCCGCATCGGGATCGTCTCGGGGAACACCCTCATCTCGATCACCAAGGAGTACTGCGGCGTTCTCGTCGCCAGGCTCTCCGGCGTCGGCCTCTTCGTCATCACCCTCATGTTCTCCGTCGGTAACGCCGTGGGCTCCGGACTCGGGCTCTCGCTGCTGTTCGGCGGCTCGGTCATCTGGTGGTCGCTCGCCTGCACCGCGCTCGTCGCCTGCGTGCTGCTGGCGCGGCGGCTCTACCGCGCCATCGAGAAGGCGCTGCTGGCCATCGTCGCCACCATGGCCTTCTCCTTCGTCATCACCGCCTTCCTCAGCGGGCCGGAGTGGAGCGCCGCCGGGGGAGGGGTCATCCCCTCCCTGCCCGCCGGTGCGGGGCTGCTCATCGTGGCGATGGTCGGTACGAACTTCTCCATGAACGCGGCGTTCTTCGCCGGGTACGCGGGGCGTGAGCGGGGGCTGACGCGTGAGGCCTACCGCCGCACCACCCTCGTCGACACCATCCCCGGCATCGTCGCCCCCGGGCTCATGACGATCCTGGTCCTGATCACCGCGGCGACCGTGCTGGAGGGCGGTGGCGCCGACGCCAGCTTCGGCGACCTCGCCGGGGTCCTCGAACCGATCGCGGGCGAGGCCGGCCGGATCATCTTCGCCCTCGGGTTCTTCGGAGCGGCGTTCTCCTCGATGCTGGCCAACGCCACCGCGGGGGCGACCGTGCTGGCCGACACCTTCGACTGGGCCAAGGACGTGTCCTCCCTGCCGGTGCGGCTGGGCATCCTCGGCATCCTCGCCTTCGGCGCGACGGTCACCGTCATCGCCGGGTCGAGCCCCGTCCAGCTGATCATCGTCGCGCAGGCACTCACGGTGCTGATCAAGCCGTTGCTGGGTGTGGTCCTGGTCTACCTGGCCACCAACAGCCGGCTGATGGGGACGTTGCGGAACACGTGGTGGCAGAACGCACTCGGCGTGTGCGGGGTGCTGCTGGTGGTCGCCACCTCGATCCATCTGGCGATGAACCTCTACTGAGACACCTTCCGGCGGGCGCCGGCACCCTCACCGGGTGCCGGCGCCCGTCATGTCGTGCAGCATCCGCTGCAGTTCACGCGCGGCGCGCGGCGGCGAGACGTCGCCGCGGTGGGCCACCGTGACCGTGCGGTGCAGCCCCGGGGCGGCGAACGGAGTGACCCGCAGCCCGGAGCGGTCGGCGGCGGTACGCGGTACCACCGCCACCCCGAGGCCCGCGCCGACCATCGCCAGGACCGCGTCCATCTCGCCGCCCTCCACCGCAGGCTCCGGTTCGAAACCAGCCGCCCGGCAGGCGCCGAGGGTCAGTTCCCGCAGGTCGTAGCCGTGGCGGAACATGACCATCGGCAGGCTTCGCAGCTGCGCCACGTGCAGCTCCGCACCAGCCGCGGGCCCCGGCCCCTCGGGGGCGGAGACCACCACCAGGTCCTCCCGGAACAACTCCCGGGCGACCAGCGCGGGACCGCGCGACGCCAGCGGCGCGATCACCAGCGCCAGGTCCAGCGCCCCCACGCCCAGCTCGCGGACCAGGTCCTGCGAGCCGCCCTCGGTGATGTGCAGCTCAACTCCCGGGTAGCGGTCGTGGAAGGCCCGCAGCAGCTGCGGCACCAGCCCCACGCACAGGCTCGGTGTCGCGCCGAGCCGTACCCGGCCCCGGCGCAGCTGCGCGACCTCCTGCACCTCCCGCCGGGCGGTGTCCGCGTCGGCGAGGATCCTGCGGGCCAGCGGGAGCAGCGTCTGCCCCGCGTCGGTCAGCGTCACATGTCCCCGTGCCCGGTGGAACAGCTCGGTGCCCAGCTCCCGCTCCAACGCCTTGATCTGCTGCGACAGCGAGGGCTGGGCCACGTGTTCGCGTTCCGCCGCCCGGGTGAAATGCCGGGTGTCGGCAACGGCCGCGAAGTAGCGGAGCTGGTGGAGCTGCATGCCCGCCAGCGTAGCGCTTCATAGCCTGTGCCTATCGAGCGGAGCGTTTCTATGTCTTGGACGGATGCTGCGCCGGTCACTACCGTTCGCGACATGGCACTGGCGACCCGGCAGAAACCGCCCGCAGCGGCGGAGAGCAGCCCCTCCGTAGTGCGCCTGCTGTGGCGCTCGACCCTCGGCAAGAAGGCCGTGATGGCGGTGACCGGGCTGGTCATGCTCGCCTACCTGGTCGCGCACATGCTCGGCAACCTGAAGATCTTCTTCGGGCCCGACGACTTCAACGGCTACGCCCACTGGCTGCGGACCATCGGCGAACCCGCGCTCGGGTACGAGTGGCTCCTCTGGGTCGTCCGGGTGGTCCTGCTCGCCGCGGTCGTGCTGCACGGGGTCGCCGCCTACCAGCTCAGCCGCCGCGACATCGCCGCCCGCCCCGTCGGCTACGCCCACCGCGGCGGCAGCCGGCGCCGCGCCTCCTTCGCCACCCGCACGATGCGCTGGGGCGGCGTCATCCTGGCGCTGTTCATCGTCTGGCACATCCTCGACCTCACCACCCTGACGGTGAACCCCAACGCCGAGGCCGGCCACCCCTACGAGAACGTCGTCGCGTCGTTCTCCACCTGGTACGGCAACACCATCTACGTCGTCGCGATGCTCGCACTCGGACTCCACCTGCGCCACGGCTTCGACGCGGCGGCCCGCAGCCTCGGCGTGACCAGTGCCCGCGCCGCCCGCGGACTGCGGGTCACCGCCAACGCGCTCGCCCTCGTGCTGACCGTCGGCTTCCTGGCCGTGCCCTTCGCCGTCATGACGGGAGTCGTGAGCTGATCATGCAGGACACCACCACCGACCCCGCGGCCACCGGATACACGCTCGGGGAGCCCCTGGCCGACACCCGCGCCCCCGAGGGGCCGCTCGCGGAACGCTGGGAGCGCCGCAAGTTCACCGCCAAGCTCGTCAACCCCGCCAACCGCCGCGCCCGCACGGTGATCGTCGTCGGCACCGGCCTCGCCGGCGGTGCCGCCGGGGCGACCCTCGCCGAACAGGGCTACCACGTGGTTCAGTTCTGCTACCAGGACTCACCGCGCCGGGCCCACTCCATCGCCGCCCAGGGCGGCATCAACGCGGCCAAGAACTACCGCAACGACGGCGACTCGGTGCGCAGGCTCTTCCAGGACACCGTCAAGGGCGGCGACTTCCGCTCCCGGGAGTCCAACGTCCACCGGCTCGCCGAGGTCTCCACGCAGATCATCGACCAGTGCGTCGCCCAGGGTGTGCCGTTCGCCCGCGAGTACGGCGGTCTCCTCGACACGCGCTCGTTCGGCGGCGTCCAGGTCTCCCGCACCTTCTACGCACGCGGCCAGACCGGGCAGCAGCTGCTGCTCGGCGCCTACCAGGCACTGTCGCGGCAGATCGCCGCCGGTCGGGTCGAGATGCACGAACGGACCGAGATGCTCGACCTGCTGGTGGTCGACGGCCGCGCCCGGGGGATCGTGGCCCGGGACCTGGTGACCGGCAGCATCGACACCTATCTCGCGGACGCCGTCGTCCTCGCCACCGGCGGCTACGGCAACGTCTTCCACCTCTCCACCAACGCCAAGAACTCCAACGCCACCGCCATCTGGCGCGCCCACCGCCGCGGCGCGCTGTTCGCCAACCCCTGCTTCACCCAGATCCACCCCACCTGCATCCCGCGCGCCGGCGACCACCAGTCCAAGCTCACCCTGATGAGCGAGTCGCTGCGCAACGACGGCCGCATCTGGGTGCCGCTGGCCGCCGGCGACCACCGGCCGCCGCAGGAGATCCCCGAGGACGAGCGGGACTACTACCTGGAGCGCGCCTACCCGGCCTTCGGCAACCTGGTGCCCCGCGACATCGCCTCCCGCGCCGCGAAGAACGTCTGCGACGAAGGCAGGGGCGTGGGCCCCGGCGGGCAGGGCGTCTACCTCGACTTCACCGACGCCATCGAGCGGCTCGGCCGCACCGCGGTGGAGCAGAAGTACGGCAACCTCTTCGAGATGTACGAGCGCATCACCGACGAGAGCCCGTACGAGACGCCGATGCGGATCTATCCGGCGATCCACTACACGATGGGCGGGCTGTGGGTCGACTACGACCTCCAGACCACCGTCCCGGGACTGTTCGCCATCGGCGAGGCCAACTTCTCCGACCACGGCGCCAACCGGCTCGGCGCCTCCGCGCTGATGCAGGGGCTGGCCGACGGCTACTTCATCCTGCCCTCCACCCTCGGCGACTACCTCGCGACCCTCCCGCGCGACCTGACCCCGCGCAACGAACTCGGCCCGGACCACCCGGTGGTCCGCGAGGTCGTCGGCGAGGTCACCAACCGCCTCCACGCCCTGCTGGTCAACCCGGGCGACCGCAGCCCCGAGTCGTTCCAGAAGCAGTTGGGCGAAGTGCTGTGGGAGCACTGCGGCATGGCCCGCGACGCCGAGGGGCTGCGCCGCGCGCTCGCCGAGATCCCCCGGCTCCGCGAGGAGTTCTGGAGCCGCGTCCGGGTCCCCGGCAGTGGCGAGGCGCTCAACCAGTCACTGGAGAAGGCCCACCGGGTCTCCGACTACCTGGAGCTCGCCGAGCTGATGTGCCGGGACGCGCTGCACCGCGAGGAGTCCTGCGGCGGGCACTTCCGCACCGAGAGCCAGACCGAGGGCGGCGAGGCGGAGCGCGACGACGCGCGGTTCCAGTACGTCGCCGCCTGGGAGTTCACCGGCGAGGGCGAACCGCCGGTGCTCCACCGCGAGGAGCTGGAGTTCCAGGACGTGCTGCCGAGCCGCCGGAGCTACGCGTGAGGACGCGTCGCAGCCCGCACCACCGCTCGACGCCGGGCGGCCACCACCCGACCTACGAGGGACGGAAACCATCATGAACGCGCCGCAGACCGACACCGGAAGCACCGCCGCCGCGGCACCCGTCGGCGCGGCGGGCGAGGCCCCCGCGCCGGCCGCGGCCGACGGCGCCATGGCGCTGACCCTGCGGATCTGGCGGCAGGCCGGGCCCGAGGAGCCCGGCGCGATGACGACCTACCGGATCAGCGGCATCTCCCCGGACATGTCCTTCCTCGACATGCTGGACACCCTGAACGAGCAGCTCATCGCCGAGGGCGACGAGCCGGTCGCCTTCGACCACGACTGCCGCGAGGGCATCTGCGGCGCCTGCGGCGTCGTCATCAACGGCGACGCCCACGGGCCGCAGCCGACCACCACCTGCCAACTGCACATGCGGCACTTCGACGACGGCGACACCATCGACGTCGAGCCGTGGCGCGCGGCGGCGTTTCCCGTCATCCGGGACCTGGTGGTCGACCGCGGCTCGCTGGACCGGATCATCGGCTCCGGCGGCTACATCACGGCGCCGACCGGCAGCGCCCCGGAGGCCCACGCCACGGCGGTCCCCAAGGCGGCCGCCGACGACGCCTTCGCGCACGCCGAGTGCATCGGCTGCGGCGCGTGCGTCGCCGCCTGCCCCAACGGTGCCGCGATGCTGTTCACCGCGGCCAAGGTGGTGCACCTGAACGTGCTGCCGCAGGGCGCCCCCGAGCGGGAGAGCCGCGTGCTCGACATGGTCGACGCCATGGACGAGGAGGGGTTCGGCGGCTGCACCCAGGTGGGCGCCTGTGCGACGGCCTGCCCCAAGGGCATCCCGTTCCAGTCGATCGCCGACATGAACCGCGAGTACCTGCGCGCGGTCCGCAAGGGCGGCCGCGGCTGAGAGCGGGTGTGAGACGGCGTCGGCGGACGAGGGGGCACCCCCGGTAATCGAACGCCGGTCGCTCGCGGGGGTGCGCCGGGGCGCGTGAGGGGCGCTCGATCGCGGTTCCACCAGCGGTTCTGTCAGTGGCCGCCACTAGAATGGGGAGTGTTCGAAAGGGTTCGCGACGTCTCCAGGAGGACGCCGATGGCCGTTGTCGTACAGTCCGCTCCGACCGCCCCCCTCACCTCGACGCACCCCGCCGGCGCCGGGCCCGCGCCGCGCCGCCGCCCGCTGCCGCCGGGCCAGCCCCGCGCCTGGTACGAGTCCCACAACCGGCGGCTCAAGGCCCTCCGGCTGGCGACCGCCCTGCTCGCCGACGGGGTCTACCACCCCACGCAGGCGACCGACCGACGGATACGCGCCATGGCCCTGCGCATCGGGGTCAACGCACCCTCCGACACCACCTGCCGCCAGGTGCGCGTGCTGATGCTGCACTGACGCGGCGGGGGCGGCCGGGGCGGTGCGCCCCGACCGGCCCCAGCGGCCGGCGGCCGGTGCGGAGGCGTCAGTCGACGGCCCAGACCAGCTCGTCCGCCTCCAGCTCCCAGCGGACCTCGGTCACGTCGACGTCCTCGGGTATCAGGAAGGTCCGGCAGTCGGGGTAGGTGTCGCCCGGCTCGGTGGCGCCGCCGTTCATCGGGGCGCCGTCGCATCCTTCCGGCATCCCGAAGTCGTTGGAGCCGCGGATGTTGCCGCCGCGACTGCCGTCTTCGAGCGTCATCCGCAGATGCGTGGGCTCGGAGGGCAGGAACCAGGTCAGCTCGCCCTCCTGGTGGGTGTACGTCATGTGGACGTGCACCGGGCGCCTGCCCTCGGTGTCGACGTTGGCCAGCGCCTCGGAGTCGATGTCGGCAGCCTCTCCGACGTGCACCTTGTCGACGGAGAGCGTGAAGACGGCCTGCTCGTCGTCCGTGGCGACGCCCCAGGTCACGGGATGGCTCGTCTCGCCCACGGCGAACGTGGTGACGGTCGGCCCGTCCTCGTCCGCCTCCCCTCGGACGTCCGTGTCGTCCGTCCTCCCCTCGGTGTCCTCGCCGTCGTCCGTCTCCTCCTCGGCGTCGGCCCAGATCCCCGAGCGGTCGGTGCCGTCGGCGCCGCCGTCGGAGTCCCCACCGCAGGCGGTGAGGGCCAGCGAGAGTGCCGCGACGGGAACTGCTGCCGTGAGCCAGGTGGTGCTGCGAGCCATGGGGTGGTTCTCTCCTCGGTCGGGCGGATGCGGCGTCGGTCATGCGCCGCGTCGTCCGTGAAGGGAAACGCCTGGCGTCGGCGCAGCGGTTGCGCCGCGCCGTGTCCGTGACCGGGCTGCGACAAACCCGCAGGTGGAGTGCGGTTTTCGCCCTTCGGTGACCGAATTGCACCGGCAGTGCCCGGCGGTGCGCCGGTGCCGGTGGCGGTGTGGCAGCGCGGGCGGACCGCGCCCGGCGCCGCACCCGGTCAGCCGCCCGGCACCGCGATCGGTTCGTACCCGATGCGGTGCGGCCCCGGCGCCGGGCCGCCACCGGCCTCGGCCGCCAGCTCCGCCGCGATCTCCGCCGGCATCGCCGCCGGGTCCAGCAGCCCGGCGACCACGCGGACCGTCAGCGTGTGCCACAGCCCGGCGCGGCGCAGCATCGCGTGGTCGCTGCCGGGGATGCAGACCCCGCACGCCCGTCCGCCGGCCCGGCGGGTGCGCGCCACGCACAGCCAGGAACCGCGCGGGTCCGTCATACGGTCGCGGTCGCTGTGGAACATCACGACGCGCCGGTCGGCGAGCTGCTCCACCGGGTCCTCCGGCGGCATCCACGCGGCCAGGCCCACGACACCGCGCACTGCGTGGTGCCCGGCCGCCCACAGTGCCGCCCGGCCGCCCATGGAGTGCCCGACCAGCACCACGGGCAGGTCGCCGAACTCCGCGACCAGGCTGTCCAGCGCCGCCACGGCGTCGCGGGCGGCGTCCGCCCGGGGCGGGTTCCAGCCCCGGTGGCGGTAGCGCACTCCGGCGACGACCGTGTCCGGCAGTCCGCGCCGCAGCGCCCGGGCCAGCGGCCGCATCCGCTGCCCCGGCAGGTTCCAGAACGGCGGTGGCTCGGGGCCGGTCTCCCGGCCGCCGTGCAGCAGCAGTACGGCTCCGCGCGGCTGAGCCGGGCGGCGGTGGACCACCGGCGGGTGCGGTTCCACGGATCTCCCTCGTTCGTCCGGCCGGTCGCCCCGGTCGGGGCGCGGCGTTCGCGGCGGGCGTGCCCGGTGGAGGGGAAGACACGGGCACGCCCGCCCACCTCTGGTTCGGTGCCGCGCCGCACGCGGACGGGTCGCGCCGGCGAGGAGTTCACGCGGCGGGGCACCGGTCGTCCGCCGTCACCCGCCGGCTCGCCGTGCCGGGCCGCGACCGGTCAGGGGCGGCGGCCCGGCACGGCGGGTGGTCAGTGGCCGCCGCGGTGGCGACGCCGGGAGCAGCGCGACCCCGTGCCGCCGGGCGTGCGGAGCAGCCCGATCACGGAGAGCGCCCCCCAGCCGACGCTCACGGCCACCGCGGGCGCCCGCCGCCACGGCGGCAGGGTCGCTCCCAGCAGCAGCGCGTCGCCGAAGTCGGAGGCGATGCGCGCGGCGGTCGCGGTGGCGAGGGCCGGGCCGCTCGGTGCCAGCACCATCGCGGTCCCGATCGCGGCGTCCCGCAGACCGATCGGCCGCAGCGAGGTCGCCGTCTCCTTGGCGACCTCCCCGAAACCGTCGGTGAGTCCGGAGGGGCGGGCCAGGTACTCGGGTCGGGCGGCGACGGCCAGTCCGTACACGGCGGTGGCGGCGCCCACGGCCCTCAGAAATCGCGCGTCCATGCAGTCTCCTCGGCTCGGGTGGGTCGGTGCGGGGGCCCGACCGGCGTCCAGTATGCGGCGACTACCCAGCTCGGCGCCGGGCAAGATCGCCCGGTCGGGGCGGGTGAGCGAGGCGATGGGCCGTTCGGGGGCGCGGCCCGCGGACGGGCGGGCCGGGGCCGGGCGGTGCGTCGGCGGGGCCGGGCCGCTACAGCTCCAGCCGGAGGTAGCTGCGGTCGTCGTAGCTCTCGTTGCCGGGCGCGACGCCCTTGGTGCCGGCGAGACCGCCGATGCAGAGCGGGTCCTCGGCCAGCAGGATCTTGAGGTTGCGCTCCGA
Source organism: Streptomyces bohaiensis (assembly GCF_012033785.1). Taxonomy (GTDB): domain Bacteria; phylum Actinomycetota; class Actinomycetes; order Streptomycetales; family Streptomycetaceae; genus Streptomyces; species Streptomyces bohaiensis. The sequence continues at coordinate 9,543 of NZ_JAAVJC010000048.1, forward strand.
CTCGGAGAGGGTGCCGAGCAGCTCCGGGTAGCCGTCGCTGCCGATGATCAGCTCGTGGACCCCGAGGGGCAGCGTGGTGACCCGGATCAGCCCGTCGGGGACGCGCCGACCGTCGAGCGTGCCGTACGCCAGCTCGCCCGCCTGCCGCGGGTCCGCGTTGGCGAACCGGACCTGTCGGGTCAGCAGCGGCATGATGGCGGCCCGCCCCGGGTCCTCGGCCGCCAGGTCGTCGGGGGAGGCGCCGCCGAGCAGCTCGGCCCGGAGCACCGCGGCGCGCATCTCCACGTTGACACGGTCGACCTTCTTCTGGCCCTGCGGCGCGGGCGCCCCGGGGAAGCTGAAACCGACATCGCCGATCTGCCAGATCTCCCGACGGGTGCGGGAGTAGAGGGTCATTGCGGCCGAGGGACGGTCCAGCTCCGGCAGGTCGTCCGGGAGCGCGGCTGCCACCGCCGCCGTCAGCCGGTCGACCGCCTCGCGTGCGGTGGCGCCCGGGGGCAGGTCGCGGGCGGCGTCCCGCAGGGTGAGCATCACGAACCGCCCGCCGGAGACCCCGGCGAACCGCCGTCCCGTCTTGTCGGTGGCACCGTCGACGACCCCGGCGAAGTCGGCGCCGAGGACGATTCCGTCCTCGCCGCCCTCGGGGCTGCCGTTCTTGGCCACGGTCGAACTCTCGACGACCCTCATGTGTTCCAGGGTCTCATCCGCAGCACGAATCGGACAGCCCCGGAACAACAGCGCGGATCACCGCGGCGCCGCCCGCCACCGCCCGGCGCGCCGCCCCACCGGCGCGACCGACGGGCGCACCGGTCGCCCGTCGCCCCGGCTCAGCTGCGCTGGGCCGGCACCGGCGCCGCCGCCAGCCGGGCGCGGCGCAGCTCCCGGGGGACCCCGACGTGCCCGTCGGCGGAGACCGGCGCCTCCACCAGCACCGCCACGTCCGGCGGTACGTCCCGCCCGCCGCCGCGCTCCGCCAGCCAGCGCGCCGCCGCCACCGTGCCGAAGGTGTGCGACCCGGCGACCACCACGATCCGCCGCCCGGGCGCGAACGGGCTCGGGGCGCGCACCACGTAGCCGAAGTCGCTGACGACCCGCTCGCCCAGGACCCGGCCCTCGAACCGCTCGTCGCCCCAGGCGATGACGTTGCCGTCCACCCGCAGCGGCAGCCCCGGCAGGGCCTGGAGCGCCCTGCCGGTGACCTCGTTGGTCTTGGGGCCGCCGAGCAGCAGCAGATCGGCCTCCAGGTCCCGGCCCGGCAGCCCCTCGGAGAGGCTGACCTGCTGGAGGTCCACGTCGCGGTAGGCGCGCACCAGCCTCGGGACCAGCAGCGACATGGCACGTACCTGGCCGACGCCGGTGGTCGGACGCGTGTACTGGCCGGTGTCCACCTCCGCGGAGCTGGAGACCACCATGATCAACCGGTCCGCCGTCCGCTCGAACCGCCAGGTGCGGCGGGCGGGCAGCCGCTTGACCAGCAGCCAGCGCGCCCAGCCCCCGACAGCGGTCAGACCGCCGCCGACCAGCAGTGACAGCGACTGGTCACGGACGGTCTCGGCGAGGAGTTCCAGGGTTCGGGCGAGCATCCGGTCACAGTACCGGCGCCGACCGACGCCGTCACCGGGATACCGGGCAGCAACTCCTGCCACTCGGAACAGAGTTGACGGACCCTCCGCGGCGGTGCCGACGGCCGCCGGGAGCGGGTACCGCCCCGGGGTGCCCCACCCGACACCCCGTACGTATTGAACCCCCCGGTCCCCGCGACGCAGAGTAGGAGGATGACCCCTGACCTGGTGCTGCGCGGCGGCACGCTCATCGACGGAACCGGCGCGGCCCCCCGCACGGCGGACCTCGCCGTGACCGACGGGCGGATCACCGCCGTCGGGCCCGACGTCCCCGGGACCGCCCGACGCGTCCTGGACATCTCCGGTGCGGTCGTCACCCCCGGCTTCATCGACCTCCACTCGCACGCCGACTTCACCGTCATGGGCGAACCCCGCGCCGAGACGCAACTCCTCCAGGGCGTCACGACGCTGGTGACCGGAAACTGCGGCTTCTCGCCGTTTCCCGTCGTCCCCGAGCACGCCGCGGAACTCCGCGCACTGTGCGGGTTCCTCGACGACGGCCTCACCTGGGAGTGGACCACCGCCGCGGGGTGGGCCGCCGCCGTCGAACGGCTGCCGCTCGGCGTCAACCTCGCGCCGCAGACCGGCCACGGCGCGCTGCGCGTCGCAGCCGTCGGCACCGACGACCGCGCGCCCACCGACGACGAACTGGCCACCATGCGACGGCTGATGGCGGAGACCGCCGCCGACGGTGTCGTCGGCTTCTCCACCGGGCTGATCTACCCGCCCGGGCGCTACGCCGCCACCGGGGAACTCGCCGCCCTCGCACGGATCGCCGCCGACCACGGACTGCTGCACAGCACCCACATGCGGGACGAGAGCGCCCACCTGGCGGCAGCCGTCGAGGAGGCCGTCTCCATCGCCCGGCAGACCGGGGTACGCCTCCAGATCTCCCACCTCAAGGCGGCCGGCGTGCCGTACTGGGGGACCGTGGGCGACGCCCTGCGACTGATCGACGCCGCCCGCGCCGACGGGGTGGACGTGGCCGCCGACCAGTACCCGTACACCGCCTCCTCCACCACCCTGACCACGGTGCTCCCCGGGTACGCCCTCGACGGCGGGGTCGCCGCGCTGCTGCGGCGCATCGCCGACCCCGAGCAACGCGCCCGGCTGGTCGCCGACCTGACGGCGGGGGAGGCGGACGGCTCGTTCAGCCCCGACCGGGTCACCATCGCGGAGTTCCCCGAGGGGACGCACCCGGACCACGCGCGACTCGTCGGACTGACGGTCACCGAGGCCGCCGCGGCGCTCGGCACGGCTCCCGCGGACACCGTGCTCGATCTGCTGGCCGCCCACGCCGGGCAGATCGCCTCGATCCACCACTGCATGGCCGAGGACGACGTCCACCGGGTGATGACGCACCCCGACGTCGCCGTGGCGAGCGACGGCTGGATCCTGCGCACCGAGGGGCGCGGCCGTCCGCATCCCCGCAGTTTCGGGACCTTCGCCCGGGTGCTGGGGCACTTCACCCGCGAGAAGGGGGTGCTGGCGCTGCCCGAGGCGGTCCGCAAGATGACCGGACTCCCCGCCTCGCGGCTCGGCTGGACCGACCGCGGCACGGTGCGGCCGGGCGCCGTCGCCGACCTCGCCGTGTTCGACCCGGACGCGGTGACCGACACCTCCACCTTCGCCGACCCCTGGCGGACGGCCACCGGTGTGGTGCACACCCTGGTCGGCGGGCGGCTCGCCGTCACCGACGGCCGGGCGACCGACGCGGGCGCCGGGCGGGTCCTGCTGCACGGCGGCACCGGCGGGGACGGCCCCACGAGCTGAGGCCGACAGCGGCCGTCGCCCGCGCGACACGCCGGGGCGACGCGGTTGACGAGCGGTCCGGCGGGTCCGGGTCTAGGCTCGGACCCGTACCGAACGCCACGAGACGCCAGGAGGCCGCCATGAGCAACGACGGAGCGACCGACCGCCTGAAGGGCAAGGCCAAGGAGGCGATCGGCAAGGTCACGGGCAACGATCGGCTGAAGTCCGAGGGCAAGGCCGACCAGGCCAAGGGCACCGCGAAGGAAGGTGTCGAGGACCTCAAGGACCGCGCCGCCGGTGTCAAGGACTCCCTGACCTCCGAGAACAGGGACGACGAGCGCCGCGACTGACCCGCGGCCCGGCTGCCGGACGGCAGGCCGATCGGCCACCCGAAGAAGAGGAAGGGCCCCGGTGACGGGGCCCTTCGTCATGTCCGACACTGGTGGAAGCGTGCCGCTCCGCCGCTCCCACGGTTTGCCTCTGAGGCAAGAGCTTTGCCTTCGAGGTAAAGCTCGTGGCGTAATGGAGCCATGGCACCCCTTCCTCCCGGGTCGCCCCCGCCGCCGGTGCGGCCGGGCGCGGACGTCCCGGCCATCGCCCCCCGCCTGAGGGAGCTCCGCCGCGCCGCCGGCCACACCCTGGAAGCCGCCGCGGCCCGCCTGGAGCTCTCCCCGGCGCACCTCTCGCGCCTGGAGACCGGGCTGCGCCAGCCGTCGCTGCCGCTGCTGCTGGCCCTCGCCCGCGCCTACGGCACCACCGTCTCCGAGCTGCTCGGCGAGACTCCGCCGGAGGAGGACCCGGTCGTCCGCGGCGACCGCCAGGAGGCCGTCGACGCCGGCGGCTGGCGCTACCGGCAGGCGGGCGGCAGCCACCGCGCCATGCAGGCGCTCCGGGTCCACGTCCCGCCCGGGTCCCAGTCCGACCTGGTGCGCGTCCACCCGGGCGAGGAGTGGCTGTACGTCCTCGAAGGGCGGCTCGCGCTGACCCTGGGGGAGTCCTCCCAGCTGCTGGAGCCGGGTGACTCCGCCCACTTCGACAGCATGACGCCGCACCGCATCGGCGCCGCGTCACCCGGCGGCACCGACCTGCTGTTCCTCCACACCTTGCTCCAGGCGCAGTCCGGCGCCCTCTGCCTCGGCGGTGGCGTGCCGGGCGGCGCCGACCCGGGCCCCGGCACCACCCCGACCGGAAGGCGGAAACCGTGACCAGCCAGTCCACCGACACCAGCGGCACCCCCGTGGAGCCCGCACCCCGCCGCGCCCCCGCCACGGTGGGCCACGGCGAGGAGCGGGAGAACGGCCGGTCGCCCCGCGGCCTGCTCATCCGGCTCTTCCTCTACCTCATCGGCGGACACGTCTTCGCCGGCTTCCTCTACCTGCTCTTCGCCGTCGGCAACTGACCGCGGGTGGCGCGGCGGCCTCACGGTTCGTCCTCGGGGAGCCGCTCCACCACCTCCCCGTCGGTCAGCACGAAGAAGTCGGTGAAGAAGCAGACCACGGCGCCGTCAGGGCCGCGTCCCAGCCAGGTGGGGTACTCCCCGTTGCCGTGGCCCGCCGCGAACCGGACCGGGGCGGGGAGCGCGCCGAGCGGCGGTCGCGGCACCGGCCCGCCTCCCTGCCGGAGCGCCGGGAGCCCGGAGGCGTCCACGAACCCGCCCGTACCGTGCCGCACGGTGTACGCGAAGAACTCGTCGTCCGCGAGCGAGGCAGGGTCCTGTCCCTCGCCCAGCGCCATCTCCCAGTCGGTGGCGGGCGCCTCCCGGACCACCACCCGCGCGCCCGCGACCAGGGTGAGCGCGGGCAGTCGACCGTGGGGCGGCAGGTCCGCCAGGTGCAGCACCACCGGGTAGTCGCCGGGCCGCACGCGCTCGGTGAACGCCGGGCCGACCACGCCGTACCCGAACTCCCCCGCGACGAGCCGCCCGGTCGGCAACGACAGCACCGCTGTGCGCTGCACCCGGACCCTCGCGAGCCGTCCGCTGTTCAGGACCAGGCGCGCCCCGACCGCGAAGGGGTGGGCGAGGTCGCAGGGTTCCTTGGGCATTCCGTTCCTCTGTTCCACTCTTCCTCGTCCGGCTCCGGGGTCTCCCCGCCCAGGACCAGGACGCACCCGCTCGCCGTGGGCCGGCCCCACGCGTCGCGACCAGCGCGGCACGGACCCGGGCTCGCCGGTGCCGGGGGTCGGCCCGGCAGCGAAACCCCGTGCGGGAACACGGCGGAAGTGCGCCATTCCCCGGGGCTTCGACCATCACAAACGTTGTCCCAGGGGCAAGGTCAACCGATCCCCTCGGCCACCCCGCGCGACACCCACCGGTCCACCATGGCGCAGGATGGGCGCATGACGAGAGCGGCGCGGCCATGGCGCTGACCTGGAGCACCCGGCGGCTCGCCGACCTTGCGGGCACGACCAGCAAGGCGATCCGCCACTACCACCGGCTCGGCCTGCTCGCCGAGCCCGCCCGCGCGTCCAACGGCTACAAGCGCTACGGCACCCCGCACCTCGTGCGTCTCCTGCAGATACGGCGCCTGCGCGACCTGGGGATGCCCCTCGCGCAGATCGCCGAAGCGGGCGGTCCGGGCGACGGCTTCGCCGAGGCGGTGCGGGCCCTGGACGCCGACCTCGCCGTCGCCATCGAGCGGCAGCAGGCCATTCGCGCCGAACTCGCCGAGCTGCTGCGCCACGAGGCGCCGGTCGACGTACCCGCGGGGTTCGAGGAGGTGGCCTCGTCGCTGACCGAGGCCGATCGCGCGGCGATCACGGTCTCCTCCCACCTGTTCCGCGAGACGGCCATCCGCGAGCTGCGCGAGATGACGGTGACCCACCGGCAGCTCGACGCCGAGTTCGACGCCCTTTCCGCCGACGCCGACGAGGCGACCGTGCGCGAGCTCGCCGCCCGCCTCGCCCCGGTCATCCGCGACCTCCGGGAGATCTACCCCGCTGCCGGCGACATCGGCTCGTTCGCTCTCGGGGACAAGGCGACCGCCATCGCCGTCATGAAGCAGACGGTCACCGACCACTACACCGCCGGCCAGATCGCCGTACTGCGGGAAGTCAACCGCATCCTGGCGGGCCATCAGGGACCGGACGAGCCCGGCGCGGGGCCTGCCGGCTCCGACACGGAAGGTCCGCGCGCCCAGGAGCGCTGACCGTCCGGAGGTCCGGGTGGGGCCGTGCCCCGCCCGGGCGGCCGTGCCGCGGTCGCCGGTGCGTGCCGTCAGCGCGGGCGGCGCAGCGCCCGCAGTTCGGCGAGCGTCTCCTCGGCGAGAGCGATCGCCCGGTCCAGCCGCTCGTCCGGGTCCCCGGGGGCGGCGTCGCCCGCCGGTCCGCGGGAGCTGGCGGGGCTGTCGGCGCCGCCGACCGCTTCGACCGGGACGCCGCGCGGTGCGCCGGGCCGCAGCGTGAGGTCGAAGGCGATGCGGTCCGAGCGGTGCCAGGTGGAGAACTCCTCGACCGGCCGGCCGTCCTGGTCGACGCTCGTTCCCTCCAGCAGCAGCAGGGGGGCGCCCGCCGCCACCCCCAGCACCGCGTGGAGCGGCGGTGCCGCCGCGACGGCGAGGATCGTCCGCCGGCCGTCGGCGACCCGGCGCCCGGTCACCTCCCCGACCAGCTGGTGGAGCGAGGTGTCGGTGAGCGCCGCACGGTCCAGTGCGCTGCCGATGGCGACCGGCAGATAGGTGCGGATGAAGGCGGCGGGCTCCCCGTCCACCCGCCGCAGCCGCTCCAGCACGGTCACCCGCTCGCCGAGCGAGGTGACGTGCTGCGGCGGCTCGGTCTGCTCCAGCCGCAGCACCTCGGTGGTCGTGCGCGCGCCGCGCTGCTGGAGCTGGGCCATGAGGCCGGAGGAGAGGGCCACGTTCCGGTGGAGCTCACCCCGCGGGGCGACGACGGTGCCCCGCCCCTTGGCCCGCCGCACCAGGCCCTCCGCCTCCAGCGTGGCGAGGGCCTGGCGCACGACGGACCGGGAGACGGAGAACTGCTCCTGGAGCGCGCTCTCCGAGGGCAGCAGGTCGCCGGGGCTCAGCTCCCGGTCGTGGATGCGTCCGCGCAGGTCCTCGGAGATCCGCGCGTGCAACGGCGTCCTGGCCACGTGTGCTCCTCGTCCCACCCGGACCGTGCGGCCCGGGGGCCGTCAGTCGGCGTCCGGCGTGTTCTCGGCGTCCTGCGCCGCGCGCCACACATGATCCCATCCGGGTGCGAGGTCGGCCGCCCGCTCGGCGGCGAGCACCAGACTCGCCTCCCGGGCCAGCCCCTTGCCGGCGATGTCGAACGCCGTGCCGTGGTCGACCGAGACCCGGACCACGGGCAGCCCGACGGTGATGTTGACCCCGTCGTCGCCGTAGACCGCCTTGAACGGCGCGTGGCCCTGGTCGTGGTAGCAGACCACCACCAGGTTCCACCGGCCCTTCACCGCCTGGGGGATGAGGGCGTCCGCCGGCAGCGGGCCGTGCACGTCGAGCCCGGCGGCGCGGGCCCGCTCGACGGCGGGGGCCAGTACGTCGGCGTCCTCGTGGCCGAAGATCCGGTTCTCGCCGGCGTGCGGGTTGAGCCCCGCCAGGCCGATCCGCTCGCCGGGGCGGCCCAGCGCCCGGGTGAACGCCCCGGCCAGTGTCAGCACGGCGTCGGTGCGTTCGGGGGTGACGCCGTCGATGGCCTCGCGCAGCGAGACATGGGTGGTGAGGTGGAAGAAGTAGAGGTCGCCGGCGGACAGCACCAGCGAGAAGTTCTTCACGGCGAACTCGTGGGCGAGCAGTTCGGTGTGGCCGGGGAAGCGGTGGCCAGCGGCGTGCATCGCCGCCTTGTTCAACGGGGCCGTCACGATGCCCTGGACCGCGCCCTGCTTGGCGAGTTCCACGGCGGTCACGACGTAGCGGTGCGCGCCGTCCCCCGCGTCGGGGTGGATCTCGCCGAACGGCACGTGCGCCAGGGACGGCCCCGCCTGCACCACCTCGATCAGCGCGGGGTCGTTGGTGGCCTCCCGGGGGTGGTTCAGCACCCGCACGGCCGACGGGTCCGCGCCGATGGTCTCGCAGCCGCGACGGAGGGAGTCGGCGTCGCCCACGACGACGGGGACGCAGCGCTCGCGCAGCGCGGGGTGGTGCAGCAGGGTGCGGGCGGTGATCTCCGGCCCGATTCCTGCCACGTCGCCGACAGTGAGGGCGAGTACGGGCCTGGTCATCGAGAAGTCTCCGTTCGGGTGGGGCCGCGCAGGGCGCGCAGCAGCTGGGTGAGGGTCGTCTCGTCGCCGAAGCCGCCGGCCTTGGTCACGACGGTCAGGCCGTCGCGGGGGCCGCCGGCGACCCGTCCGTCCGGCACCCCCTCCAGCAGGGTGCCGCGGACGGCGATGCCGTGGGCGCCCACGGCATCGAGGAAGGCCTCGGCGCCGTCGCCGCCGACCAGGACGACGGCGTCGAAGGGGCGGTCGGCGCCGGCCAGCAGCGTCGCGGCGTGGTCGGCGAGCGCCGCCGCCAGCGGCGCGGAGTGGCCGGGCCGGGCGCGCTCGTCGGGGGAGAGCAGCACCACCGGGCCGTCACCGGCGGCCGGCACGGGCGTCTCGCCCCGCAGCAGCGCGTCGGTCGTGGTGCGCAGCACGGTGAGGGTGCTGTCCGTGCGTTCGGCAGCGGCCACCTGGTCGCGCGCGACCAGGTGGTGGGAGGAGACGAGGACGAGTGGACGGCGTGCCGCGGGCGGTGCCGCGGGGGCGGGCGGTGTACCGCGGTCGGCACGCCAGAGCGCGGCGAGCGGTGCGGCCAGCCCCGCGGAGCCGGCGGGGATCGCGCGCGGACCGAGCAGCACGATCGCCTCGGCGAGCCGCGCCAGTTCGGCGTCGGTGCCGGCATCGGCGGCGACCACCGCGCCGTGCCGGCTCGCGGCCTCGATCGCCCGGGCCCACGCCGCGGCCGTCGGTGCGACGGGCACGGGTACCGCCCCCGGCACCAGCTCCGTCAGCAGGTCGCTGGTGACGGGGGTGACCGGGTCGCGTCCGGCGGGGGAGAGGGTCACGGACTCGCCGTGCACCAGCAGGCGGCCGTCGTGGACGGTACGGCCCATCGCCGGGTAGGCGGGAGCCAGCACGACCACGGCGTCGTCGGGCGCGGCGGCGAGGGCGCCGGCGATCTGGGCGGGGACGGAGCCCCGCAGGGTGGAGTCGGTCTTGAGATAGAGGTGGTCCCCCGGGGCCGGCTGCTCCGCCGCGACGGCGGCCCGGGTCGCGGCAGCGGCGTCCCGGTGGTCCAGGGCCCGGGAGTCGGTGGACACGGCTGTCGCGTGGCCCGCCGGGGGCGGTGCGGCCCGGCGGGCCCCGATCCGGAGGGTGGTGTGCCAGCCGGCGAGCGCGAACTGCACGCCGGTGTCGTTGGCGCCGGTGAGGTCGTCCGCGACGACGAGGACCCGCGTCACAGCCGGACGTCCGTGTCGTCGTCGCCCGCCCGCGACGCGGGGGGCTCCGCGGTGGCGCCGGTCTTCTCGTCGGTGATCTCCCGGCCCTCCTCGTCGACGACGGTGAGACCGCCCTGGCGCTTGAGGACCCACGACGCGATGAGCGGGGCGAGGATGGCGGTGATGAGGGCGGACGCGGCGATCTGGGCGGTCGCGGTCTCGACGTAGGGCGCGAACTGCGGGTCGGCGGCGCCGACGATGGCGGGGGTGGCGATGGCGTTGCCCGCGGTGGTGCCGGCGGCGAAGCCGATGCCGCTCTTGGCGCCGCGGCGCAGCACGTAGCGGTAGCCGAAGTAGACCAGCGCGCCGGTGAACGGGGCGACGATGGCGCCGACCAGCAGCCCGGAGGCGCCGCCGCGGACGACGTTGCCCAGGTCGATGCCGGTGCCCAGGGCGAAGGCGAAGAAGGGGATCACGATGCTCGGGGTGCTGCGCATGACGTCGCGCCACTTGGGGTCGAGGTTGCCGACCAGCATGCCCAGCACGAACGGGATGATCGCGGCGAGCAGCAGCGTGCCGGGGATGGCGGCGAGACCGGAGACACCGAGGAAGACCATGGAGAGGAACGGGCCGTCGTTCACCGCCGACGAGACGTAGGCACCGCGGTCCCGCTTGTCGCCGTACCGGCCGGTGAAGGCGAGCCACAGGCCGCCGTTGGAGTTGTCGACCGCGACCAGCAGGGCGAGGATCGACACCCCCGCGATGCCGTCGAGGCCGACGGCCAGGCCCAGCAGCACCACGGCCGTGGCGGGGATCAGCGACTTCGCGGTGAGGATCACCGCGGCGTGGGCCAGGACGGGGCCGCTGGTCCGCGCGGTGACGTGGGTGCCGGTGGCGAAGATCAGCAGCGCGATGAGGGCCAGCGCGCCCTCCTTGAACAGCGCCGTGGTGAAGCTGCCGATCTCCAGGGCCGGCATGGCGAACGTCCCGACGATGGAGCCGAGTACCAGCGGGATGAGCATGAGGCCGCCGGGGAGGCGGTTCATGAAGTCGAAGATCGGGACGATCGTTCTGTCGGTCGCGTCGTTGCGGGTCATGGGCTCTCCGTCATCGGGACAAGCACGAACGGACAGCGTGTCCGTACATGTTGTATGTACGGTGCGATGGGAACGGGTGCCGTGTCAACCCGTCGAAGGTCCCGGCGCGTGTCGGCCTGCCTGCGGCGCACCCCTCCCGGCCGGGGTCGCCCCCGGGCCTCGCATGAGCCGGCCGGGGTTGACCCTGCCCCCGGGGCACGGTCTCGAATGGGAGCGGGGCTGCCCGCGGGGGCCGGCCCGTCGCACCGCCGCCGCCGACACGGAGCCAGGGGAATGCGCAGCAGCCGAAGCAGAAGCAGGGCCCTCCGGCGGGTCGGGCCCGGGGACGGCCGCCCACTGCGTCGCTACCGGTGGTGGCAGCCGCTCTCGCGAGCCCTCTTTCACCTGCCGCTGATCGAGGACGACGGGCGGCGCGTCACCTACTCGGTCGACGTCCCGCACTGGCAGCGGCTGACGACCGACGACGGCGAGGGCGGGGCGCAGCTCTACCGCGACGGCAGGCGCCACGCCACCTCCCCGCTCCCTGCGGTCTTCCCGGTGCCGGGCGGAGTGGTCGAGGTGGTGCCGACCGCGTTCGGGCTCCGGCGCTGCCACCTGGTCGCCGACGACGGCAGCGAGCACGGCCTGATTCCCGACCCGCGCTCGGCGGAGGGGCGCCGTGCCCGGCTGGCACGTGAGCGGCCCGGGCTGAGCCGCCTCCTCGCCGTCGTCTCGGTGCTGTTGCTGGTGGTGCCGGCCGCGCTCGCGGTGCCGCAACTGCTCGACGTCCTCACCCAGCTGCCCCCGGTCGAGGAGCGCCTCGGCTCCTACCGGTCCCCGGTGGCGCTGTCGTGGTGGCTCAACGGCCTCCTCGGGGTGTGCGCGTCGGTGGCCAGTGCCGAGCGCGCCACCCGGCTGCGCTGGCACGTCCTGCTCGACGGCGCCGCGCACAGCTGAACCGATGCCCGGCGCCCGGGCCACCCGACCGGCCCGGGGCGGCCCCGGCCCCAGGGGTCGCGTCGGCCCGACAACGCGGAACCCCTCCGCCGCCCGGGACCGGGTGGCGGAGGGGTTCGCTGCACAGCGAGTGGATCACACGTCGAAGTACAGCTCGAACTCGTGGGGGTGCGGGCGGAGCTGCATCGGGGCGATCTCCTTCTCCCGCTTGTACTCGATCCAGGTCTCGATGAGGTCGGAGGTGAAGACGCCACCGGCCTGGAGGTACTCGTTGTCCTCCTCCAGCGCGGTCAGCACCTCGGGCAGCGAGGTCGGGACCTGCGCGATGCCCGCGTGCTCCTCCGGCGCCAGCTCGTAGAGGTCCTTGTCGACCGGCTCGGCGGGCTCGATCTTGTTCTTCACACCGTCGAGGCCGGCCAGCAGCAGGGCGGAGAAGGCCAGGTACGGGTTGGACGACGGGTCCGGCGCGCGGAACTCGACGCGCTTGGCCTTCGGGTTGGAGCCGGTGATCGGGATGCGCATCGCGGCGGAGCGGTTGCGCTGCGAGTACACCAGGTTCACCGGGGCCTCGAAGCCGGGCACCAGGCGGTGGAAGGAGTTCACCGTCGGGTTGGTGAAGGCCAGCAGCGACGGGGCGTGCTTGAGGATGCCGCCGATGTAGTAGCGGGCGGTGTCCGACAGGCCGGCGTAGCCCTGCTCGTCGTAGAAGAGCGGCTGGCCGCCGGCCCACAGCGACTGGTGGACGTGCATGCCCGAGCCGTTGTCGCCGAAGATCGGCTTCGGCATGAAGGTCGCGGTCTTGCCGTTGCGCCAGGCGACGTTCTTGACCAGGTACTTGAAGAGCATCAGGTCGTCGGCCGCGGCGAGCAGCGTGTTGAACTTGTAGTTGATCTCGGCCTGACCGGCGGTGCCGACCTCGTGGTGCTGGCGCTCGACCTCCAGGCCGGCCTTCACCATCTCCAGGGTCATCTCCGCGCGCAGGTCGGCGAAGTGGTCGACCGGGGGAGTGGGGAAGTACCCGCCCTTGTACCGGACCTTGTAGCCGCGGTTGCCGCCGTTCTCGATGGCCCCGGTGTTCCAGGCGCCGGCCTCGGAGTCGATGTAGTAGTAGCCGGCGTTCGCCTTGGTCTCGAACCGGACCTCGTCGAAGACGTAGAACTCGGCCTCGGGGCCGAAGTAGGCGGTGTCGGCGATGCCGGAGGAGGCGAGGTACGCCTCGGCCTTCTTCGCGATGTTCCGCGGGTCGCGGCTGTACGCCTCGCCCGTGATCGGGTCGTGGATGAAGAAGTTGATGTTGAGCGTCTTGTCCTTGCGGAACGGGTCGAGACGCGCGGTGGAGAGGTCCGGCAGAAGCGCCATGTCGGACTCGTGGATGGCCTGGAACCCGCGGATCGAGGAGCCGTCGAACATCAGCTGCTCGGCCGGGTCGAATGCCTCCGCCATGACCGTGACGTGCTGCATGGTGCCCGGCAGGTCGCAGAAGCGGACGTCGATGAACTTGACGTCGTTGTCCGAAATATACTTCTTGATCTCGTCGGCGTTCTGGAACATCCGGAGTCCTCCTTGCCCGCCGCGAGGACGGGGCGTTGCAGCTCGATGGGCAGCCCAGTGCGGTGACCTGCCGGGGTCGACCCTAGGAACAGGGCATTACTCAGGAATGACTCACCTGTTTCGCCGATGTTAACCGGACAACTTTCCGAAAGTGGTGGAGGCGGCACCGGGGGCGGGGCGGTTCCGGGCCGGTCGCCGCCGCCGGGCCGGGGGGCGCTACCGTGGTCGCGTGGACAAGCGCCAGGCAATGGGATCGTGGCTCTCCGGCCCGCGAGCGGCGGCCGAGGAGATGGGTGTCGAGTTCGGCTACCGGGGTGAACGCCTCGGCCTTCCGGCGGAGGGGCCCGGCTCCCTCGCCGGCCCCGGCAGGCGCATCGGTGCCCTCGCGCTCGACTGGGCGCTGTGCATGCTGATCGCATACGGTCTGCTGGCCGACGGCCAGGCCTCGCTCGGCAACTGGACCCTGCTGGTCTTCGCGGTGACCGCCGTCCTCACCGTCGGCACCGTCGGCTCCACACCCGGCAAGCGGCTGCTCGGCCTGCGCGTCCTGTCGGTCCACGGCGGCAGGCTGTCCTTCCCCCGCGCCGCGCTGCGCACCCTGCTCCTCGTGCTGGCCGTCCCCGCGCTGATCTGGGACCGCGACCAGCGCGGTCTCCACGACCGGCTCGCCGCGGCGGTGCAGGTCCGCATCTGACCGCCGGCGGCCCCCCCCGGGCCGCTCCGCGCACACCGGGCCGGTCCGGCCGGTGCCGCACCCGGCGCCGGGACCCGCGGCGGTGTGACGGCACGGGGTACGCGCCCCTGCGCCCGCACCTGGTCGCCGAAGCAGCCTGGCAGCGCTCCCGTGCGGTGTCCGCGTGCCCCTCGGTGTCGGGTCCTCCGTACCGGCAGGTTCGGCATCGGGGCGCCCCCGGCGCGCAACCCGTGGTCCCGGGCCGTCAGGGGCCGGGCGACAACGCCGAGGGGCCGGCGGCACCCGTAGGTCACCACCGGCCCCTCCGCCGCGTGTCGCGGCCGGACCGTTCGGTCTCAGCGGCCCTTGGGCATCTGCCCCTTCGGCATCCGCATGCCCTTCGGCATGGGGCCCTTCGGCACCGGCATGTTCTTCATCAGGTCGCCCATGGCCCGCAGCCGGTCGTTGATCTCGGTGATCCGGGCGCCGGGCAGCACGCGCGGCAGCTTCATCAGCTTGCTGCGGAGCTTGCCGAGCGGGACCTGGCCCTCCTCGCGGCCGACCATGATGTCGTGGACCGGCACGTCGGTCACCACGCGCGCCATCTTGCGCTTCTCCGCGGCGAGCAGCCCCTTCACCCGGTTGGGGTTGCCCTCCGCGACGAGGACGATGCCGCACTTGCCGACGGCGCGGTGCACCACGTCCTGGCTGCGGTTGATGGCGACGGCCGGGGTGATGACGAAGCCGCGCTTGATGTTCTCCAGGACGGCCGCGGCGGCGCCCGGCTGGCCCTCCATCTGCCCGTAGGCAGCGCGCTCGGCGCGGCGTCCGAAGATGATGGCTGTGGCGAGCAGCGCCACCAGGAAGCCGAGGATGCCCAGATAGACCGGGTGCCCGATCAGGAAGCCGATGGCGAGGACGACACCGAACGTCCCGAGGAACACACCGCCGATGACCCACCCGATCCAGCGGTCGGACCGCCGGGTCATCTTGTAGGTGAGGCCGATCTGCCGCAGTCTGCCCGGGTTCTCGGGGTCGGCTTTCTTCTTCTTCCTCGCCATGAGTCCTCTTCTTGGTCCAGAGATCCCGGTCCGCGGCCGCGCAGCGGGGGCGCGGGGGTGCCGGGGGTACGGGCGCGGTCGGCGCCGTGGGGCCGAACAGTCACTCGCAAGTTTACGTTGCCGACAGGCGGCGGACCCGTCCGGTGGGCAGCTGGTGCCGGATGGTGACCGGGGCGGAGCGGGGCAGCTGCGACTCCCGGGTGCGGCGCCACGGCTCGGCGACGACGGGGCGGGGTCGTGGAGCACGGACCGGGCGAGGCACGCCGGGTCCACC
>NZ_JAAVJC010000490.1 GCF_012033785.1 Streptomyces bohaiensis
CCCCCGCGTCGCCACACCCCCGGAGTCCGCAGGCCATGGCCGACCGCGTCACCGTGATCGGATGGGACGGCTCGCCGCTCGAACCGGCAGCCCGTTCCGCACTGCGCGCGGCCGGAGCGGCACGCCCCGAGACCGCCGCCCCCCACCACCCGGACGGCGCAGCGTCGGCGGCGGTGTCGGCACCGGTCACGCCGCCCGCGTCCCGGTCTCCCGGCGATCATCCCGGTCGTAGCGCCTACCCTGGTTCACATGCAGCTCTCACCCGGTCACGAGCCCGCCCCGCGGGGTGTGGTGGACGGCCTGCCGGCATGGGACCGATGCGCGGTCATGGGCGTGGTCAACGTCACCCCCGACTCCTTCTCGGACGGCGGCATGTGGTTCGAGCCGTCCGCCGCGATCAAACACGGTCTCGGCCTGGTCGCCGACGGTGCCGACCTGGTCGATGTCGGAGGCGAGTCCACCCGGCCGGGCTCCAGCCGCGTGGACGAGTCCGAGGAACTGCGCCGCGTCGTGCCGGTGGTGCGGGCGCTGACCGCCGAGGGTGTCACCGTCTCGGTCGACACCATGCGCGCCTCGGTGGCGGCGGAGGCAGTCGCCGCCGGCGCGCAGCTGGTCAACGACGTCAGCGGTGGCCGGGCGGACTCCCGCATGGTGCCGGTCGTCGCCGAACTCGGCGTCCCGTTCGTGGTGATGCACTGGCGCGGGCAGAGCGCCGACATGAACACCCGCGCCGTCTACGCCGACCCGGTCGCCGAGGTGCTCGCCGAACTGCGGGAGGCGGTCGAGGCCGCGGTCGACGGCGGCATCGCCGAGGAACGGGTCGTCGTCGATCCCGGGCTCGGCTTCGCCAAGGAGGCCCCGCACGACCTGGCGCTGGTCGCCGGGTTGCGGAGCCTCGCCGCGCAGCTGCGGCGGCCGATGCTGGTCGCCGCCTCGCGCAAACGTTTCCTCGGCCGGGTGCTGGCCGCCCCCGACGGCACCCCGCCGCCGGCCCGGCAGCGCGACGCGGCCACCGCCGCGATCACCGCGATCGCCGCGCGGGACGGCGCCTGGGCCGTCCGGGTCCACGACGTCGGCCCCTCCGCCGACGCGGTGCGGGTCGCCCGGGCGGTGGAAGCAGCGGGAGAGGGGGCGCAGGCATGAGCGCGCGTACCGACATCGAGGCCGTCGAGGCCGCCAACACCGCCCTCTACGACGCGCTGGAGGCCGGCGACCTGGAGGCGATGGCCGAGCAGTGGCTGCACGAGCGGGTCAGCGTCGTCCACCCCGGGTGGCCGGTGCTCTCCGGCCGCTCCGAGGTGATGCGGTCCTACGCGCTGATCATGGCCGGCACCGAGTACATCCAGTTCTTCCTCACCGACGTGGAGGTCGAGGTGCTCGGCGACACCGCCGTGGTGACCTGCACCGAGAACATCCTCTCCGGCGGGCCGGCGGAGGACGACGGCTCGGCGGGCCCGCTGGTCGGCGGGCTGGTCGTCGCCACCAACGTCTTCCGCCGCGTGGACGACGGCAGCTGGAAGATCTGGGCGCACCACGGCTCCCCGGTCCTCGTCGACGACGAGGACGAGGACGGCGAGGGGCCCTCGGAGCCCGGGGTCACCGAGCTCTGACCCGCCCCGCGGACGGCGGCCCCCCGCCCCGCGGACGGCGGCTCGCGCCCAGTGGGCGAGCGGACGAGCGGACGAGCGGACGGGCCGGGCCGGGCACCACGGATGTGGTGCCC
>NZ_JAAVJC010000491.1 GCF_012033785.1 Streptomyces bohaiensis
CCCGCCGGCGCGCTGCTCCCCGGTGCGCCTGCGGGGCCCCGGTCGGGCCACCGGGCCGCCCCGGGTCGGTGGCGGCCGCGGGTCGGTCGGAAGCGGCGCCGACCGTGCCGTCGCCGGCCCGGCGCTGCTCCGTGTCCGTCTGCCCGGCGTGCGCACGGGAGGCGGGCCCCGTGGTCGGAGCGCGGGACGCCGCCGTGCCGTTCGGTCCCGGCGACGCCTCGCCCCCAGGTCCCGACGCCACCGCGCCGTGCGGTCCGGTCGGCCCCCGCGGGGCGGACGGGGCCGCCGGGGTGTCCGTCGCCGACCCGTCAGCCGTCGACGCACCACCGGGGCTCGTCCGGGAACCACCGGGGCTCGCCGAGGCTGCCGCCCCGCGGGCTCCCGCGTCGCGGCCACGCGGCGGGCGAGCCGCATCGGCGAGCACCCAGGCCCGGTGGAGAGCAACCAGCTCCGCACGGTCCGCTCCGCAGGCACGCGCGATCCGCTCGACCGGGGCGTAGTCGACCGGCACCGCGGCGCCCGACCCGTAGCGGTGCAGTGTGGAGGCGCTCATGTGCAACCGGCGGGCCAGCGTCCCGTAGCTGAGCCCGGACCGCTCCTTGAACCCCCGCACCAGCCGTGCGAACTCCGCGGCGGCGTCCTGCTGCTCCACCCGATTCCCCTCCCCCGGCGACCGGACCCTCCGGTGCCGCCCGTCGGACCGCGCACCCGGACGCACCGAGCGCGTTCCCGCCGGGCACCGCGTTCCGCCCGGCGTTCCAGGCGGACCGCGTCGCCGCAGTTCAGCGGCGGTGCGGGCATTCCAGCGTCCCGCCTTCGCCACGGCCCGTTGTCCCACCCGGTGCCGCCGGGACACGGTGGTGGCGACCCACCGGGAACGGCCCGGTGACGACCGACAGCACTCTAAGGGGAACCATGCGACGCACTACTGCCCGATGGACCGCGGGGCTCGGGGCCGCGGCGACGATCGGCGCCCTCACCGTCGCCACGACCCACCAGGCGCAGGCCGGAGCACAGCCGCCGACCGCCGCAACCGCGGCCACTCCGGCAGCTGATCTCGCGGCGGCCGATTTCCTCGCCGGGGACGAGCTGCCGCCGCACGCGGTCTCCGACTGGTACGCCGGGGAGGTGACGCCCGGGCTGCCGGACGCGCCACTGGCGTGCGTCGACGGCCTCGTCCCGGCGGCCGGCGCCGCGCACCGTGACTACGGGACGGAGCTGGACGCCTCCGCCCGACAGATCGTGGTGCGGACCGCGGACGCGACCGCGGCGGCCGACCTGGCGGCGGCGCTGGAGTCGGCCGCCGCGGGCTGCGCCGCCGACTGGCTGCGCGGGGAGGCGGGTGCGGTGGCGGGCTGGGACGACCTCGGCGCTGTCGACGCGGGTGACGGCGGCCGGGCCTTCGCCGTTCACACCGCACCGCCCGAGGCGGGAACGAACATCGCCGTCCACGGCGTCGGCAGGGCCGGGACGACGGTGACGCTGGTCTCCTGGGGGCAGCTGGGCGGACTCTCCGACGCACCGGCAAACGCCTTCGCCCAGACCCTCGCCACCGCGATCGACCGGCTGGGCTGACCCGGCGGCGTTCACCGCCGGTGGTGGGGCGGCGGCGCGCCCGGCCCGGCGGCTGTGCCGCGAGGGCGGCTGAGGGGGCCGTCGCGCGGGGCGGAGCCGGTCGCGGCTTCGGTGGTGCGGTGGGCAGCATCGGGGCCGTGCCGGGCC
>NZ_JAAVJC010000492.1 GCF_012033785.1 Streptomyces bohaiensis
CTGTCCTTGTCGTTCCCGGAGCCGTCCTCGCCCCCGCCGTCCTCGGCCTCGGCGAGCCGGGCCTTCTTCGAGGCGGCGAGACTGGTGAACGTGGTGACGACGAGGACACCGCAGATGACGGCCAGCGAGACCTGGGTGGGGATCTCCGGGACGGGGACGTCGTACTCGTGCAGCGCGTGCAGGAACAGCTTCACGCCGATGAACCCGAGGATGATCGACAGGCCGTAGGAGAGGTGCACCAGCTTCTGCAGCAGCCCGCCGATCAGGAAGTACAGCTGCCGCAGGCCCATGAGGGCGAAGGCGTTGGCGGTGAAGACGATGTACGGGTCCTGGGTCAGGCCGAAGATCGCCGGGATGGAGTCCAGCGCGAACAGCAGGTCGGTGGTGCCGATCGCCAGCATGACGATGAGCATCGGCGTGATCAGCCGCTGCCCGCCACGGAGGATCGTCAGCCTGGTGCCGTGGTACTGGTCGGTGGAGGGGAAGCGCTTCTCCACCAGCCGCATGAAGCGGTTCTCCTGGAACTCCTCGTCCTCCTCGTCGCTGCGGGCCTCCTCGATGAGCTTGTAGGCGGTCCAGATGAGGAAGGCGCCGAAGATGAAGAACATGAAGGAGAAGTTCGAGATCAGCGCGGCGCCGCCGGCGATGAAGCCGGCGCGGAGCACCAGGGCGATGAGGATGCCGATCAGCAGCACCCGCTGCTGGTAGATGGTGGGGACCGCGAACTTCGTCATGATGAGGATGAAGACGAAGAGGTTGTCGACGCTGAGCGACTTCTCGGTGATGTAGCCCGCGAAGAACTCGCTCGACGCCTGGCCCTCGCCCATCCAGAGGAGACCCAGGCCGAAGAGCCCGGCCAGCGCGACCCAGACGGCGGTCCAGATCCCCGCCTCCTTGGTCGTGACCTCGTGCGGCGTGCGTCCACCGATGAAGAAGTCGGCGGCGATCAGGGCGCACAGACCGACGATGGTCAGGACCCAGATGTTCAGGGTGACGTCCATACAGCTCTCCTTGCGGCTGCCGGGCGACGTGTGCCGGCGGTGTCGAACCACGGTCCGGGGGGTTCCGGCCACGGTCCGGCGGCGCCGGTCGGGCCGCTGCCGGTGTCACCACCGTGCGTGCCGTTCTCCGGACCACCGGCCGATTCTAGTGACTCGACGGTCCCGGTCGGGAGGTCGGACCGGGACCGCACCCACTTCCGCCACACCCCGTGGCCCGGCGTCGCCGGGTGGGCAGCGGCCGCTGCGCAGACCGGCCGGTCCGGGGCGGCGCAGGGTGACCGCGCGGGCACCGCGGGCCCGGTCGCCGTCCGGTAGGTGGGCGGGGCGCGTGAGGAAGGACACAGCGTGTCCGCTTCGTCGGCGCTCGATCCGTCACCGACCGGAAAGATGCGGGTTGCATGATGAATCCGCCGGTCGTCGCGCGCCCGCGTGCGCGCCGGGGCGACGGCACGGGGACCGCCGTGCGCGGTCGGTCGAGCGGGACGGACACCAGGGAGCGAGCGGGCATGGGCGGCGTCATCACGGGGTTCGCGACGATCTCGGTGATCATCGCGGTGGGGTATGCGGCCGGGCGGTTCGACGTCCTCGGCGAGAACGGGCGGCAGGTGCTCACGCGGCTGGCGTTCTCCATCGCCACGCCCGCGCTCCTCTTCACCGTCATGGCCGACGCCGACCTCTCCGTGATCCTCTCCGCACCGCTGGT
>NZ_JAAVJC010000493.1 GCF_012033785.1 Streptomyces bohaiensis
GGGCCCGGAAGCATCGGCTTCCGGGCCCGTCGCGGGTGTCGGGGACGACCGGCGGTTCCGCGCCGGTCGGGCGGCCTCAGCCGTCGCGTTCGTCGCGGCGGCGCTGCCAGCGCTGTTCGATGCGGTTCATGACCGAGCGGCGCTGTCGGGGTTGCTGCTGGCCCCGCCCCGCCGGTCGGGCGCCGGCCTTGCCGCCGCCCGAGCTCGCGGCGGCATCCGTGGAGGCCACGACCGGGCCCTTCTTCCACCCGGTCACGGCGAGCACGGCACAGCCGAGCATGACCAGGAACCCGACGACACTGAGCCAGATCTGCTGGGCGACCATGCCGGCCATCAGCAGCACGATGCCCACCAGGAAGCCGACCGCGCCCTGGTACACCCGCTTGCGGGTATGGGTGCGCAGTTCACTGCCCTCGAGCGCTGTCGCGAACTTGGGATCTTCCGCGTACAGCGCTCGCTCCATCTGCTCGAGCATGCGCTGCTCGTGCTCCGAGAGCGGCACGGGGTCCTCCTACTCGTCGGTCGCGGTGGCGACCGGGTCCGACTCTTCCAGGATAGGCAGGGAACGCTCCCTGTGAAAGCCGCCCCTTACGCGAATTCCGCCCACCGCTTTCGCCACGACCAGAGCAACCGGGGGATGGAGAATCCCCTACCCCGGCTCCCCTCCGTCATGCCGACGGGCGCACGTCCGATATTACGTCCGATCCTAAGGGAACGGAGGCGCGTTCAGGAGCCGGGCGGGGGCACGGTGCGCTCGGCGAGCAGGTGAAGTTGTCCGGCGATCGCGTGGAACGCCGGATGGGCTGCGGCGTCCGCCTCGAGCCGCGTGAGGGCGGCCAGCGCGTCGGCCTCGGTGTCGACCAGCGCGCCGGGCACCAGGTCCGCGAAGATGCGGACGCCGTGGACCGCGAGCGGGTCGAGCCCCACGGTCGAGGCCAGTGCCGTGAGTTGGTCGGCGGTGAAGCGGTGCGGCACCGGGTCCGCGTCGCCCCAGCGGCCGTTGGGGTCGGCCAGCGCCAGCCGCGCCTCGGTGAACCGCCCGGCCAGCGCCCGGGAGAGCACCGCGCCGCCGACCCCGGCCGCCAGCAGGCTCAGCGTGCCGCCGGTGGGCCGCAGCGTCCGGGTGACGGCGGTCAGCGCGGCGCGGGGGTCGTCGGTGTACTCCAGCACGCCGTGGCACAGCACCATGTCGTAGGCGCCGCTCCCCGCGACCTCCAGCAGGTCGCCGGTGTCCCCCTGCACGCCCCGGACCCGTTCGGCGACGCCCTCCTCGGCGGCGCGGCGCTCCAGCGCGAACAGCGCGTCCGGACTGGGGTCGACGACGGTGACGGTGTGGCCGAGCGCGGCGACACGGGCCGCGAGGCTGCCGCTGCCGCCCCCCGTGTCGAGCACGTCCAGGGCCGGGGAGCCGGCAGCCGCCGCACGGCGTGCCAGGGCCCCGCGGAGCAGCTCCCAGACGACCCCCGTACGCAGCGCGGTGTGCGGGCCGGGAGCGGTCGGTTCAGACGACATGCGGGTGGCTCCTCGTGCGGAAATGCGGTGCTGGGCGAGCCACCCCAGCTTATGGCCTCGGCCGCGCCGACGACCGCCCGGTCCCGGCGGCCGGACACCGCCCGCGGCCCGCCGGCGAGCACCGGCCGGTGAGCCCTCCGGACGGGCAACGCCGCCGGTCGGCGGGGGCGGGGCGCACGGCGGCGCTGCGGC
>NZ_JAAVJC010000494.1 GCF_012033785.1 Streptomyces bohaiensis
GCGCCGGTTGGCCGTCACGCTGGGCGCGGTGGTGCTCGCCGTCGTCCTGCTCGTGGGCGGGGTGCTCGCGCTGGCCTGACCCCGCCGGCCAGTTCCTCGGCGTCGGGGACCCGCATCCGGGTGTGGGTGACGCGGTCGGGGTCGGTCACCGTGCCCTGCACCAGCGCGACGGCGCCGCGGGGTGCCGCGGGCTCCTCCACGCTCTCCTCCGCCGTGTCGCGGCCCCGCCGGCCGGGGTCGGCCTCCTCACCGGTCTCGATGTCGAGCGCGGGCAGCCCGCGGAGCGCCGGTTGCAGCTCGCGCAGCCGGGAGGCCAGCTCCGCCGCGCGCAGCCGGGAGGCGGGCGCCTTGGCCAGGCACTGCTGGAGAAGCTCCCAGAGGTCGGCGGGGAGGCCCGGGAGCGGCGCCGCCGTCTCGGTGACGTGCCGGCGCAGGACGGCGCCGGTGTGACCGCCGCCGAAGGGGGTGAAGCCGGCGAGCAGCTCGTAGAGGACCGTCGCGAGCGCGTAGATGTCCACCGGCGCCCGGGAGGGCAGCCCCTCGACGATCTCCGGCGCGATGTAGTCCGGGGTGCCGACGACCCGGGAGGCGGTGCCGCGCCGGGGCTCGTCGATGAGCGTGGCGACCCCGAAGTCGGCGAGCAGTGCCCGGGGGGCGGGGCCGCTGGTGTCGAGGAGGACGTTCTCCGGCTTGACGTCCCGGTGCACCACCCCGGCGCGGTGCGCCACGGCGAGCGCGTCGGCGACGTCCACCGTCAGGGCGACGGCGTCCGCGGGGGCGAGGCGCCGGTGCCGCTCCAGGTGCGCGCGGAGGTCGGCACCGCTCACCAGGTCCATGACCAGCGCGAGCTCCGTGCCGTCCCCGTCGATGACCAGTTCGCGCACCCCGACGATGCACGGGTGTTCGAGACCGAGGAGGGTCCGGCGTTCGTGGGCGAACCGCTCGACGAGTTCGGGGTCGGCGGCGAGGTCCTCGCGGAGCACCTTGATCGCGACGGGGCCGTCGGGCCCCCGGCCGAGCCACACCGTTCCGGCGCTGCCCCGTCCGAGGACGCGCTCCGTGGTGTACTGGCTACCGATGTTGCGTGCCATGGCGGCAGGTTACGGCGTCGATGCGACACCACCCCCCAACCACACCGGGATTGCCCGCATTTGCGGAAGAACATCGGAGCGCCCGCGCCGGGATAAATCGACAAATCCCCGAGACGGCACCCGCGTGCGGCGGCTCGGCTCTGTCGGGGAGCGCCGCGGCGCGGACCCACGGCGATCCCCGGAGCGCGTCTCCCGGGGAACGCGCCCCGCCGGGCCCCGTTCACCGGGAGACGCGGTCGGAGCGGCGCGACGCCCCCGCGGGGCGGGGTCAGTTCCCGTTCAGGTCCGCGATCCCGTCCCGGACCCCGTCCACACCTTCCTGGGCGCTGTCGACGAGGCCCACCCACTCCCCGACCCGGTCGAAGAAGTCGGTGGTGGCGTCCCAGAACCCCTGGCCCTGCGCCACCCAGTCCGGCAGCGGTGTCAGGTTCCAGAGCAGGAAGCCGATCACCACGATGATCAGCACCATGAAGAAGCAGCCCTTCAGGCACCCGAGCCCCGGGATGCGCGTCGGGTTGGCGCTGCCCCGGCAGTACCTCCCGTTGCTCGGCCGCCCGCTCGCCCGTCGCGCCGGTGCCGATGCCGAACGGGCCGGTCACCGTCACC
>NZ_JAAVJC010000495.1 GCF_012033785.1 Streptomyces bohaiensis
GGGCTGCACCGGGACGACCGCCGCGTCGGCTCGGGCCGGGTCAGGCGAGGGCGTCGCGCCAGCGGCGGACGGCGGCCGCGTCGACCGGGCCGTCCCAGCCCTGCGGACGGGCCGCGCCGCCGATGTGAAAGGCGTCGACCCCGGCAGCCCGCAGTTCCGGCAGGTGTTCCAGCCGCAGTCCGCCGCCGGCCATCAGCCGGGGCTGGTGGCCGGGCTCGCGGGCCGCGGTGCGGGCGGCCTCCGCGGCCAGCACCGGCAGGCCGTCGTCGACACCGCGCGGCGAGCCGGCGGTGAGGTAGGTGTCGGGGGCACCGGGGCCGTCGAGCTGCTTGCGCAGGGCGCCGCGGTCGGCGGCGTGGTCGATCGCCCGGTGGAACGTCCAGGGGTCGGAGCCGATGACGTCGGTGAGGGCGGCGACGGCGGCCAGGTCCGCCTGACCGGTCTCGTCGAGGAAGCCGAACACCCAGGCGTCGGCGCCCGCGGCGCGCAGGGTGTCGGCGGTGGTCCGCAACTGCCGGACGGCGTCGGCGTCCCCGGCGGCGAACCCGTCGGCGAGGCGCAGCATCACCCGGATCGGCAGATCGACGGCGGACCGCACCTCCGAGACGGTGGCGACGTCGGGGCTGAGGCCGTCCGCCGCCATGTCGGCGACCAGTTCGAGGCGGTCGGCGCCGCCGGTCTCGGCGGCGACGGCGTCCTGCACGGTGAGGGCGATGACCTCGAGGAGTGGTCTAGACATGTCGAGAGAGTGCCACAGATGGCCCCCGGGAGGAAAGACGGAACGACGCGGCCCGCGCCACAATGGCCGTATGCGTGCGAAACGGTCGGCCGACGGCCGGAACGACAGAGGTGCACCCCCTGGCGGCGGCACCGGCGCCGCCGAGCCGAAGGGCGGTCAGAACCCCTCCTCGGAGGCCCGGTTGACGGCCCGCATGAAGCCGCTGCTTCCCGACCCGGTGGAGGCCGCGGCGCTGGCGGCGGAACTGCTGGCGCGCTGGGCGGAACCCCACCGCGTGTACCACGCCGTCCCCCACCTGGCGGCCGTGCTGGACCGGTTGGACGAGCTGGCGGACCATCCGGCGGACCCCGCCGCGGTCGCCCTCGCCGCCTGGTTCCACGACGCGGTGTACGACCCGGCGGCCGGGGACAACGAGGAACGCAGCGCCGTGCTCGCGGAGACGCTGCTGCCGGCGGCAGGCTGCCCGGCCGGGCGGACCGCCGCCGTGGCCCGTCTGGTCCGGTTGACCGCTACCCACGCCCCGGAACCGGGCGACCGGGACGGCGAGGCACTGTGCGACGCCGACCTCGCCGTCCTCGCGGGACCGCCGCAGGAGTACGCGCACTACGCCGCCGCCGTCCGCCGGGAGTACGCGTCGGTCCCGGAGCCGGCGTTCCGTGAGGGGCGGGCGGCGGTGCTGCGGCGGCTGCTGGCCCTGCCGGCGCTGTACCGGACCCCGTACGGCAGCCGTCACTGGGAGGCAACCGCCCGGTTCAACCTCCGGGCGGAGCTGGAGCTGCTGACCGTCTGACCGTCCGACCGCCCGCCCCGTCCCCGGTCGACGCCGCGGGCTGCCGCGCCCGCCGCGCCTCGCCCTCGGCCGTCGGGTCGGGCCGCCGCCAGAGGTGGCACCTTCGGCGGCGGAGCGGCACCCGCCAGAGGTGCGCCCTCCGGCGGACGGCGCGAGCAGCCGGTGGC
>NZ_JAAVJC010000496.1 GCF_012033785.1 Streptomyces bohaiensis
CCCCGCGGGTCGCGCACCGCCCCGCGGTACGTCGTCCGGCCGAGGTGATCGCCGCCGGATCTCGTCGTGGTGTCGATGTGACGTCCGTCGCGTGGGGTGAGGCAGCGGCACCGGTGCGCCGACACCGGGTCGACGCGTTCGACGTAGGGAGGCGCCACCGCGCCCTCGCAGCCCCTCGCGGGCGGTCGGTGCGACGCGGAGCACAGCGGCGGGCCCGACGGCCCTCACGGCGGTCCGGAGTCCGGTGTCCCGTGTCCGGCTCAGGCGAGCAGACCGTGGGTGGGAAACACCGCCTTGCGGGTCGCCATGATGGTCCGGTCGACCTCGTCGGCCGGGTCGTAACCGCCCTCCCAGGAGCGGAACTCACCGGTCCCGCCGTCGCTCATGGACCGCGGGGCGTCCTGGCGGGTCAGGGCGTGGACGGTCCGGCGCCACTCCTCGGGGACGGCGCGGCGGGGGTCGACGGGCGCGTGCGAGGCGACCGCGACCAGGTGGGCCCAACTCCGCGGTACGACGTCGACGACCGCGTACCCGCCGCCGCCCAGCGCGAGCCACCGGCCGTCGGCGTAGCTGTGCGCCCAGCCGTGACACGCCTCCATCGCGGCGCGTTGGGCGTCGACGCTCAGCGTCAGGTGGGCGAGCGGGTCCTCGACGTGGGTGTCGGCCCCGTGCTGGGTGACGAGGAACTGCGGGCGGAAGGCCTCCAGCAGTTCGGGGACGACGGCGTGGATCGCCCGCAGCCAGCCGGCGTCCGATGTGCCCGGCGGGACCGCCACGTTGACCGCGCTCCCGGCCGCGTGCGGCGGGCCGGTCTCCTCGGGCCAGCCGGTGCCGGGGAACAGCGCCCGGGGGTGCTCGTGGACGGAGATGGTGAGCACCCGGGGGTCGTCCCAGAAGGCTGTCTGAACGCCGTCCCCGTGGTGCACGTCGACGTCGACGTAGGCGACGCGCTCGGCGCCGTTCTCCAGGAGGCGCGCGATGGCGATGGCGGCGTCGTTGTAGACGCAGAACCCCGCGGCGGCGCCGGGCATCGCGTGGTGCAGGCCGCCCGTGAAGTTCACCGCGTGCGGCGCCTCTCCCCGCCACACCGCCTCCGCGGCGGCGACGCTCTGGCCGACGATGAGCGAGCTGACCTCGTGCATGCCGGGGAAGGCCGGGGTGTCCGTGGTGCCGATGCCGTACGGCTCCTCGGGCGGCGCGGACTCCACCGAGCTGCGTCGCACGGCGTCGATGTAGTCGGGGTGGTGGACCAGCCGCAGCGTGGACTCCGCCGCGGCCGGCGCCGCGTGGACGGCGCTCTCCCGGTCCAACGAGAGCGTCTCCACCAGACGCATCGTCAGCGCGAGCCGGATCGGGTCCATCGGGTGGGACGGGCCGAAGTCGTATCCCGTGACGGCCTCGTCCCACATCAGCCACGTCTTGCCGCTCGTCATGCGGCCACCGTATACGAGCAGCCCCTCCGAACGGCGTTCTCCGGGACTGCTCTCGGAGTCGTCCCGCCACCGGCGCATTCGCCCTGCCCCCGGAAACAGCAGTACAACGCAGAAAAGGGCCCCACCAGAACCGGAGTTCCAGTGAGACCCTCTCCCACACAATTTGTTCGGCGGCGACCTACTCTCCCACACGGTCCCCCATGCAGTACCATCGGCGCTGAAAGGCTTAGCTTCCGGGTTCGAAATGT
>NZ_JAAVJC010000497.1 GCF_012033785.1 Streptomyces bohaiensis
CCACCGCGCCGACCCGGTCGCGTCGGTCGCTGCCGCGGTCGCCGAGACACCCGCGCCCCGGGTCCGCAGGCCGCGGCGGCACAGCCTCACCGCCGCCCTGGTCGCCGTCGACACCGCCACCGCGGCCGCCGTCGCGCTCCCGCTCCTCGGAGCCACCCCGGCGACGCTCCGGCTGGTGCTCGTCGCGCTGCTCGTCATGGTCGTCCTGCACCTCCGCGCCGGCCTCCACCGCATCGGCCCGTTCGCCGGCGCGCTCGACGACCTCCCGCGCCTCGCCGCGCAGAGCGCCGTCGGCTGGTGCGTGGCGCAGACGGCGCTGGTCGCGACCGGGGCGCCGCCGGTGCCGCTGGTCCCGTTCCTCGTGCTCGTCGCCCTGTACCCGCCGGTGGCCTGTGCCGCCCGCGCGGCCGTTCGCGGCGCCCGGCGGCGGGCCCACCGGCTCCGCCCACGCGCCGCGGTCGTCATCTCCCGCGGCGCCGGCGGTGGTGCCCTCGCCGGCGTGCTGGCCGACCACCCGGAGTACGGGATGCGGCCGGTCGCGGTCGTGGTGCCGCCGACCCGCCGGGACGACCCGGCACCGGAGCCGTCGCGGGGAGGCCCGGGGGCGACGGCGACCCCCGGGGACCCGCCGCGGCTGTCGGGCGGCGACCTCGGAGCGGTCGCCACGCTCCTCGACGGGGAGCGGGTGCTGGACGCGTTCGTCGTCCGCGGACCGGGCGAGGCGGCGGACCCGGACCTGGTGGAGCTCTGCCACCGGATGGGCTGCACCGTCTGGGTCGTCGAGGTCGGACCCGGACTCAGCGGCACCGCGGCAGCGGGCCCTTCGGCCGCCGCCGACCACCTCTGGGGGTTCGCCTGCCGCCGGCTCGACGCGCCCGCCGCGACCCCCGGCACCGCCGCCCGGATCGCCAAACGCGCCCTCGACGTCGCCGGCGCCGGCGTGCTGCTGCTGGCCGCCGCCCCGCTGCTGCTGGGATGCGCCCTGGCCGTGCGGCTCGCGGACGGCCCCGGGGTCCTCTTCCGCCAGGAGCGGATCGGGCAGGGCGGACGCCCCTTCGTGATCCTGAAGTTCCGCACCCTGCGCCCCACCGACGACACCGAGTCCGCCACCCGCTGGAACGTCGCCGGCGACCGCCGCATGAGCCGCGTCGGCACCACGCTGCGGCGCACCTCGCTCGACGAGCTCCCGCAACTGTGGAACGTGCTGCGGGGCGACATGAGCCTCGTCGGGCCGCGCCCCGAACGCCCGCACTTCGTCTCGGAGTTCAGCCGCAGCCACCCCGGTTATGCCCGACGCCACCGGATGCCGGCCGGTCTGACCGGGCTCGCGCAGGTCAGCGGCTTGCGCGGGGACACCTCCATCGAGGAGCGCGCACGGTTCGACAACCACTACATCGACACCTGGTCGCTCTGGCAGGACGTCTCCATCATGCTGCGCACCAGCGTCGGCTGTTTCCGGTGCGGAGGCAGCTGACATGACCCGCCTCCCCCGTCTCCCCCGGGCCGGACGCGTCACCGCCCCGGCGAAGCCCGCGGCGACGATGACCGGCACCGTCGTCATCGACCGGCCGGCGGTCGGTGCGGTCGCCGCCGAGGCCGAACCGGCCGGTGCCGGCGGTGCCTCCGCCGGCGGTACCTCTGCCGGTGCTGCCGGTGCCGGCGGCCCGGCCCCGCGGGC
>NZ_JAAVJC010000498.1 GCF_012033785.1 Streptomyces bohaiensis
GCCGCCGGCGCCGGCCGGGCCGTCACATGACGGCGCGGGCCAGCGCCCGCCGCGCGCGGTGGGACGCGCGGGCGGCGCGCCGTTGCAGGCGTCGGGAGCGGCGTTCCAGCAGCAGCGCGGTGGCCAGGCGTTGGCTCTCCGCTTGCCGGAGCCGCTCGCTCATATGCGAGCGCGCCATGGCTTCGGGCATGAGTTCCATTCTTCGGTTCCTGTTCTGGGAGTGGCGCGGGTCTTCCTGCGCCGGAGTTCGTGGGGTGGGCACGCGGGTGTCCTTGGCGTCGTCCAGGTGGGGGTCGTGCGGCATCGGCGCGCCGATCGTTCCGGGGGTCACGACGCGGGGACCGGGTTCTTGCGGGGGCGGCCGCGGGGCCGCTTGCGGGGGACGACGACCCCCTGGACGAACAGCTCGCCGCCCCAGACGCCCCAGGGCTCGCGACGGTCCTTGGCGCCCGCGAGGCATGCCTCGCGGAGCGGGCAGGTGCCGCAGAGGGACTTGGCGTACTCGACGTCCTCGGGGGACTCCGCGAAGAAGACCTCGGGGTCGTAGCTGCGGCAGGGGACGCCGGTGTCGAGGCGGTCGATGGCCTCGTCGAGCTCGTTCAGGGTGAAAAGAGGGGTCACGGTGGGCTTCTCCGGATCCGGTGGTGAGTGCAGGTCGGGCGATGACGGGGCGGTGACTGCGAGTTGCACGGAGGTGTCCTCGTCTCGTGTCGGTCTCTGTTCAGGGCAAACAGAAGGGCCGCGGTCCCCTGACGGGGTTCCGCGGCCCTGGAGGCGCCGACCTGACTCACGAATCAGGTTGGATCGGTCCAGGGATCGAGCCCGCGGAGGGCCCACATCGGGTGGAGCTGGGACTTCTGCTGTCCGAACAGCTGGGCGGGTGCCTCGGCGACCACACCGGCGACGGCAAAGCCGTAGGCGGTAGCGGTCCGCTCATTGGCGACCACGGCGACGGGGGCGAGGGCTGCGCCTCGCTCACGCACGGCAGCGACCGGGGTCACTGCCGGGATGAAGCCGCCACGGACACCGCTGACAGCGGCAACCGTCGTACCGGCGCCTCGGCAGGCGACGGTGACATGACCGGTGTTGGTGATTGCGGACACTGGAATCGCCTCCCTTCGGCGTGTACGGGACCGGCTCGGCCGGTCGTGGCTGCGGGGCTGTTCGGAACTGCGGAGCCGGTCGAGGAGAGCCTCTTCCAGCGCCGTGAAGCACGCTATGCGTATCGCTCGGTCCTGCGCAAACTATTTTCCCGAGGTTTTTCCAGGACCTTCCCCGACCGTGGTGCGGCGAGCCGCCGCGCGCCGCCCGGTCACCGCCCCGACCAGCGGTTTCCGGTTGCCTCGCTGCTCGCCCGACCGGGCGCGGTGGGATGCGGAGGGGTCACATCCGGTACCCGGTCGCCTGCTGCCGTCCGCTGCCGTCCCAGGACCGCGGCACGGCTGCGGCTCCGGGCGCAGCGGGTGGGGGCAGCGGGTGGGGGCAGCGGGTGGGGGCGCGCGGCCCGCGTCGTTCGGCGCGGGCCGGCACGAAGAAGGAGCGGTAGCACCGCCCCGGCGCGGCGGCGGATCGGGCTCGGGCGCGACACCGCTCACCGGAGCCGACTCCTCGCGGCTACCGCCGGGCTGGGCGCGATCACCCTCGCCACCGTCGACACCGCGCTCACCCCCG
>NZ_JAAVJC010000499.1 GCF_012033785.1 Streptomyces bohaiensis
GCGTCCGCCCGGCCGCGCAGTCCCGGCCGCGCAGCCCCGGCCGCGCAGTCCCGGACCGCGCGGCTGAGGGCCGCCGCGTCCGGCTGACCCCGGCGCACACTCCCGCCCCGGCCCGCTGCTGTCCGCCGGTTGTGTGCACCAGCGAACGGAAGCCGTTGCGAACGGTTCCGTACCGTGATCCTTGTCTCGTTCCGGTGACCCGGTGCAGGCCGGACAGCGGCATGCGCAACAGCTCTGCTGAGCTGCGTAGTTGCGGCACGGTGGTCGGACGGGCCGCCGCCCGTGCGGCCCGTTCGGAGAGCGGCGGGCCGGCCCGCCGTCCCACGCCGCGTCACCTTTTCGCCCAGCGATGCCTGACAGGTACGTACCGGTCGGCCGTGCTCCGGTTACCCTCACGAGCAACACCTGACGCTGCCGGCCGGTGACCGCGCGGGACGCGTGAGGCGCAGAACGCTGCCGCGCCAGCCAGCGGTGGCGTTTCCCCCGTCCCGGACCACGAGGAGACGCATCCCATGCACCACTCAGCCCGCCCCCGTCGCAGAGCGGTGGGCCTCGCCCTGTCGCTCGCCGTCGTCGCGATGGTCGGTTGCTCGGCCGGTGACGGCTCCCCGGAGACCGGGGACGCCAACGGCAGTTCGGCTGCGGCGGGTGACCGGGAGGTCGAGCCCTCGGAGAAGAACCCCGACGCGCAGGCCTCCGCGGCCTCCACCTTCGAGCAGCTGGAGGAGGAGTTCGACGCCCGCCTCGGTGTCTACGCCCTCGACACCGGCACGGGCGAGGAGGTCGAGTACCGCTCCGACGAGCGCTTCGCGTTCGCCTCCACCTTCAAGGCGTTCGCCGCCGGCGCCGTCCTCGCCCAGTACGGCCTGGACGGCATCGACACGGTCGTCTCCTACGAGAAGGCCGACCTGGTCTCCCACTCCCCGGTCACCGAGCGGTTCACCACCGAGGGCATGACGCTGCGGGACCTAGCCGCCGCCGCGGTGCGCCAGTCCGACAACACCGCGACCAACCTCCTGTTCGACGCCCTCGGCGGCCCCACCGGACTCCAGGCCGCGCTGCGCGGCATCGGCGACGAGACGACCAACGTCAACCGGACCGAGACCGAGCTCAACGAGGCCACCCCGGGCGACGACCGCGACACCAGCACGCCCCGCGCCATGGCCGAGACGCTCAACGAGTACGTCTTCGGTGACGTCCTCGACGCGCAGGAGAGCGACCAGCTCGTCGAGTGGATGACCACCAACACCACCGGTGCCACGCTGATCCCCGCCGGGGTGCCGGACAGCTGGACGGTCGGCGACAAGAGCGGCGCCGGCGGCTACGGCACCCGCAACGACATCGCGGTGCTCTGGCCGGAGGAGGGCGACCCGATCATCATGGCCGTCCTCTCCAGCCGCGACGAGGCGGACGCCACCTACGACGACGCGCTGGTGGCCCGCGCGGCGACCTCGGCCCTGTACTCGCTGGACGCCCTCGGCCGCTGACCCGGCGCCCGCGCGCGATCCGCACCCGGCCCCCGGCCGGTGCCCCACCCCGGCGGTCCGGCCGGCGGGGATCAGCGTGGCACCGGTGGTGTTGGTGGTCATCCACTCGACGAGCTGGTCGCTCTCCTGCGCGTCGAGGACGTCACCGAAGACGTACTCGTTGAGCGTCTCGGCCATGGC
>NZ_JAAVJC010000049.1 GCF_012033785.1 Streptomyces bohaiensis
CCCCCGGCCGTACCGGCGGGCCCGGCGCCGGCGCCGTGGTCGGCGGGGCCGTGACTGACGGCGTACGCCTGGGCGCCGGCCAGCGCGACGCGCAGCTCCTCGATCCGTTCGTCGCGGTCGGCGAGCTCCGCCGCGAGCCGGTCCAGCACCTCGTCGACGTCGCCCATCCGGTAGCCCCGGGGCGCCACCGGGAGCCGCAGCGCGGCCAGGTCCGCCGGGGCGACCGCGCGGTCCTGGGGCAGCGGGTCGTCGGGCCGGTCCGGAGCGGCCTCGGGCAGTCCGCCGGAGGTCGGCCCGCCGGACCCGTCGCCGCTGCCGAGGACCGCCAGCGTCACCCCGCCGATCACGACCACCATCGCCACCATCAGCCACACGAACACGGCCGGCCCTCCTGTCGCTGGTCACCGCCGGGCCGCGCCCGGCCCCGCCGTATTCTCGCAGCATGCTGCGACTGGGTACCCGAGAGTTCGCCCCCGACGAGCCGGTGATCATGGCCATCGTCAACCGGACCCCCGACTCGTTCTACGACCGGGGCGCGACGTTCCTGGACGAGCCGGCGCTGGAGCGGGTGGGGCGCGCCGTCGACGAGGGAGCGGCGATCATCGACATCGGCGGGGTCAAGGCGGGGCCCGGCGAGGAGGTGGACGCCGCCGAGGAGATCCGGCGCACCGTCGGCTTCGTCGCGGAGGTGCGCCGCCGCCACCCGTCGGTCGTGATCAGCGTCGACACCTGGCGGCACGAGGTGGGGACGGCGGTGTGCGAGGCGGGCGCCGACCTGCTCAACGACGCGTGGGGCGGGGTCGACCCCCGGCTGGCGGAGGTGGCGGGGCGGTACGGGGTGGGGCTGGTCTGCACCCACGCGGGCGGCGCGCGGCCGCGGACCCGCCCGCACCGCGTGGAGTACCCGGACGTCATGGCGGACGTGCTGCGCGTCACGACGGCGCTGGCGGAGCGCGCCGTGGAGCTGGGAGTGCCGCGCGAGTCGGTGCTGATCGACCCCGGGCACGACTTCGGCAAGAACACCCGCCACTCGCTGGAGGCGACGCGGCGGCTGCCGGAGATGACGGCGACCGGCTGGCCGGTGCTGGTCTCGCTCTCCAACAAGGACTTCGTCGGGGAAACGCTCGACGTGCCGCTGAAGGAGCGGCTGCTGGGGACGCTCGCGACGACCGCCGTCTCCGCCTGGCTGGGCGCGCAGGTCTACCGCGTGCACGAGGTGGCGGAGACCGCGCAGGTGCTGCGCATGGTCGCGGCCATCGCGGGGCGGGCCCAGCCCGCGGTCGCCCGCCGAGGCCTGGCCTGAGAGCCGGTGTGCGGCCCGACACCGGCCGGCGACGCCGGGTACGGCCCGCTGCCGCGTCGCCTGGAAGGCCCGAACTCCGGCCGCTACGAGGGTGGTACGAGGGCGCCCCGCCGCCGTGCCACCCCGCCGCCGTGCCGCGCCCGAGGCCGCGGGCCGATCCGAGGCGGGGTCTCACCCACGCGCTGATCCCGGCGGGGGCGCCCGGGCCGGGCGCGCCCGCCGGGTTCAGCCCTCCGCGGTGACCCTGGTCACCAGCGCGATCGCCTCGTCGACGTCGTCGGTGATGGAGAAGAGCTGCTCGTCGTGGGGCGACGCCTTGCCCTGCGCGATCATCGTCTCGCGCAGCCAGTCCGCGAGGCCGCTCCAGTAGGCGCTGCCGAAGAGCACGATCGGGAACCGGGTGACCTTGCCGGTCTGCAGCAGGGTCAGCGCCTCGAACAGCTCGTCCAGCGTGCCGAACCCGCCGGGCAGCACCACGAACCCGTGGGCGTACTTGACGAACATCGTCTTGCGGACGAAGAAGTAGCGAAAGTTCACGCCGATGTTGACGTACTCGTTGAGCCCCTGCTCGAAGG
The DNA here is from genome assembly GCF_012033785.1 of Streptomyces bohaiensis. Classification (GTDB taxonomy): domain Bacteria; phylum Actinomycetota; class Actinomycetes; order Streptomycetales; family Streptomycetaceae; genus Streptomyces; species Streptomyces bohaiensis. The sequence continues at coordinate 1,879 of NZ_JAAVJC010000049.1, forward strand.
GCAGCTCGATCCCGAGGCCGACCGAGACGCCGTCGGCCTCGCTGGCCCCGCGGTTGGCGGCCTCCATCGCACCGGGGCCGCCGCCGGTGATCACCGCGTAGCCGGCGTCGACCAGGGCGGCGCCGATGCGGCGGCCCGTCTCGTACTCGGGCGAGCCGGCCGGGGTGCGGGCGGAGCCGAAGACGCTGATGGCCGGGCCGAGTTCTGCGAGCGCCCCGAAGCCCTCGACGAACTCGGACTGGATCCGCAGCACGCGCCAGGGGTCGCTGTGCACCCAGTCGGAGGGCCCACGGGTGTCCAGCAGCCGCTGGTCGGTGGTACCGGGCACCATCTGGTCCCGGCGGCGGACCACCGGGCCGAGGACCTGCTCGCTGCGGCCGTCGGGGCGGCCGTACTCCCGGCCCTCCACGTCGACCTCGACCGCCTCGTTGCGTTCCGTGCTGCTCATCGCGACTCCTTCCACCACCTGCGTCGTGCCGGGCGCGTCGGGCCGCGGCCGGCTCCTGCGGAGGCCGGCGGGCTCCCGGGGGCGCGCCCGGGTACTGCCGTCTGCGGGCCGGTGCTCCGGCCGGACTGCGCGGGCCGTCGCGGGCGCCCTCGGCGAACGCGCGACGTGCCGCTGACCTCACCCTACGGTTCCTGACGTGGCCCGGGTGTGAACACCTGCGGTCGCGGCGGGGTGCGGCGCCCGTCGCCCCCGCGCCGCCGCGGGCCCGGCGCGCTGCACGCACGGCGCGGGCAGGCGGCGCGGGGCAGGCGCCGTCGATCAGGCGCCGGCGAGCCAGGCCCGCAGCCGCTCCTCGCAGTGGTGGATGCGGGCGGTCTCGACACGCTCGTCCCGCTTGTGGGCCAGACTCGGCTCCCCGGGTCCGTAGTTGACGGCCGGCACGCCGAGGGAGCTGAAGCGGGCGACGTCGGTCCAGCCGAACTTGGGCCGCGCCTCGCCGCCGACCGCGGCCATGAACGCCTGGGCGGCCGGGTGCGAGAGGCCGGGCAGCGCGCCCGGCGAGTGGTCCTCGACCGTGAGGGAGGCGAGGCCGCAGTCGGCGAACACCTCGCGGACGTGGGCGAGCGCCGCCTCCTCGTCGCGGTCGGGCGCGTAGCGGTAGTTGACCGCGATCTCGCAGACGTCGGGGATCACGTTGCCCGCGACCCCGCCGCCGATCCGCACGGCGTTGAGCCCCTCGTGGTACTCCAGCCCGTCGATGACCGGGCGCCGCGGCTCGTAGGAGGCGAGCCGGGCGAGCACGGGGGCGGCGGCGTGCAGCGCGTTGGCGCCCATCCAGCTGCGGGCGGAGTGGGCGCGGACGCCCTCGGTGCGCAGCACGACCCGCAGCGTGCCCTGGCACCCGCCCTCGACCTCGCCGCCGGACGGTTCGAGGACGACGGCGAAGTCACCGGTGAGCCAGTCGGGGTGGACCGCCGCGAGCCGGCCGAGGCCGTTGCGGTCCGCCTCGACCTCCTCGTTGTCGTAGAAGACGAAGGTCAGGTCGCGGTTGGGCTCGGGGACGGTGGCCGCGATCCGCAGCTGGACCGCCACGCCGGACTTCATGTCGCTGGTGCCGCAGCCCCACAGCACGCCGTCCTCGTCCAGCCGGGAGGGGACGTTGTCGGCGATCGGCACGGTGTCGAGGTGGCCGGCCAGCACCACCCGCTCGGCCCGGCCGAGTTCGGTGCGGGCGACGACGTTGTTGCCCCAGCGGTCGACCCGGAGGTGGCCGAGGCCGCGCAGCGCCGCCTCCACCGCGTCCGCGAGCGGCTCCTCCGAGCCGCTGACCGAGGGGATGTCCACCAGCTGCGCGGTCAGGGCGGCGGCGTCCAGGCTGAGGTCGAGGGTGGGTCGCTGCATGGGGCGAGGCTACCCGCAGACCGCACCCCGACGACCAGCGGTTACCTTATGAGCGTGTCCAACACCCCCGCGCCGACACGGCGCCCGTGGCGCCGTCGACTGCTCCGCGCGGTCGTCGCCCTGACCGTCCTCGCGGGGATCGCCGTCTACGTGGTCGTGCACCGGGAGACGCAGCCCCCCGTCCGGGCCGCGCACTGCACCGTCGCCGACCGTGACGGCGCCCGCCAGGGCGAGCCCTACCGGCTCGCACCGCAGCAGGCGGCGAACGCGGCCACGGTGACCGTCGTCGGGTCGACCCGGGAACTGCCGGAACGGGCCATGGTGATAGCGGTGGCGACGGCCATGCAGGAGTCCAGCCTCTACAACATCGACTACGGCGACCGGGATTCGGTGGGGCTGTTCCAGCAGCGGCCGTCGATGGGGTGGGGCTCGATCGCGGAGATCATGGATCCGGTCTACGCGTCCGGCCAGTTCTACGACCATCTGGTCGATGTGCCGGACTACCTGGAGCTGCCGCTGACCGTGGCGGCGCAGGAGGTGCAGCGCAGCGCCTTCCCCGACGAGTACGCCAAGCACGAGCCGGAGGCCACTGTCATGGCCGCGGCGTTCACCGGCCGGGAGTCCGCCGCGGTGGTGTGCAGCCGCGGCTCCGCCGAACCGGTGTCGGGCGATCCGGCCGCGGTGGCCGAGCGGTTGGCCGCCGATTTCCCGGGAGCGCCTGCGCCGGTCGTCTCCGCCGAGGGGCTCGCCGTGCCGGTGCCCCCGGACGCGCCGAAGGGCCGCGGGTGGGCGCTGGCGCACTGGTCGGTGGTGCACGCGGTGCAACTCGGCATCGAGTCGGTGGAGTTCGACGGGCGGCAGTGGGCGGTGGAGGACGCCGGGGCGGGGTGGACCGAGAGCGGTGCCGACGCCGGGGAGATCCTGCTGACCGTCCGGGGGTGACGAGGCCGTCGCGGGCACGGGGCCAACACCGTTTTCCGGTATGGATATTCACCCGCAGGAACATGGAATTCGCGCGCGCCATTGACGAGCGCCGCCGATAATGCGACGCATTACCAATCCTTTACCACGGGGGCCGCAACCTCGAACCGCTCGCGGACGATAGTCAGGACGTCCGTCCGCGCTCCCCGCGGAGCAGCGGCCGGGCACCCGCCGTCGTGGCACACGCTCGGAACCCGTCGCTAAGGAGAAACATGTCCAACGCCCTCAAGCGCCGCATGGCCAAGGTCGCGCTCGTGATCGCGGCGGGCGCCGCCCCGGTGGTCGCCTCCGCCGGCTCCGCCTCCGCGCTGTCGCTGCCGACCACCGACCTCGGCGGCCTGAGCAACCTGGACACCGCCTCCCTCGGCGACAAGACCGACTCCGCCCTCCAGAACACCTCCGCGGTCGCCGGGGAGATCGGCGGCGAAGCGGTCAAGGCGGCGGTCCCGGCCGTCGGCAAGGCGGCGGGCTCGCTCAGCCGTTCCGCCACCGAGCCGAGCATCACCGAAACCGCGGGCGCCGCCACCGGCGCGGCCGCCACCGTGGTCGGCGAGACCACCTCGCAGCTCTCCGGGAAGGGCCTGCCCGGCCCGGTGCCCGGCCTCAACGCGCCGCTCCCCGCCGGCGGCGTCCCCGGCATGGGCCTGATGGGCTGACGCTCCACCACCGCCGGTCCCCGCACCGGCACTCCCCGGCGGCCGACGGCCCGACGGCCGCCCGGCGGTCCACCACCGCGCGCCGACACCGCAGCCCGGCTCCCCCGTCTCGGGGCAGCCGGGCTCCGGTGCGTGCGGCGGGCGGGGCACGACGCTCCCGCCCGCCGTCGGCCGTCAGGCGAGGCGGCGCACGGCCTCCGCGACCCGCTCGTCGGTGGCGGTCAGCGCCACCCGGACGAACCGCTCCCCCGCGCTGCCGTAGAAGTCTCCCGGCGCCACCAGCACGCCGCGCTCGCTGAGCCGGGCCACCGTCTCCCAGCAGGGCTCGTCGCGCGTCGCCCACAGGTACAGCGAGGCCTCGCTGTGCTCGATGCGGAACCCTGCGGCCTCCAGCGCGGCCCGCAGGGCGGACCGGCGGGCCGCGTACCGCTCGCGCTGCTCGGCGACGTGGCGGTCGTCGCCCAGCGCCACCGTCATGGCCTCCTGCACCGGCGCGGGCAGCATCATCCCGCCGTGCTTGCGGATCTGGAGCAGTTCGCCCAGGACGGCGGCGTCCCCGGCGAGGAACGCGGCCCGGTATCCGGCGAGGTTCGAACGCTTGGACAGCGAGTGGACCGCGATCACCCCGCTGCGGTCCCCCCCGCAGATGTCGGGGTGGAGCACCGAGACCGGGTCGGCCTCCCACCCCAGCTCCAGGTAGCACTCGTCGCTGAGCAGCAGCACCCCGTGGCGGCGCGCCCAGGCCACCGCGGCCCGCAGCTCCTCGGGGGAGAGCACCCGGCCGGTCGGGTTGCTGGGCGAGTTGAGCCACAGCAGCCGGAGCCCGGTCGGGTCGAGTTCGAGGACGTCGTCGTAGAGCACCGGCTCCGCGCCCGCGAGCCGCGCGCCCACCTCGTAGGTCGGGTAGGCCGCCCGAGGGCAGGCGACGCGGTCGCCCGGGCCGAGTCCGAGCTGCGTCGGCAGCCAGGCGACCAGTTCCTTGGAGCCCACGACGGGCAGTACCTCGTGGTGGCTCACCGCCACCGCGCCCAGTCGCCGCTCGCACCAGCCGGTGATCGCGTCCCGCAGCGCCGCGGTGCCCCAGACGGTCGGGTAGCCGGGGCGGTCGGCCGCGTCGGCGAGGGCGCGCTGCACCACCGCCGGCACCGGGTCGACGGGGGTGCCGACGGAGAGGTCCACCAGGCCGCCGGGGTGCGCCCGGGCGGTCTCCCGGTACGGCTCCAGCCGGTCCCAGGGAAAGACGGGCAGCCGGGAGGTGAGCGGGGAGACGGGCTGGCTCACGGGTGGGACTCGCTCTCTGGTGCGGTGCCGCCCCGGCGGGGCGGCGGGGTGTGCGCGGGGCGCGCGGCGTCGGGCGCCTCCCCCGCGCGGCGGGCGCGGCTCCGCCGGGCCACCGACGGTGACGGAGGGCGGAGGCGCCTGGCAGGAGACGCCTGGCGGGGACGACGCGGTCCCGCACGGTGGACCGTGCGGGACCGGACGGAGGCCGGCGCGGGGCCGGCCGGTCACGTCAGCCGTCGGTCACTCGTCGTGCTGCTGGGGCGGCAGCGCGGCCACCACCGCGTGGTCCCGCTCGATGAGGCCCAGCTTGCTGGCCCCGCCGGGGGAACCCAGCTCGTCGAAGAACTCGACGTTCGCCTTGTAGTAGTCCTTCCACTCCTCCGGAGTGTCGTCCTCGTAGAAGATGGCCTCCACGGGGCAGACCGGCTCGCACGCGCCGCAGTCCACGCACTCATCGGGGTGGATGTAGAGCATCCGCTCGCCCTCGTAGATGCAATCCACGGGGCACTCCTCGATACAGGCCTTGTCCTTCAGGTCGACACAGGGCTCCGCGATGACGTAGGTCACGCTGTCGTTCCTCCTCAGTCGGGACGGCGGTCCGAAGTGGCTCCGCCCAAGTGGCGCGCGGGAGCGCGGTCGATGCTCAGCACCTAGTATCGCGGGTCGGAAGGGCGGCGCGCACACGAGGGGCGGACAAGCGAGTGGAGTTCACCTTGGGCGTACGCATGGAGGTGCGGATCGGCGCGGGCGACGTGGGACGGCGGGTCTCGGTGCGCTCGCTGACCGGCGAGGAGTCCCCGGGCGCGCGGTTCACCGACACGCTCGGCGTGCTGACCCACTGGTCGGCGGAGCGCGTGGTGGTGACCCGCCGCGACGGCACCGCGGTGACGCTTGCCACCTGTGACGTGGTCGCCGCGAAGGTGGTCCCCGCGGCCCCCGCGCGGCGCGGCGGCGCTCCCGCGGCGGGGGTCGCGGAGCTGACCCGGGTCGCGGCCCGCGGCTGGCCGGCGCTGGTCTCCCGGGAGCAGGACGGCTGGCTGCTGCGCGCCGCAGAGGGGTGGACCAACCGCGCCAACTCCGCGGTGCCGGCCAGCGACGACGCCGCCGGGGACGAACGGCTCGATCTCGACGCGGTGCGGCGCTGGTACGCCGAACGCGGCCTTCCCGCGCTGCTGCACGTGCCGACCGGCGGTGCCGCCGGGGGCCGGGAACTGCTGGCCGAGCGGCTCGCCGGACTCGGCTGGAGCGCGGAGAAGCCGGCGGTGGTGCGCGTCGCGCCCCTGGCGCCCCTCGCCGACCGCGCGCCGGACACCCGGGTGACGGTCGGTCGCGTGTTGACGGCGCGTTGGCTGCGCGGCTACCGCAACGCCGACCGGGACCCGGCGGCGGCGCGGCGGCTGCTGCCCTCGGGGCCGTCGGTCCTCTTCGCGTACGCGCCCCGGACGGACGGCGACGAGGACCGCGACGGACCGGCGGCGGTGGGGCGCTGCGTGGTCGACGGCCGGTGGGCGGGGTTCGCCTCGATCGAGGTGGCACCGGACCGGCGCCGCCGGGGTCTGGCGCGGTCGGTGATGGCGGAGTTGGCGCGGGCGGCGCTCGCGGAGGGCGCCTCGGCGGCGTACCTCCAGGTGGAACGCGACAACGAGGCGGCGCACACGCTCTACGAGCGCCTCGGGTTCACCGTGCACCACCACTACCACTACCGTCGGGCTCCCCTCGGCTGACGCCGCGCCGGTCGGCCGCGGCGACGGGCCGCCGCCGCGAAGCGGCGCCGTGAGCCGGCTCCCGGGGTCGTCGGGAGACGGCTCCCGGGAAACGGTCGACGGCCGTGGCAGCGGGCCGCCACGGCCGTCGGGGGCGTCGCCGCCTCGGAGGTCAGCCGAGGTCGATGTAGCCGATCCGGTCCTCGGGAGCGGTCTCCAGCAGGGCCCCGCGGAGGGCGCTGACGACGTCCTCCGGGGTCACCGGGGTGCTGCTGCCGTCGCCGCGGGCGACCTCGATACCGACGAACGTGCCGCCGTACAGCGTCTCGAGCGTCTCCAGGTCGTAGGAGTCGACCAACCGGCCTCCGACCGCCTCCATGGTGATGAAGCGGTGCAGCGAGTTCTCCGGGCTGAACTGGATGGAGGGCCCGCCCTCACCCGCCGCGACGGTGACCGTGCCGGACATCGCGGGCTCGGCGAACTCGGCCATCGCGCGGTCCACCTCCGCCTCGCCGATCTCCGGCTCGACGGTGGTGGCGCTGAGCGCCACGGGTACGTCGTCGCCACTGGCCGCGCGCTGCTGGAACGCCTCCCGCACCAACGGGGCGGCGGACTCGACGTCCACGCCCGTCCCGGGTTCGCCGTAGACCGCCTCGGGGACGCCGCCGGCCAGCGAGACCGAGCCGTCGACGGGTGCGCCGCCGAGGTCGGCGGTGACGTCGCTCAGCGCGGCCGCCAACTTCTCCTCGTCGACGGACCAGACGGGGGCGACCTCCTGGGAACCGCCGACGAGCGAGCCGAGCACGGCGACCGGGTTGTAGTCCGTCCCGCTGGCGTTGCGGACGGTCGCCTCGGTGTCGATCGACAGCCCCGCCACGCTGGGCTTCAGCGGGATCTCCTCGCCCTCCACGACCAGCGTCAGGTCGGATTCCATGGGGCCCGCGAGCGCGGAGTTGAGCGTCGCGACCGCGTTCTGGCCGGACCCGCCGATCTCGTGACCGAGCACGGTCGTACCGGTCGGCACCTCCTCCTGGTTCAGCAGCAGCCCCGCACCGTAGGCCAGTACCAGCACGCCGCCGGCGGCGACGATCGCCAGTTTGACGACGGACCGCTTCTTCTTCTTCGGCTTCCCCGCGGCTGCCGGCGGTTCGGGCTCCGCCGCGGACTGCTCGCGGTCGGGGAGCGGCGCGCTCAGCGGGCCGCCGAACGGACTCGGCGGGGGCGTCTCCGCGTGCTGGAACGGGTCGGTGAGGACCGGCGACCCGGCCGGGGCGACCTGTCCGGCCGCGGGCATCGCCTGGGTGGTCTGGCTGTCCCGGGCCCAGCGCTCCGCGGCCTCGGCGTTGGAGCTGCGGGGCAGCGGACCGCCGAGGTCCATGGTGGTGTTGCCGACCTCCTGCGGGGCGCCCGCCGGACGGTCGGCCCGCGGCAGCGGCATGTCACCGCTGGCAGGTCCGCTGGTCGGGCCCGCGGGACCTCGGGTGCCGAAACCCGGGAAGGAGGGCGCGGCCGGCGGGGCGGCGCCGACGTCGCGCTTGGGCAGCGGGGGTACCGCGCCCGAGCCGCCGGGCGGTGTGTCACCGCGCGGCACGCCACCGGGGGGCGTCGCGCCGGGAGTGCCGCCGGGCGGCGTGTCGCCGCGCGCGCCGCCGTCGGCGGGGCCGTCCTGGCGGGGCACACCGCCGGGCGGTGTCGCCCCCGGAGCCAGCGGCTTGCGCGGCTCGAACCAGGAGCTGGCCTTCTTCGCCGCGGCCGCCCCCGGATCGGGCCGGCCCGCGGCGGACGGCTCGGCGCCCTGCTCCGCCTCGGGCGGGCGGGACTGCCGGGGCGGCGTCGGCGGCTCGTCCTGCTTCTGGACCGGCTCGCGCATGACCACCGGGGGGATCGGCCGCGAACCCGGGATGTTGATCCGGATGCGCGTGGTCATGGTGGTCTCGGTCTTCTTGTCACCGGGCTTGGCGGCGCCCGGTCCGTCGGACGCACCCGGAGTGGGGTTGTCCCCGTAGGGCTCCCGCCCCCCGAACGAGGGGGTCGGGCTGTCTTTTTCACGACTCAAGGCAGGATCTCCCGATTGGTTTCACCGGCCGGTCCGCGATCTGCCGGGAACGAACGGCGAGCCCCACCATACTGGGACCCGCACCGTGGTATCCGCCGGTGGCGGGATTGGCAGCCACGTTCGATGGGTAAGGTCAGTGCCCGCCGAGGTGTTCAGCCACCCTTACGGGGTGGTGTGCCCGATCTGCCCCCGCCCAGCGGGCGCGTGGGGTCGAAGAGCGGCCGGTCGGCCGGTGCGAGGGCCAGGCAGAGCCCGGCGGCACCCATCCCTCCGAGGAGGAAGAGGTAGCTCGACGCCTCGGCACCGAAGAGGAAGTCCCCCTGCGGCCGGGTGGCGGTGAGCACCAGCACCGTGACGGCCCACAGCCCCGCCGGCACGGCGACGCCGAGCTTGGCGCGAGTCACCAGCGCACCGCCCCAGAACAGTCCGACCGCTCCGGCGAGCGCCAGCAGCAGACCGACCGGGAACCAGGCGGCCTGGACCAGCGCTCCGGCGACGGCGACGAGGAAGCCCGCGAGGCCGAGACCCAGGTAGGCCAGGACCCGCCCGGGGCCCGGCCGGGTGCCGCCACCGACCGGGACCCGCTCGGAACGGGCGGCGCCGGTCACGGGCGGACCGTTCCGGGTCGCGAACCCCCGGTGCCGTCGGTCTCGCCGGTCTCGCCGTCGGGACAGGGCGCACCGGGCAGGAACGGCCCGGCGTCGTCTGCGCCGAACGGCTCCCCGGAAACAAGCCGGTACCACTCGGTGGGCCACAGCGGCTGGAGGAGGACGTTGGACAGCACGAACTCGGTCTCGGGAGCCCCCGTCCGGCTCGGCACCACCGTGACCTGGCTGCGGTGCGCGCGCATCGCAGCCGCCTTGGCCGAGACCTGTCGGTCGCTGCCCTCGACACGCCAGTCGATCGCGGCCTCGTCGACGACGCCGGGGATGTCGGCGAGCGCGGCGACCGCCGTGGCGGGGCCGCCGTCGGGGCCCACCCGGCTCGCGTCGCCGTGCGGCCCGGTGTCGCGCAGCCGGCGGAGGGCCGCCTCGGCCGCAGACCGCGGGACGCTGTTCCACAGCACGCGTGCCACCCGGTGCGGTCGCGCGGGGGCGGCCGCGGGGGGATCGGAGCGGAGGCCGGGCGGCTCCGGCGCGGCGGCGAGTTCGACGGCGCGGGTGGCGACCCGGTGGGCCTGGATGTGGTCCGGGTGCCCGTAGCCGCCGTCGGGGTCGTAGGTGATGACGGTGGCGGGCCGGGTCTCGCGGATCACCGCGGCCAGTTCGGCGGCGGCGCGGTCCAGGTCGACGCCCCAGAAGGCCCCGGGGCGCTCGTTGTGGGGCAGGCCCATCATTCCGGAGTCCCGGGGCGTCTCGCCCGCGATGGTGAGGAACCGGTGGTCGGTGACGCCGAGTTCGGCCATCGCGTCGGCCAGTTCCGTGACCCGGTGGGCGCCGAGACGGTCCTCCCGGTCGGAGGTCAGCTCCGCGAGCGACGCGGGGATGACCTCACCCTCCTCGCCGCGGGTGCAGGTCACGAGCGTCACCGGCACACCGAGTTCCACGCAGGCGGCCATGGTGACGCCGTTGTTGATCGACTCGTCGTCGGGGTGCGCGTGCACCAGCAGGACACCGGGGGGGCCGTCGCTCATGGGGTGAGCCTATCGGCCCCGTCCCCGGGAGCCGGGTCCGGTGGGGCCCGGCGCCGCGGGCGCCGGGCGGTCAGAAGCTGATGCTGTTGATCATGCCGCCGACACTGGAGGTCACCTCGTTGATGGTGGGGGCGATGTTGGTGTTGGCGAGGTAGAAGCCGAACAGGATGCAGACCACCGCGTGGAGGGTCTTCATCCCGGCCTTCTTGATGAGAATGAACACCAGGATTGCGAGCAGCAGCACCGCGGAGACGGACAGGGCCACGGTGTACCTCCGATACAGCGAGCGGACAGGGGTGAGCGGCACGGGGGAACGACTGCCGAAAGTCCTACCCACCCTGCGCCGTGGATCCTAACTGTCCGTGAGGCCGCACAGGTCGGTGCATCGGAGCAGAGGCGGGGCGCACGCGCGCATCCGTGACCCATGTCCGGCAAACCCGACAACGCCGCCTCCGGGGGGTTAACACGGGGGCAACTCGGCGGACGCCCGCCCGATATGCGGACACCGCACACTGGGGCCACGGCCGTGCGGGTGCCGTAAATACGGAGGGCGGGGCGGCCATCGTGTCCGTCCCGCCCTCCGGTCGTGCGTCCCGGCCGCAGCCCGGCGCAGCGCCGGGTCAACCGTGCGCCACGCGCGGCTTCTCCTCGGCGAAGTGGCAGGCCGAGTCGTGCAGCACCTCGCCGGTGCGGTCCGCCAGCACCGGTGGCAGCGCCAGCGGCGGCTCCTGCCGCTCGCACCGCTCCTGCGCCTTCCAGCAGCGGGTGCGGAACCGGCAGCCGGAGGGCGGGTTGGCGGGCGAGGGGACGTCACCGGTGAGGATGATCCGCTCCCGGCCCTCCCGCGCCTGCGGGTCGGGGACGGGGACGGCGGAGAGCAGCGCCTGGGTGTAGGGGTGCGTGGGGTGGTCGTAGATGGCGGTGTCGCTGCCGATCTCGACGATCTTCCCCAGGTACATCACGCCGACCCGGTCGGAGATGTGCCGGACGATCGACAGGTCGTGCGCGATGACCATGTAGGCGAGGCCGAACTCGTCCTGGAGCTTCTCCATCAGGTTGATGACCTGGGCCTGCACCGAGACGTCCAGCGCGGAGACCGGCTCGTCGGCGACGATGATCTCGGGGTTGAGCGCCAAGCCGCGGGCGATCCCGATGCGCTGCCGCTGGCCGCCGGAGAACTGGTGCGGGTACCGGTTGATGTACTCCGGGTTCAGCCCGACCACGTCCAGCAGTTCCCGGACGCGGCGGCGCCGGTCGCCCTTGGGGGCGACGTCCGGATGGATGTCGAACGGCTCTCCGATGATGTCGCCGACCGTCATCCGGGGGTTGAGCGAGGTGTACGGGTCCTGGAACACCATCTGGATGTTCCGCCGCACCGCCTTCAACGCCCGCCCGGACAGGGCGGAGATGTCCTCGCCCTTGTAGAACACCGAGCCGGCGGTGGGGCGTTCCAGGTTCATCAGCAGCTTGGCGACGGTGGACTTCCCGCACCCCGACTCCCCCACGATGCCGAGCGTCTCCCCCGGGTACAGCGCGAAGGAGATGCCGTCGACGGCCCGCACCGCCCCCACCTGGCGGCGGAAGACGATCCCCTGCGTCAGCGGGAAGTGCTTGACGAGGTCGCGGACCTCCAGGATCGGCTCACGTGCGCCGGGCGTCATCGACGGTCTCCTTCCAGTAGTGGCAGGCGCTGGAGCGCGCCCCGAGCTCGGGGACGCGGGCGATCTCGTCCTGCGCCGGGTCGGCGGAGACGGCCTCGGCCCGTTCACCGGTGGCGTCGGCGGCGCCGTCGGCGGCCTGCTCCGAGACGGCGTAGAGCGGGGGGAGGTCGGTGCGGCAGCGGTCGCGCACCCGGGGGCACCGCGGGTGGAAGGGGCAGCCGCCGGGCACGTGGAGCAGGTTGGGCGGCAGGCCGCGGATGGCGTAGAGCTGCCCGCCCTTCTGGTCCAGTCGGGGGATGGAGTCCAGCAGCCCCTTGGTGTACGGGTGGGCGGGGGCGGCGTACAACTCCTTGACCGGGGCGTTCTCGACGATGCGGCCGGCGTACATCACCGCGATGCGGTCGGCGGTGTCGGCGACGACCCCGAGGTCGTGGGTGATGAGGATCAGCCCCATGCGGTACTCGCGCTGGAGGTCGGCCAGCAGGTCCATCACCTGGGCCTGGACGGTGACGTCCAGCGCGGTGGTCGGCTCGTCCGCGATGATCAGGTCCGGCTCCAGCGCCAGCGCCATGGCGATCATGATGCGCTGCCGCATGCCGCCGGAGAACTCGTGCGGGTAGTCGTTCACCCGGTCCTTGGCGGCGGGGATGCGGACCCGCTCCATCAGCTCCACCGCCCGCGCCGTGGCCTCCTTGCGGGACGCCCCGCGGTGGACGCGGAACATCTCGCCGAGCTGGTAGCCGACGGAGAGCACCGGGTTCAGCGAGGAGAGCGCGTCCTGGAAGATCATCGCCATTTTCGGGCCGCGGATGCGGCGGCGCTCCTCCCCGGAGAGCCGCAGCAGGTCGCGGCCCTGGAAGATGATCTCGCCGCCGGTGATCCGGCCGGGTGGCATGTCGAGGATGCCCATGATCGCCTGCGCGGTGACCGACTTCCCCGAGCCGGACTCGCCGAGGACCGCCAGCGTCTCCCCGGCGTCCACGCCGTAGCTGACGCCGTTGAGTGCGCGCACCACTCCGTCCCGGGTGGTGAACTCCACCTCGAGGTCGCGTACTTCGAGCAGCCGGTCGTCCGTCATCGGGGCGTCACCTCAGCTTCGGGTCGAGGGCGTCCCGGACGGCGTCGCCCATCATGATGAAGGCCAGGACGCAGAGCGAGAGCGCGGCGGCCGGGTAGAGCAGGATGTGGGGCGCGTTGCGGAACTGCATCCCGTCGGAGGCGGCCGAGATGTCGACCCCCCAGGAGACGGTCGGCGGCCGCAGCCCGACGCCGAGGAAGGACAGCGTCGCCTCCAGGGCGATGATGGTGCCGAGCATGATCGTCGCCATGACGATGACCGGCGCGATCGCGTTGGGCAGGATGTGGCGCAGCAGGATGCGGCTGTTGCTCGCGCCGAGGGCGCGGGCGGCCTGCACGTAGTCGTTCTGCTTGGCGGTGATGACCGCGCCGCGGGCGATGCGGGCGATCTGGGGCCAGCCGAGCGCCGCGATGACCAGCACCACGGGCCAGATCCCGCTGAGCTTGATCATCGACAGGAAGACGATGGCGCCCAGGACCAGCGGCACGGCGAAGAAGACGTCGGTGGTGCGGGAGAGCAGGGCGTCCCAGAAGCCGCCGAAGAAGCCGGCCAGCCCGCCGACGACGGTGCCGAGCACCGCGACGCCGAGGGTGGCGCAGACGCCCACGGCGATGGAGGCGCGGGCGCCGTAGACGACACGGGTGTAGACGTCGCACCCCTGGGTGTCGAAGCCGAACCAGTGGCCCGGCGCGGGGCCTTCCAGGGAGCGCGACAGCTGGCAGTACAGCGGGTCGCGGGTGGCGATGCTGGACGGCCAGACCGCGATCACCAGCAGGAAGAGGATCAGCAGCGCGGAGATCACGAACACGGGGTTGCGCCGCAGGTCGTGCCAGGCGTCGGAGCTGAGGCTCCGGGCGCGCCCGGGGTCGGTGCGGGTGATCACGGCCTCGTCGACGGCGGCGCCCTGGGCGTCGAGCGGCGTGTCCGGCCGGGTGGGCTCAGGCATAGCGGATCCTCGGGTCGAGCACGGCGTACAGGAGGTCGACGAGGAGGTTGGCGACGAGGAAGATCAGCACCAGCACGACGACGAACCCCACCACGGTGGGCGAGTTCTGCCGCAGGATGCCCTCGTACAGCTGGTAGCCGACGCCCTGGATGTTGAAGATGCGCTCGGTGACGATGGCGCCGGCCATCAACGTCCCGATGTCCGCGCCGAGGTAGGTCACCACGGGGATCAGCGAGTTGCGCAGCAGGTGGCGCGTGGTGACGCGGCGGCGCGGCAGCCCCTTGGCCACCGCGGTGCGCACGTAGTCCGCCCGGGCGTTCTCGACGATCGAGGTACGGGTGAGCCGGGTGACGTAGGCGAGGGAGACCAGCGCCAGGATGATGCCCGGCACGATCAGTTCGTCGAACGGCGCCGCGGGGCTCACCGCCGGGTTGACCCAGCCCAGCTCGACACCGAGGAAGAACTGGAGCGTCGTGCCGAGGACGAACGTGGGGATGGCGATGACCACCAGGGTGGCCATGAGCACCGAGGTGTCGGCGGCGCGGCCGCGACGCAGGCCGGTGACGACGCCGAGCACGATGCCGAGCACGATCTCGAAGACGATGGCGACGAGCATCAGCCGGAAGCTGATCGGGATGGCCTGGGCGAGGAGCTCGGTGACCGGGCGGCCGTTGAAGGCGGTGCCGAAGTCGCCGGTGAAGATGTTCCCCATGTAGAGCAGGTACTGGAGCCAGACCGGCTTGTCGAGGTTGAACTCGGCGCGCAGCCGGGCGGCGGTGGCCGCGTCGGGGGCCCGGTCTCCGAAGAGTCCGGTCACCGGGTCGCCGAGCGCGTACACCATGAGGAAGATCAGAAAGGTGGCGCCGATGAACACCGGGATCATCTGGAGCAGGCGCCGGATGACGTAACGCCCCACGGGCCCTCCTGTCGGTGAGGTGGTCGCGGTCCGGGGGCCGCCGGCGCGCCGCCGGTGGCGGCGGACGGCCGGCGCCCCCCGACGGGGCGTCAGGAGACGGTGATGTCCGTGTAGACCGGCACCGAGAACGGGTTGAGCCGCACGTCGGAGACGCGCTCGGAGTGGCCGGCGGTGCCGTTCTGGTACCAGAGCGGAATGACCGGCATGTCGTCCACCAGCACCTGCTGCGCCTGCTTGAAGAGGTCGATCGCCTCGTCCTCGTCGTCCGCGGAGTTGGCGCGGTTGACGAGGTCGTCGAACTCCTCGCTGCTGTAGCCGGAGTCGTTGGAGGAGGCATCGGTGTAGTACAGCGGCTGCAGGAAGTTCTGGATCAGCGGGTAGTCCATCTGCCAGCCACTGCGGAACATGCCGGTCATGGAGTCGGAGGTGACCTGGTTGCGGAAGTCCGCGAAGGTCGGCACCGGGTTGACCGTGCAGGCGCCGGTGTCGCCGAGTGCGTTGTTGATGCTGTTGCAGGCGGCGTCCATCCACTGCCGGTGGGAGCCGGTGTCGACGTTGGAGGTGAGGGTGACGGTGCCGCCGGGCAGCCCGCCTGCCTCGTCGATCATCTCCTTGGCCCGCTCGGGGTCGTAGGAGCAGATGTCGCCGCAGAGGTCGGGCTCGTAGCCGCCGGACTCCTCCAGCACGGGGGAGGTGAAGTCGGTGGCCGGGGTGCGCGTGTCGGCGAAGATCTTGCTGGTGATCTCCTCGCGGTTGATCGCCATCGACAGCCCCTGGCGGACCTTGACCATGTCCTCGCCGGACCAGGCGTCGTCGTAGAGCGGGAACGAGACGGTCTGGATGATCCCGGCGGGCTGGTTGATGTACCGGTCGCCGAGGTCCGCGTCGGCGTTGTTCAGCTGGGAGGCGGGGATGTCGTCGATGACGTCGAGGTTCCCGGCCTGGAGGTCGGTGTACGCGGTGTTGTTGTCGGTGTAGACGCGGAGTTCGACGCCGTCGTTCTGCGCCGTGTCGTCACCGCTGTAGTCCCCGTACTCGACCAGGGTCATCGACTGGCTGCGGGCGTAGCTGTCGATCATGTACGGGCCGTTGCCGACGGGCTTCTCCAGCCAGGCGTCGTGGTCGTCGAAGAACGACCGGGGCAGCGGCGAGTAGGCGGCGTACCCCAGGGTGTCCGGCCAGAGCGAGAACGGCTCGGTCAGTCGGACGGTGAAGGTGTGGTCGTCGACGACCTCCAGACCGGACATGGTGTCGGCGGTCGGGTCGGCGCCCTCGTCCTCGGGGTGGACGTCGGCGTAGCCGTCGATGAACTGGAAGAAGTAGCTGTTGATCTGGTTGTTCTCGATGTTGGCGCCGTAGTTCCAGGCGTCGACGAAGGAGTCGGCGGTGACCTCGGTGCCGTCGCTGAACGTCCAGCCCTGCTTGATCGTGATGGTGAAGTTCTGCTGGTCGTCGGTCTCGATCGACTCGGCGAGCGCGTCCTCGGCGGCGGCGGTCTCGGGGTTGTACCGCTTGAGGCCGCGGAAGATCATGTCCATGACCTTGCCGCCCTGCACCTCGTTGGTGTTGGCGGGCTCCAGCGGGTTCTGCGGGTCGCCCCAGGAGGCGCGCACCGTACCGTCCCCGCCGCCTCCACCCCCGGAGTCACTGCCGCAGGACGTGGCCAGCAGGGCCGCGGCGGTCGCGGTGGCGACTGCCGCCGTCAGACGGGTGCCCTTGCGCATCGGGTGCCTCCTCGGGCTGCCGACATCGTGAGTCGCAGCCCATCAGAGCGCCCTTCGCGGGGTTTTTCTCACCATGTGTAAATCGTTCGGGTGATCATCGACCCAAATACGCTCGGATGCCGCAACCGGGGCGCGTGCCATGCCGCGGCGAACGCCGGACGCGCCGCGTCGGCCGCGGCAGCGCCGTCAGGCGTGGGTCACCTGCGGCTTCTCCTCGGCGAAGTGGCAAGCCGAGTCGTGTGCCACCGCCGTGTCGGCGTCGGCGTACCGCTGCGGCACCGCCAGCAGCGGCAGTTCCTCCGCGCAGCGGTCCTGCGCCTTCCAGCAGCGGGTGCGGAACCGGCAGCCGGAGGGCGGGTTGGCGGGCGAGGGGACGTCGCCGGTGAGGATGATCCGTTCCCGGCCCTCCCGCGCGTCCGGGTCGGGCAGCGGCACCGCGGAGAGCAGCGCCTGCGTGTACGGGTGGGTCGGGTGGTCGTAGATCGCGGCGTCGCTGCCGATCTCCACCATCTTCCCCAGGTACATCACGCCGACCCGGTCGGAGATGTGCCGCACGATCGACAGGTCGTGCGCGATGAAGAGGTAGGAGAGACCGAACTCGTCCTGGAGCTTCTCCATCAGGTTGATGACCTGGGCCTGCACCGAGACGTCCAGCGCGGAGACCGGCTCGTCGCAGATGATGATCTCGGGGTTGAGCGCCAGACCGCGGGCGATGCCGATCCGCTGCCGCTGGCCGCCGGAGAACTGGTGCGGGTACCGGTTGATGTACTCCGGGTTCAGCCCGACCACGTCCAGCAGTTCCCGGACCCGTGCCTGCTTGTCGCCCTTGGGCGCAGCCTCGGGGTGGATGTCGAACGGCTCGCCGATGATGTCACCGACCGTCATCCGGGGGTTGAGCGAGGTGTACGGGTCCTGGAACACCATCTGGATGTTCCGCCGCACCGCCTTGAGCGCCCGGCCGGACAGCTTGGAGATGTCCTCGCCCTTGTAGAAGATCTCCCCGGCGGTGGCCCGCTCCAGGTTCATCAGCAGCTTGGCGACGGTGGACTTCCCGCACCCCGACTCCCCCACGATGCCCAGGGTCTCCCCCGGGTACAGCGTGAACGAGATGTCGTCGACGGCGCGGACCGCGCCGACCTGGCGGCGGAAGACGATCCCCTGGGTCAGCGGGAAGTGCTTGACGAGGTTGCGCACTTCCAGGATCGGCTCGCGGGTGGTGTCAGCCATGGAGGGTCTCCTTCCAGAAGTGGCACGCGCTGGAGCGGCCCGGCACGGGCGCGCCCTCGGCGTCGAGCACGGTGACCGGCAGCGGGCGCTCGGTGAGGCAGATCTCCCGGGCCCGGTCGCAGCGGGGGCTGAACGAGCAGCCGGCCGGGAGCGAGGTCAGCGTCGGCGGCAGGCCGCGGATCGCGTAGAGGTCGCTGCCCTTCTGGTCCAACCGCGGGATGGATTCCAGCAGCCCCTTGGTGTACGGGTGCGCCGGGGTGCGGTAGATCTCGCGGACGTCGCCGCGCTCCACGATGCGGCCGGCGTACATCACCGCGATGCGGTCGGCCACGTCGGCGACGACGCCGAGGTCGTGGGTGATGAGGATCAGCCCCATGCGGTACTCCTGCTGGAGCTCCGCGAGCAGGTCCATCACCTGGGCCTGGACGGTGACGTCCAGCGCGGTGGTCGGCTCGTCCGCGATGATCAGGTCCGGCTCCAGCGCCAGCGCCATGGCGATCATGATGCGCTGCCGCATGCCGCCGGAGAACTCGTGCGGGTAGTCGTTCACCCGGTCCTTGGCGGCGGGGATGCGGACCCGCTCCATCAGCTCCACCGCCCGCGCCGTGGCCTCCTTGCGGGACGCCCCGCGGTGGACGCGGAACATCTCGCCGAGCTGGTAGCCGACGGAGAGCACCGGGTTCAGCGAGGAGAGCGCGTCCTGGAAGATCATCGCGATCTTGTTGCCGCGGATCTTCCGCCGCTGCGCCTCGGTCATCGCCAGCAGGTCCTGGCCCTGGAAGAGGATCTCCCCGCCGGCGATGCGGCCGGGCGGCATGTCGAGGATGCCCATGATCGCCTGCGCGGTGACCGACTTGCCCGAGCCGGACTCGCCGAGGACCGCCAGCGTCTCCCCGGCCTCGACCGAGTAGCTGACACCGTTGACGGCCTTGGCGACACCCTCGCGGGTGTGGAACTCCACCTGGAGGTCGCGCACCTCCAGCAACGGGGTGCCGGGGGTGGCGGCCGTCTCGTTCTTGACGAGGTCGATACCTGTCTCTGTCATCGGGTACGCCTCCCTCAGCGCAGCTTGGGGTCGAGGGCGTCGCGCACGGCGTCACCCATCATCAGGAACGCCAGGATGGTGCCGCTGAGCATGATCGAGGGGAAGATCAGCACGTGCAGCGCGACCCGGATCTGGTCCTTGCCGGTGTTGATGTCGCTGCCCCACGACATCGCGGGATCGGCCAGGCCGATGCCCAGGTAGGACAGCGTCGCCTCGGCCGAGATGTAGCCGCCGAGGGCGACCATCGCGACGACGATCACCGGCGCCATGGCGTTGGGCAGCACGTGCCGCAGCAGGATGCGCCAGGTGCCGGCCCCCAGCGACCGGGCGGCCTGGACGTAGTCCGCCTGCTTGACGGAGATCACCGAGCCGCGCATGACGCGCGCGATGGTGGTCCAGCCGAGCACGGCCAGCGCGAGGGTGATCACCAGTTTCCCGCGCACGTCGAAGGAGACCAGGATGACCATCGCGCCCAGCAGGAACGGGATGCCCATGAAGGTGTCCACGATCCGCGAGACGACCGCGTCGACCCAGCCGCCGAAGTAGCCGGCGATCATGCCGACCAGGCTGCCGACGAACAGCACGATGACGGTGACCGAGACACCGATGACGATCGAGGCCCGGGTGCCGTAGATGACACGCGCGTAGACCGAGCGGCCCTGGCTGTCGTACCCGAACCACTCCGGGGAGAAGAACTTCGTCAGCTCCGGGGAGCGCAGGAAGGCACCGGAGAGGTCCGCGTCGCGCGGGCTGGCGGAGGTGAACAGGCCGGGGAAGGCCGCGATGACGATCAGTACCAGGATCATCGCGGCGGCGATCAGGAAGCTGGGCTTGCGCCGGAGGTCGCTCCAGGCGTCGGACCACAGCGAGCGGGGCTTGCCCGGCGGCGGCCCGGCCTCCGCCTGCGCCACCTCCGCGACCGGAGCGGTGGACCGGGTACCGGTGAGGTTCTGGTCAGGCATAGCGAATCCTCGGGTCCAGGACCGCGTAGAGCAGGTCGACGAGCAGGGTGACGACGAGGTAGACGACGATCATGAAGGTGACGATGCCGACGACCGTCGCGCCCTCGCGGAACGACAAGGCCCGGTAGACGGCGCTGCCGATGCCCTGGACGTTGAAGATGCCCTCGGTGACGATCGCGCCGGCCATCAGGTTCCCGATGTCGACACCGAGGAAGGTGACCACCGGGATGAGCGAGTTGCGCATCAGGTGGACGGTCACGGCGCGGGGCCGGGAGAGCCCCTTCGCCTTCGCGGTGCGCATGTAGTCGGCGCGGGCGTTCTCCGCGATCGACGTCCGGGTGAGCCGCGCGACATAGGCGAGCGACAGCGAGGCCAGTACCAGCGCCGGGAGGATCAGCTGCGTCCATGCCTCCGGGTCGCGGACGGTGGGGGTCGTCCACCCCAGGGTGTTGGCGAAGAAGTTCTGGTAGGCGTAGCCGATCACGAAGACCGGGACCGAGATGAAGATCAGGGTGACGAAGAGAATCGCCCGGTCGATCTTGCCGCCGCGGCGCAGCCCCGCGACCAGGCCCATGCCCACACCGAGCACCACGGTGATGAGGAAGGCCAGCACGGTCAGCCGGATCGTGGCGGGCAGCGCCTGCGTGATGACGTCCATCACCGGGCGCCGGGAGGCTATCTGTGTGCCGAAGTCGCCCTGGAACACGCCGAGCAGGTAGTTCCAGTACTGCTGCATGAGGGGCAGGTCCAGCCCCAGCTCCGCCTTGATCGCGGCGATCTGCGCCTCGTCGACGGAGCGTTCCCCGTAGAGCGCCCGCACCGGGTCACCGGGCAGCGCGTACATCATCAGGAAGACCAGCAGTGTGGCCCCGATGAAGACCGGGATCATCTGGAGCAGTCGCCGCACGACGTAGCGCCCCATGGTTCCTCCAAGTCAGCTTGGAGGGGCCGACGCACCACTCCGGTTCGCGGAGTGGCGCATCGGCCCCCTTGTTCGTGTCACACGGCACGCCCGCGGCTGGTCACCGCTGCGTGCGCCGGTCGTCTCAGTCGACGGTGACGTCGGTCAGGACGGGCTGACCGGAGGGGTCGAAGGTGACGCCGGAGACGCGCTCCGAGAAGCCACCGTTGACCTGCTGGTGCCACAGCGGGATCGCCGGCATGAGCTCGAAGAGCTCCTTCTCGGCGTCCTGGTAGGCGGCGACGGTCTCGTCGAGGGAGGCGGCGGAGTCGCCCTCGGCGAACATCCGGTCGACGTCCTCGTTGGAGAAGAAGCCGGTGTTGGCGGAGGAACCGGTGCCGTAGAGCTCCTTCATGAAGGCGGCGTTTAGCGGGTAGTCCGCGATCCAGCCACCCCGGTACATCGACTTGACCTCCTTGGCGTCACGCGCGTTGAGGTCGGTCTGGAAGTCCGGCTTGGCGTCGCCGGAGCACTCGACCCCGGTGGCCTGGCGGATGCTGTTGCAGACCGCGGTGACCCACGCCTCGTGGCCGCCGTCGGCGTTGTACTGGATCCGGATCTCGTTGCCGGGGACACCGCCGGCCTCGTCGATCAGCTCCTTGGCCTTCTCCGGGTCGAACTGCATGACCTCGCCGCCGGCGTTCTCCTCGTACCCCTTGGCGCCGGGGGCGACGAAGCCGGTGGCGACGGTGACGGAGCCGTTCATGACCGTGTTGACGATGGTCTCGCGGTCGATCGCCATGGACAGACCCTGCAGCACCTGCGGGTCGATGTCCTCCCAGGTCTCGCTGTAGAAGACCGGGACGATGGTCTGGTTGGCCATGTAGGGCTGGCTGATCGCGCGGTCGCCGAGGTCGTCCTTGAAGACCGGCAGGTTCTGGGTGTCGACCTGGCGGATGACGTCCAGGTTGCCGGAGAGCAGGTCCTGGTAGGCGGCGTTGAGGTTGGTGTAGGTGACCAGCTCGACGCCGTCGTTCTGGGCCGCGTTGTCACCCTGGTAGTCCTCGTAGGCCTCCAGGGTGATCTTCCGCTCGCGCTCCCAGGAGGCGAACTTGTACGCGCCGTTGCCGACCGGGCTCTCGCCGAACGCCTCGGGGTCGTCGTAGAAGCTGCTGGGCAGCGGCGTGAACGGGTTGTAGCCGAGCTTGTAGTCGTAGTACGAGAACGGCGACTTGAGGCTGATGGTGAAGGTGGTCTCGTCGACGACCTCCAGCCCGGACATCGTCTCGGCGGTGGCCTCACCCTCCTCGGGGTGCACCTCGTCGTAGCCCACGATGTCCTGGAACCAGTAGCTGTTCTTCTGGTTGTTGGAGATGTTGGCGGCCCAGTTCCACGCGTTGACGTAGGACTCGGCGGTCACCGCCTCGCCGTCGTGGAAGGTCCAGCCGTCACGGAGGTTGACGGTCCACTCGGTGCCGTCCTCGTTGCGGTCGATCGACTCGGCGGCGGTGTAGACCAGCTCGCCGTCCTCGTCGAAGTCCACGAGGTTGGCGAAGACGTTGTCGATGACCAGCGCACCGTACTGCTCGTTGGTGTCGGTCGGGACGAGCGGGTTCTGGGGCTCGCCGGAGTCGACGGTGAAGACACCGCCGCCGTCACCGGAGCCGCCGGAGCCGCTGCTGTTGTCGTCGCCGCTGCCGCAGGCGGATGCGACCAGAGCCACACCTATCGCACCTGCCACCCACTTGGCGCTACGCGCACCGCGCATGGGCCCTGCCTCCTTGGATTCATTTGCTCATCCGGCGCCGCTCGTGCGGGGAGCCTGACTCCCACCCATCCCCGGCACCTCTCGGACCACCACAGTCCCGGTAGTCACAACCGCCCCAACTATTGGCCATAACGGCCGCGCAGTCAGCATTTTGAGATCACGATGAGATGACAATCAATGTGACTCAGGTCCCAAAAGGGACATAGAGCATGGGCTTCTTTGCCGCGAAACGGACAGATGTGATCGTCGCCACGCCCGCGGCGACCGACATGCGAACAGGTCCACACCTCTCCCGGATTCACCCCCTTGACATGTTCCGTATGAGATTCTCGATGATCGGTGATGCTCCTGTGACACCTGTGATGCCCGTGCGCCGCGCCGGTATGCCGGCCTCCGGTCGGGTCCCGAGGCAGCGCGCGGCACCTCGGCACACCTCCCGGGTGGGCGGCGTGCGCCCCGGGCACGGAGACGCCCCGCCCCGCGCGGGTGAGCGCCCCCGGGCGGCGCGGCGTCGGACAGTGGCACGCGAGCCGGCGGCGGACCGGGCGGGCGCGGGCCGGCCGGGAACGCCGAAGAGGGGTGGGGGGGGGGGGGGGG
>NZ_JAAVJC010000004.1 GCF_012033785.1 Streptomyces bohaiensis
ACCCGGGCCGCCGCGGTGGCGGCCCGCGCCACGGAGCTGGCCCGCGAGGCGGCACGCCGGCACCCCGAGCGCGTGTGGGTGGCGGCGTCGGTCGGGCCGCTGGGGGCGGTGCGTGCCGACGGCGGCGAGTACCGGGGACGCTACGGGCTGACCGAGGCGGAACTGGTCCGCTTCCACCGGCCGCGCATCGAAGCGGCCGCGGCGGGACGTCCCGACGTGCTCGCCCTGGAGACGGTCCCCGACGTCGTGGAGGCGCGGGCGATGCTGACCGCCGCGGCACGGGTCGACGTGCCGGTGTGGCTCTCGTACACCGTCGCCGACGGGCGGACGCGCGCCGGGCAGTCCCTCACCGAGGCGTTCGCCGTCGCCCTCGGGCATCCCCGCGTCATCGCGGTCGGCGTCAACTGCTGCGCCCCGGCCGAGGTCGCACCGGCGCTGCGCGTCGCAGCCGCCGTCACCGGCCTGCCGGGGGTGGCCTACCCCAACAGCGGCGAGCGGTGGGACGCCGAGCGGGGCTGGCACGGGTCGGCCGTACCCACCGCCGACGCGGTCGCCGCGTGGTACGCGGCCGGTGCCCGGCTGATCGGGGGGTGCTGTCGGGTCGGCCCCGCCCGGCTCGCCCCCGTCGCCGCCGCGGTCCGGGATCTCGGGGCACCGCCGACTGGCGCCGGGCTGAGGGGCTGACCGAGGGGCTGACCGACGGGCGCCGGGCCGCGCCGCGGCGGCACGGCCCCTGGGCGCGTCGCTCAGCCGAGGGTGGCGACCAGGACCGCCTTGATGGTGTGCAGTCGGTTCTCCGCCTCGTCGAACACCACGGAGTGCGCGGACTCGAAGACCTCGTCGGTGACCTCCAGGGACTCCAGCCCGAACCGCTCGTGGATCTCCCGCCCGAGCGCCGTGCCGAGGTCGTGGAAGGCGGGCAGACAGTGCAGGAACTTCACGTCGGGGTTCCCGGAAGCACGCAGCACGTCCATGGTGACCGCGTACGGCGCGAGGTCGACGATCCGCTCCTCCCACACCTGTGCGGGCTCTCCCATCGACACCCAGACGTCGGTGGCGACGAAGTCGACGCCGGCCACCCCCTCGTCCACGTCCTCGGTGAGGGTGATCCGGGCCCCGCTGACCTCCGCGAGCCGGCGTGCCTCGGCGACGACCCCGGCGGCCGGCCAGTACCGCTCCGGCGCCACGATGCGCACGTCCATGCCGAGCAGCGCCCCGGTGACCAGGTAGGAGTTGCCCATGTTGAAGCGGGCGTCGCCGAGGTAGGCGAAGGAGATCTCCTCCAGCGGTCCCGGGCGGTGCTCGGTCATGGTGAGCACGTCGGCGAGCATCTGTGTCGGGTGCCAGTCGTCGGTGAGCCCGTTGTAGACCGGGACGCCGGCGTGGGCGGCGAGCTCCTCCACGGTCTGCTGGGCGCTGCCCCGGTACTGCACCGCGTGGAACATGCGCCCCAGGACCCGCGCGGTGTCCTTCGCCGACTCCTTGTGGCCGATCTGCGAGCCGGCCGGGTCGAGGTAGGTGGTGGTGGCCCCCTGCTCGGCGGCGGCCACCTCGAAGGCGCAGCGGGTCCGCGTCGAGGTCTTCTCGAAGATCAGCGCGACGGAGCGGCCGGTCAGGCGCCTGACCTCGGTGCCCGCGCGGCGGGCTGCCTTCAGTTCGGCCGCCAGCTCGATCAGCTGCCGGAACTCAGCGGCGGAGAAGTCCAGTTCCTTGAGGAAGTGGCGCCCGGTGAGGTCTGTCGCCATGGTGGCTCCTGGGTCGTTGCGTCGGCGCGGTGGATACCGGAAGCTGGAAGTATATGCATCACCCAGTATCGCTATGCGGGGTGGGGGTGGGTCGGCCGCCTCCTCGCGCGGGCCCGCACCAGGAGGCGGCCGCCCCCGCTCAGCTCACCGGGTCGCGCTCCACCGGGCAGCTCATGCACCGCGGGCCACCCCGGCCGCGGCCCAACTCCCCACCGGG
This sequence comes from Streptomyces bohaiensis, assembly GCF_012033785.1. Classification (GTDB taxonomy): domain Bacteria; phylum Actinomycetota; class Actinomycetes; order Streptomycetales; family Streptomycetaceae; genus Streptomyces; species Streptomyces bohaiensis. Next base: position 1,963 of record NZ_JAAVJC010000004.1, read on the forward strand.
GATCTCCAGCACCTCGACCCCGCTGCGCCGCAGGTGGGCGTTGGTGGTGGTGTTGCGTTCGTAGGTGAGCACGACGCCCGGCTCCACCGCCAGGACGTTGCAGCCGTCGTCCCACTGCTCCCGCTCCGCCGAGTGCGTGTCCTGCGTCGCGGTCAGCACCCGCAGCCCGTCCAGCCCCAGTGCGGCGGCGATGGCGCGGTGCATGTGCTCCGGGGGGTGGTCGGTCACCTTCAGCTCGTTCTCCGCGGCGCCCGGCTCGATGGTGTACGAGCGCAGCATCCCCAGCCCCGCGTACTGGACGAAGGTCTCGCCGTCGACCATGGTCAGCACCGTGTCCAGGTGCATGAACGCCCGGGTCTTCGGCATGTCCAGCGCCACGATCGTCCGCGCCGACCCCGCCGCGAACAGCCCCCGGGCGAGCATCTCCACCGCCTGCGGGGTGGTCCGCTCGCTCATCCCGATGAGGACCGCGCCCGACCCCAGCACCAGCACGTCGCCGCCCTCGATGGTGGACGGGTAGGCGGCCTGGCCCTCCGACCACAGCCGGAAGGGACGCGCCGCCGCCGAGGTGAAGAGCGGGTGGTGGTGGTAGATCGCCTCGAAGTGCACCACCTCGCGCCGGCGAGCGGGCCAGCGCATCGCGTTGATCGAGACCCCGTCGTAGACCCACGCCGAGGTGTCGCGGGTGAACAGGTGGTTGGGCAGCGGATCGAGCAGGAAGTCGTCCGGCTCCATCGCGTGGAACCGGACCGACGTCGGCTCGGCGTGGCGCTCCAGGAACTCCCGCTTGGTCATGCCGCCGACCAGCGCGCCGGCCAACTCCGCGCCCGGCAGCTCCTCGAACGCCTCCCGCAGGTGGTCCGTGGCCAGCGGGCCGTACTCCTTCTCGTCGAAGACCCGGTCCAGCACGAGCTCGCGCGCCGCCGGAATCGACAGGCTCTCGGAGAGCAGGTCCTGGAACAGGTGGACGGCCACGCCCCGCTCGCGCAGCACCGCGGCGAAGGTGTCGTGCTCCTGCTGGGCCCGGCGCACCCACAGCACGTCGTCGAAGAGCAGGTCGTCCTTGTTGGACGGTGTCAGTCGCTTCAGCTCCAGACCCGGACGGTGGAGCACGACGCGTCGCAGTCGGCCGACCTCGGAGTCGACGTGGAATCCCATGCCCTCCATCCTGCCCGGCCGCGCCGGCTCACGCGCCTGATCCGGTCGTACCCCGGCGCCGACCGGATCACCGGCGCGTACCGCCCTCCCCGGTCCGTCCCTCGATCAGCACCGCGACCCCGTCGAGCAGCCGCTCCAGGCCGAAGGCGAAGGACTGCTCCGGCGGAATCCGTGCGCCGTGCAGCTCGCCGACGACCGGGCCGACGCGGTCGGAGACGGGGTACCTGCCGGCGGGCCAGACCTCGTCGAGCAGCGGCGCGACCGCCCCCCACCACTGGTCGTCGGTCATGCCGGTGCGGTTGTCGACGTCGGCGGCGGCGACCGCCGAACGCGACGCGCCGTGGACGTAGTGGGTCACCAGGTCGACCACGCTGTCCATCTCGACCTCCGTCAGGCCCACCCCGTCCACCGCGTGCAGCGCGCGTTCGTACCAGTCGAGGACGTGCGGGCCGAGGGACGGGCGCGCCGTGGTCACCTGCAGCAGCCAGGGGTGGCGGAGGTTCAGCTCCCACTCCGCCCGCGCCACCGCCGCCAGCCGGTCACGCCAGTCGGTTACCGGGGCGCCCCCGGTGTCGCCGTGGAGCGGGGCGGTGCGGGTCAGTTCGGGGCCGTCGGGTCCGGCGAGGACCCGGTCCAGCATCAGGTCCACCAGCTCCGCCTTGCCCGGTACGTAGGTGTAGAGCGACATCACGGTGACGCCCAGCCGTGCCGCCAACCGGCGCATCGAGAGCGCGGCGAGTCCCTCCTCGTCGGCGAGCGCGATCGCCTCGCGCGCCACTGCCTCCGCGTCCAGGCGCGGCCGCGGTCCGCGGGAGGGGCGGGGGCGTGCGCCCCAGAGCAGCTCCATGGTGGCGCGGGGGTCGCCGGCGTTGTTGCTCGCCGTGGCCTCGGGCTGCTCCTCGCCGCTGCCGGCGGTGGGCCGGGGCGGGTCGCCCGCCATCGGGGCCGCGGGGGCGCCGGCCGGGTCGGTGGGGCCGGGTCGGCCGGTCGGTTCGGGGGTGCGGTCGTGGTCCTCGGTGCTCACCGTGCTCGCTCCTCGCTCGGGTGGTCGTCGCGGGTCCGGCGCGGGAGGTGGTCGCGACGGTGGTCCGACTGTACTCCGTACAGTGTAGAGTGTCCAGCTCCGTACAGCGTAGAAAGGTAGGGGTGCATGTCGACCGACGGTGAGATCAACGTGGTCAGAGCGAGGGAGAACAACCTCCGCGAGGTGTCGCTGCGCATACCGAAGCGGGGGATCACCGTCTTCACCGGCGTCTCCGGCTCCGGGAAGTCGTCCCTGGCGTTCGACACCATCGCCGCCGAGGCGCAGCGCCAGCTCAACGAGACCTTCACCGCCTTCCAGCGCGGCTTCCTCCCGCAGCACGGCCGGCCGGACGCCGACGCCCTGGAGAACCTCTCCGCGGCGATCGTGGTCGACCAGAAGCGGCTCGGCGGCAACTCCCGCTCCACCGTCGGCACCATCACCGACATCGCCCCGCTGCTGCGGCTGCTGCTCTCCCGGGGCGGTGCTCCGCACCACGGCGCCGCCCACGCCTATTCCTTCAACGACCCGCTCGGCATGTGCCCGGCGTGCGAGGGCATCGGCCGCACCACCGAGATCGACCTCGACGCCCTCGTCGACCGGTCGCTCTCCCTCAACGGCGGCGCCATCCAGCACCCCGACTTCGGGGTCGGCAAGTGGTTCTGGGACAGCCTGGCCGGATCCGGGCTCTTCGACAACGACAAGCCGCTGTGCGAATGGACCGAGGCGGAGTGGCGGACCCTGCTGCACGGCGGCGACGCCCTCGGGCCCACCCCGAAGGGGTACGAGGGGCTGCTGGACCGGTTCACCCGCGTCTACGTCCGCAAGGACACCGCCGAGATGGCCGAGCGCAACCGCAAGGTCTTCCTCCGGTTCGTGACCTCCGCGACCTGCGGCCGATGCGACGGCAGCCGGTACAACGACGGTGTCCTCGCCAGCCGCATCGGGGGCCACTCCATCGCCGACCTCTCCGCCCTGGAGGCCACCGAACTCCTCGCCCTCCTGCCGAGCCTCGCCGCCCCCGACACCGAGCCCGTCGTCGCGAGCCTGGTGGACCGGGTCGGCGACCTGGTCGCCATCGGCCTCGGGTACCTCTCGCTGGACCGGCGGACCACCACGCTCTCCGGCGGCGAGTCGCAGCGGATCAAGATGGTGCGCCACCTCAGCAGCAGCCTCACCGACATGCTCTACGTCTTCGACGAGCCGAGCATCGGGCTCCACGCACGGGACGTCCACCGCCTCAACGCGCTGCTCCGCAAGCTGCGCGACAAGGGCAACACCGTGCTGGTGGTCGAGCACGACCCCGACGTCATCGCCATCGCCGACCACGTCGTCGACATGGGCCCGCGGGCCGGGGAGCACGGCGGGCAGGTCGTCCACCAGGGCACCCCGCAGACCCTGGCGGCGGCCGACACCGTCACCGGGCGCGAACTGCGGCGCCGCGCCCCCGTCCGGCAGACGTTCCGCACACCCACCGGCCGGCTGGAGATCCGCGCCGCCGCGCGGCACAACCTGCGCGACGTGACGGTGGCCGTCCCCACCGGCGTCGTCACCGCGGTCACCGGGGTCGCCGGCTCGGGCAAGAGCACCCTGGTGGGGGCGTTCCTGGAGCAGCATCCGGAGGCCGTCGTCGTCGACCAGTCCGCGGTCGGCACCAACCGGCGGTCCAGCCCCGTCACCTACACCGGCATGCTCGACGGCATCCGGCGGCTCTTCGCACGCGCCGGCGGGGTGAGCGCCTCCCTCTTCAGCTTCAACTCGACCGGCGCCTGCCCGGGGTGTCAGGGCATGGGGGTGGTCTGGACCGACCTGGCGTTCATGGACGGCGTCCGGACCCCGTGCGAGGAGTGCGGCGGCCGCCGCTTCCGCGAGGAGGTGAGACAGCACACCCTGCGGGGCCGCTCGATCGACCAGGTCCTCGCCATGACCGCCCGGGAGGCGGCCGAGTTCTTCACCGAGCGCGCCCTGCACGCCGCGGCGCGGGCAATGGTCGACGTCGGACTGGACTACCTGCGGCTCGGCCAGCCGCTCTCCACGCTCTCCGGCGGGGAGTGCCAGCGGCTGAAGCTCGCGACCGTCCTGCACGGCGAGGGCAGCGTCTACGTGCTGGACGAGCCCACCACCGGGCTGCACATGGCGGACGTGGACCGGCTGCTGGGCATCGTGGACCGGCTCGTCGCCGCCGGGAACACCGTGCTGCTCATCGAGCACAACCTGGAGGTGATCAAGCAGGCCGACTGGATCGTCGACCTGGGTCCGGAAGGCGGCAGCCGGGGCGGCCGCGTGCTCTTCGAGGGGACACCGCGGGCCCTGCTGGACTGCGCCGAGTCGCACACCGCCGCGTTCCTCCGGCGCGAGGCGGCCGCCGCCCGCTGACCACGGGCGGCGGAGCGGGTGGGGACGGCCGCGGGCCGCCCCCACCCCGGCGCGTCAGGGCTTGCGTGCCACCAGCCCCCACTGGTCCATCTGGTCCGCCGGCGCCGGCGCCGCCGTGTCCGGGTGCCACTCCGGGATGGGGCCGATCCCCGGGGGCAGGATCTCCAGCCCCTTCGCCGTGGCGGCCAGGTCCTCCCGGGACCGCACGTAGTAGGGCGCGGCGCCGGAGGCGGCGTAGTGCACGTTCAGCTCCACCATCGCCGGGGAGTCGATGCTGTCGCACGTCACCAGGTAGGAGCCCGACGGCAGTCGGCTCATGTACTCCTGGACCAGCTCCGCCGCGGGCCCGGGCTCGATATGCCCGAGCATCGACAGCAGCATCAGCGCGATCGGCTGCTCGAAGTCCAACGTCTCGCGAGCCGCCGCCAGCACCGTGTCCGGATCCCGCACGTCCCCCTCGATGTAGACGGTGGCACCCTCCGGGGTCGAGGTGAGCAGCGCCTCCGCGTGCAGCAGGACCAGCGGGTCGTTGTCCACGTACACGATGCGGGCGTCCGGGGCGTGGCGCTGCGCCACCTGGTGCGTGTTGTCGCCCGTCGGCAGCCCCGTGCCGATGTCGAGGAACTGCCGCACCCCGGCCTCCCGCACCAGGTGGCGGACGGCTCGGCCGAGGAACTGCCGCGAGGCGACCGCCAGGCCCGCGGCGCTCGGGTAGTCGGCGAGCAACTGGTCGACCAGTTGCTTGTCCACCTCGTACCAGTCGCTGCCGCCCGCGCAGTAGTTCCACACGCGGGCCGAGTGGGGGACGGAGGTGTCGATCCGGGAGATGATCTGGTCGCGGTCCCACTGGGACGGGTCTGCGCTCACGCGGTTGCTCCGTTCGGGTCGGGTACGGCCCTGGCGGCCGGCTCCGGCGGGCGGTGGGCGCCGCGCCCGCCCGTGCAGGCCGCGGCGCCCGCCGCAGGCCGGGGGCGGCGGGCGACACCATGCGTCCGCACACGGAACAGGTGCGTGGCGTCACCACCAGTCAGCGTACTCCGGGGGCGCCCGCCCGCACGGGGACCGCTGCCGTGCGCCGTGCCGCCCGCGCGCCGGCCGGGCCTCGCACGGGCGGGGCCCGGACCCCCTGGGGAGAGGGGGTCCGGGCCCCGCCGTCGGCGTGCCGTGCCTGCTACCGGTCAGAGCTCCTTGATGCGGATGTCGCGGTAGGAGACCACCTCACTGGCGCCGTGGACCTGCAGGCCCAGGTAGCCGGAGGCGTTGCGGCGGCCGTTGGTGCCCGGGTCGCCGCCACGCGGCGGCTCGAAGACCTGGCCGCGCGCGTTCTCGAACTCGTTGATGAGGACACCGTTGCGGTAGACCTCGTAGGACTGCCCGATCACCCGGATCTCGTAGTCGTTCCAGGTGCCCTTGGGGGTGACCCCGGCGCCGCCGAGACCGACGCGGTCGAACCCGTAGATCGAGCCGGTCTTGTACATGTCCCCGTCGGGGCGGTCGTAGATCTGGATCTCGTGACCGTAGTTGATCGCCACCCACTCGGGCCGCGACTCCTCGGGGTGCCCGTGGACGTCGGGGAAGCGCACGAAGACGCCGCCGTTGGTGAAGATGCCGTCGGGCGCGTCGTCACGCCACTGGAGCTTCAGCGAGAAGTTCTCGTACTGCCGCTCCGGGAACCACAGCATCCCCATGCCGTTGACCTCGGTGCTGCTGGTCATGGCGTTGTCCTCGGACAGGTCGAACGCCCCGCCGCCGACGTGCTGCCAGCGCTCGAAGCTCCGCTCGCTGCCGTCGAAGAGGCTGCGGTAGCCCTCGGTGTTGCCGGGGGTGCCGACACCGGAGTCGCGCGCGGCCTCACGGATCAGACCGGCCTCGCGCTCGTCGATGACGCCCTCGTCGAGGAGCTGGCCCACGACGTCGTCCACGTGACGCAGGAACAGGGCGTGCGAGGACCAGTCCTTCTCGTCCTCGATCCGCTCGTTGATGCGGCAGCGGGTGTCGGTGATGCGGTTGGGCACCCCGGTGTCCACGTCACCGACGATGACCGTGCGGCGCTCGTCGAACTCGGCGCAGTTGGGGGCGGGAACCCCGCCGCCGCGCGCCACGCTGAAGACGACCTGGCCGGGCTCGGAGGTGTTGCCGGCGACGTCCGTCGCGCGGTACGAGACGGTGTGCCGCCCCACGCCGTCGACGATGACGGTGTCGGTGTACTCCAGGTAGGGGCCGGCGTCGAGCGAGTACTCGATCCGCTCCACACCGGAGTCGTCGTCGGTGGCGTCGATCGTCACGCGGGCGTGACCGATGTAGGCGCCGCTGGAGTTGGTGGTGCCGGCCACCGTCGCGGAGACGTCCGGGGGAGTGGTGTCCTCCTCCACCTGCTCCACCACGGTGAACTCGACGCTCGCCTCCTCGGAGGTGTTGCCGGCGCGGTCGGTCGCCCGGTAGCGCAGCACGTGGGTGCCGAGTTCGTGGACCGCGACCGGGCCCTCGTACTCCTGCCACTCGCCGTCCGCACCGAGCGCGTACTCGATGGTGTTGACGCCCGAGCCCGCGTCGGAGGCGGTCACGGTCACGGTGGCAGAGCCGAGGAAGTTGCCGTCCCCGTCCTGCTCGCCGCTGACGGTGGCCGAGGTCTCCGGCGCCTCCTGGTCGTCACTGGGCTCGACGACGGTGAACTCCACGGTGCCCGGCTCGGAGGTGTTGCCCGCCACGTCGGTGGCGCGGTAGCGGATCAGGTGGTCGCCCACCTGGTCCACCACGACCGGGTCGGTGTAGGGCTGCCAGTCGCCGTCCTCGCCCTCGGCGAACTCGACGCTCTCCACGCCGGAACCGCTGTCGGTCGCCTCCAGGGTGACCGTGGCGGAGCCGAAGAAGTTGCCGTCCTCGTCCTGGGCGCCGCCCACGGAGGCGGTGACCTCCGGCGGGGTGGAGTCCTCGCCGTCGTCCTCGGTCACGATCAGGGTGCCCTGCATGGTGCCGTGGCCGGGGATGGCGCAGTAGTACCGGTAGGTGCCCGGCGTCAGGTCGACCTCGACCTCGTGCACCCCGCCGTTGTTGTCGGTCGGGTTGGCGAGGAGGTTGATGTCGACGTCGTCGTTGTACTGCGGGTCGCTGGTGTCGAAGGTCAGCGTGTGGGGCATGGCGATGTCGTTGCCGGCCTCCACGCTGTTGTCGAACACGATCGTCGCAGGTCCCGCGACGGCGGTCTCCGGCGCGGAGGCGTAGGTGTCGACCCGGTCGTCGGCCGTCCAGGTCAGCACCTGCTGCTGCGCGGTCTCCGCGTCGTCGCGCGGCTCGGCCTCACCGGACCGGCCGTCGGCGCCGGCGAAGGCCACCGTCGGGGTCAGCCCCAGCAGCAGCACCACCGAGGCCAGCAGCGCGGTCCACAGGCCGCCGCGTCGAACGCGGTGCGGCGCTACGGTCGTCGGTCTCATCAGTCGCCCTTTCTGACCAGGTCGGCCGCGGCCGGGGTCGGCGCGCCACCGTCGTAGGTCACCCGCCACAGGGCGGACTCGGAATGGGAGGTGAAGAACCCGCGGCCGTAGTCCAGCACGTACAGCGACCCGTCGGGCGCGAACTTCCAGTCCATGAGGTTGCGGATGCCGCCCTCACCGACCGGGATGATGTCCTTCAGCGACTCGGCGTGCGTGGGCAGCGCCCCGGTCCCGAGGCTGTCGGGGTCGAGGAGCACGGCGTGGCGCGGCTGCACCCCGTCGTAGAAGTCGCCGACGAACCACTTGCCGTCCCAGTAGGAGGGCCACTTGACGTCGCTGGCGCGGTTCTCGTCGTAGCGGTAGACCGGGCCGGTCATCGCGGCCTGGCCGCCGCCGCGGGCCCACGGCAGGAGCTGGAACTCCTCGTCCGCCTCGTAGGAGGGGACGCCGTCGGCGTTGCGCGGGTAGTCGGTGCCGCCGCCGTTGGGGGCGTACCAGATCGACACCGGGGTGATCGGCGGGATCTTGACCAGCCCGTCGTTGTGCGGCGACTCGTTGCGCGGGGCGTCGCAGTCGTACCAACCCAGCGGCTGGTCCGGGTTGGGCAGATTGCGGTCCCGGTAGGGCTGGTTGTTGCCCATGCAGAACGGCCAGCCGAAGTTGCCGGGCTCGGTGATGGCCGCGTACGACTCGTACTTGGCGGGGCCCCAGGTGGGGCTCGGAGCCGAGGCGTCGGGGCCGACCCAGCCGGCGTAGAGCACGTCGGTCTGCTTGTCGACGAAGATTCGCGAGGGGTTGCGGACACCCATGGCGTAGATCTCGCCCTTGGTCTTGCCGCCGCCCTCGGCCGTCTCGCGTCCCGTGAACAGGTTGCCCGCGGGGAGGGTGTAGGTGCCGTCCTGCTCGGGGTGGATCCGGAGGATCTTGCCGTTCAGGTTGTTGGTGTTGCCCGAGGTCCGGCGGGCGTCCGCGAACGAGATGCCCTGGTAGACCGGCTCCGGGTTGTTGCCCGAGTAACCGCCGGTGAAGCCGGAGGAGTTGGTGTCACCGGTGGCGATGTAGAGGTTGTCGTGGCTGTCCCACGCCATGCCGCCGCCGGCGTGGCAGCAGCTGTGGATCTGCACCTCCCAGTCCAGCAGCACCTTCTCCGAGGACAGGTCCAGCCTGCCGGTGGAGCGGTTGACGGTGAAGCGGGAGACGCGGCGCTCGGCGACGCGCTTGTCGCGGTCGATCTCCGAGTGCGGCGTCCAGTGCAGGTAGATCCACCCGTTGCTGGCGAACCGCGGGTCGAGCTCGATGCCGAGCAGGCCCTCCTCGGTCTTGACCAGCTCGCCGCCGCCGCCCTTGTTGCCGAAGATCGTGAGCGACCCGACCAGCGAGACCTCCTCCGTCCTCGGGTCCCAGACGTGGATCTCGCCCTCGCCCTTGCCGATGTCGGGGTCGTTCCAGTCGGTGACGACGGGTTCGCCGGAGGCGCGGCCGCCGCGGCTGATGTAGAAGATGCGGCCGTCGGGCGCCGCGACGAGACCGTGGGGCTCACCGATCTGGTCGTGCTCGCCGGGCTGGTTGGGCGCGGTCAGCCGCTCGGCGACGTAGTTCCCGGTGACGGTGGCCTGGCAGTCCGCGCGAGCGACGCGGTTGGTCCAGGTGAGGGCGCCGCGCAGGTGGTCGCGGAAGTCGGCCTCGGCCCAGGACCCGACGGTGCCGCCCATGGCGGTGTAGAACGACCGGCCGCCGGCGTAGTCCTGGCACCAGCTGATCGGGTGGTCCGGTCCGTTGGCCGACTCGCCCGGCTCGTAGTCGAGTTCCCGGACTCGCGCGACGGTGTGGACGTCACCGGAGGGGTTGTCCTCCCAGTTCAGCCAGCGGTCGAGCCGGTTCCACTCCAGGGGGAGGTCGGCGGTGGCCGGGTGCTCGCGGTCGCCGACCTCGACGGTGGCGCGCTGGGCGACGCTGCCGCTGTCCTCGGTGGCGCGGGCGCCGATCAGGTCGCGGTACCAGTCGGAGTAGGGCTCGGTGCGCGCTGCCTCGTGGACGCCGAGGAAGCCGCCGCCGGCACCCAGGTAGGCCTGCAGGCCCAGCTCCTCCTCGGGGTTGAGGACGTCGCCCTCACCGGTGAGGAAGACGACGGAGTTGAACGTGCCGAGCTTGCGGCCGTCGGTGAAGACGGAGGCGTCGTCGGTGGCCTCGATGCGGAACCGCTGGGCGGCGGGTCCGGAGCGGCCGATGCTCTCCAGCGCGGCGATGCCCGCGTTGACGGTGGGGGACTCCTCGTTGGCCGAGCCGTGGAAGACCAGGACGCGGACGTCGTCGCCGCCCGGTGGGGACGGCAGGTTGAGAGCCGAGGCGACGCTTTCCGCCGACGGCTGGGCGCTGGCGGGCGTCGCGTAGAGCGCGCCGGTTGCCATCACGCCGGAGAGCAGAGCCGCGGACCAGGCGCGCGTGCGACGCGAGCGGCGCATGCGGCCGCCCGCGTCCGCGCCGGGTCTGTTCCCGGGCTCCGAACTCATGGGACTGTGATGCGGTGTTGGCCGCATGTGCCACCCACTCCTCACTGCTTACGGGGTCAGCGAGCAAGGTAAACCCCCGACAGGTGCACGCCAAGGGGTTATGCCGAAGAACGGCAAAAGTTTGTCCCAGGTCTGGAAAAAGTCACCGCGGCTGGCTACGTTGTGCCGGTCCTGAGAGGTGGCGCTCCTCGCGTCGATCGCTCAACTGGCCGAAGTCAGAGGGAGTTCTGCTGATGAATGCCGCGACCAGCGGCCACGGCGGTGGCAACGGATCCGAGGGCGCCTGGCGCGACGCGAGCACCACCACGGGGGACCGCGGGCTCGGCAGACGGTCCCTGTTCTGGGGCGCCGCCGCCATCGCCGGCGCCGCGTCCCTGACCGCGGTCAGCCCGCCCAGCCGCGCCGACGGCGCCTCGCCGCTGTCGGTCCGCACCGCGAAGGCCCGCAACGAGACCCGCCGCATGAAGCTCTTCATCGAGCGGCTGAGCGACGGACGGATGGGCTACGGGCTGGAGAAGGGCAAGGCCAGCGTCCCCGGGCCGCTCATCGAGATGGTCGAGGGCGACACCCTCCACATCGAGGTCGAGAACACCATGGACGTGGACGCCAGCCTTCACGTCCACGGCGTCGACTACGAGATATCCAGCGACGGCACCCGGATGTCCAACAGCCACGTCCCGCCGGGCGGCAAACGCACCTACACCTGGCGCTCCCACATCCCCGGCCGCCGCGCCGACGGCACCTGGCGCGAGGGCAGCGCCGGCTACTGGCAGTACCACGACCACGTCGTGGGGACCGACCACGGCACGGCCGGGGTGCGCAACGGGCTCTACGGCGCCCTGGTGGTCAGGCGGGACGGCGACATCCTTCCCGACCGCACGCTGACCATCGTCTTCAACGACATGCTCACCAACAACAACCGCGTGGGGCCCGACTTCGAGGTCACCATGGGCGACCGGGTCGAGATCATCAACCTCACCCACGGCGAGCTGTACCACACCTTCCACATCCACGGGCACCGGTGGGCGGACAACCGCACCGGCCTGCTCAGCGGCCCCGACGACTCCAGCCGGGTCATCGACAACAAGATCACCGGCCCGGGCGACTCGTTCGGCTTCCAGATCGTGGCGGGGGAGGGCGCCGGACCCGGCGCCTGGATGTACCACTGCCACGTGCAGAGCCACTCCGACATGGGCATGGCCGGGCTGCTGCTGGTCAAACGGCCGGACGGCACCATCCCCGACTACGAGCACCACCACGCCGGCGGTGGTGACGGCGGTGGCCACGAGGGCCACGGCGGCGCCGAGGAGGGTTCCGGGCACGACCACTGACGCGGAGGCGCGTCGACGGCGGCGGTGACCCGGCACCGGGCGGTGCCGGGTCACCGTGGTGTCAGCGGGCGGTACCGGGCCGCTCCGGCGCGGGGCTCCCACTGGCGTCGGCGTCGGCGTCCCGGCCGGCTTCGGCCGGGGGCCCGGCTGCCTCGGACGCCCCGAGGGCGGTCTCGGCCGCGTCCTCGGCCCCGGCGGCGGCCGGGGTCTCGCCGGCGGTCACGGTCTCGCCGGCGGGCTCGGTCGCGGTCACGCTCTCGGCGGCTGTCGCCGTGCCGTCGGTCGTCGTCGACGCCGGCGTGTCGGTGGCCGCGACCGCCGACGCCGCGTCCGAGACACCCACCTCGGCGGCGGTCGCCTCCGCCGTGGCGGCGGCTGCCGCGGGGCGGCGGGCCAGCTCCGGTTCCACCGTGTCGACCAGCGAGGGATGCGGCTCCCCGCCCGCCATCCGCAGCAGCCCACGCAGGCACCGGACCGTCAGCAGCCAGTTCTTCGGGTTCCGCATGTTCAACCCGCCGATGAGCTGCCGCAGCATGGAGAGCGTGTCGAAGTAGACCCGCTCGCAGACGAGGTTCTCCGCCGCGTCGAAGATGAAGTAGGCGGTCATCCGGACGCGGAAGGTGCCGCCCGTCGCGGGGATCTCACCGAGCGGGCCGAGATGGGTGCCGATCAGCCAGAACTCCACGATCACCGCGTCATCGGCGTGCCGGAGCGCGATGATCTCGTGGCGCTGGTCCGGGAAGGCGACCCGCGTCTCGTGGTAGTAACCGCGCACCTGGTCACCGCCGTCGTGGACGGTCATGGTCGGGATCAGCTCGTAGTGCGGGTGGGGGAAGGTCGACAGCACGTCGTCCCACTCCTGCCGCACCTCGTCCTCGAAGTGGTCGAGCACCAGCTGCTGCCGTGCGGCGCGGATCTCGTCCGTGATCATGTCGTTCCTTGCGTGGGGGCGGCCGACTGCGGCCGGGATGCGCCGGGCCCGCGCCGTCGCGCGCCCGGACGGGGCGACGTCACCGTATGGCGTGGCCGACCGGCGGCATGCACCCTCGGGCAAGGCGAGCATGCCGTTCCGGCCACCCCGGATATCCGGGCTCGTGTTGCGGCGGCTGCGCCGGCGGACCGGGGCCGGTGCGCACCCCGCCCCGGCCGTGTGCCCGTGGCGCGCACCGGCCGGGGGTCCGGAGTCGCTGTCGACGGAGCTCTCCACCCGCACCGTCTCCGCGTCGCCGCCCTGGAAGGTGAGCGGCAGCGCGAACGCCCGCACGTTCGCCGGGGCGGGGCGAAAGTGACGACCGGAGCGGTGTCGATCGGCTCGAACTCGTCCGTCGTCGCCGAGGTGGAGGTCATGTCGAGCGTGACCTCGGTGGAGACGTCGGTGGAGGCCGCCCCGGAACCTGGCCGCGGCAGCGCGGCTCGGGTTCGGTTGGCGACTTACCGGTCACCGTCGCGACGACTCGCCGGACCGGATCCTTGACCGTGCCCCAGGGGCACGGTGTGGGCTTCTGGTGCGCACACCGACCCGGCCGACGCCGTCACGGTGACAGGGAGCCGCTCGCGGAACCACTGAAAGGACACGCTGATGACGACCCGCTGGGAACACAAGGTGCTCACCTACAAGCTCGGCTGGAAGGCCTTCGACTACGCGCAGATCGAGAGCGATCTGACCGCACTGGGCGCCGAGGGCTGGGAGGCGGTCGGCACCCTCGCTCCCAGCTTCGGAGCCGGCCAGGCCATCGAGATCGCCGTCATCGCCAAGCGGCCCGCGAGCGACTGACGGGACGCGCGTGCTCGGGACGCAGGCCGGCGCCCCGAGCCCTACGCTCGGCGGAGGCTCGGCGGGCCCACAGGAACTGGTCCGCCGGATCATGCTCCGCCACGTGTGTGCCACCGCCGAACCGTTGAAGCCCAGCCCCTGCGCAGGCTGCCGGAAGGGGGGCCCGAGGACGTCCTCGCACTCTTCGAACCCCACCGCGACGTCCGGATCGAAGGCGTAGAGATCGTTGACCGTGACCACGTGGGCCGACAGGTGACCCGTGCCCGTGCTCGCCCCGCAGCAGCCCCGGCACGGAGATGTCGTGGCGGAGACGCGCGCTCGCCCCGCACCTCAGGGCGGCTCGGACCGCGCCGCTGCGCCGCTGTCGCTCGCGTGGGGGAGCATGCGCCGGGAGTGCTCGGAACCCTGAGCCCAGGCTTAGCGTGGAGCCCCGGTGTCTGCTGCTTGCCCCGGTACCGCCGGAACCGTTGTGTGCACGATCCCGTCTCTACGGCCGAGTGCCCTGCCGGCCGCCTGCACCTCGGGGTGTCCGGGACATGACGTATCGTGACTCGTATTTCTCTGTTCGAACGCTTCCGAGGGGTTTCTGACATGCGGCGCCGAATCTCTGCCTCTGTGGTCGCGGCCGTGCTGGCGACCGGCCTGCTCGCCACCGCCTGCGGCGGGAGCGACGACTCCAGCGACGACGCGCTGCCCGGCGTCGACGCCGGTTCCTCGGCTTCGCCGGATCCCACGGAGGGCGAGGGCGACGAGGCGGAGGACGAGACGGGCGAGGACGAACTGCCCGAGGACGGTATCGACCGTCCGGAGATCAACCTGCCGGACGAGGTGAACAACGTCTTCGAGGAGGTCGACACCGACGACCCGGTCGAACTCGCCGTCCTCGCCGACCAGGAGCACGCCATCAACGCCGTGGACGAGGCCATCACGAGTGGCGACACGAAGGTGCCGTCCCTGCCGTTCTACCAGGCGGACACGGCGCTGCTGGAGAGCCTTGAGTTCGCCTCCGGTATGCATGACGACGGGCTTTCTTTCGGAGGCACCACGTACTATTACAACCGCACTCTCGAGATGCAGTCCGACACCGCGGCCGTCGCTACGTACTGTGCGGACATGTCCGAGTCATACCTGGTGAAGGTGGACAGTGGTGAAAGAGAGCCGGACAGCGGTACTTACTACTACACCTCGCGTCAGGAACTAAACGATGTCGGAGTTTGGCAGACCGTGGTGCTGACGACCGAGCGGGAAGACGACACGTGCGTGCGGTGAGCTCGGTTGCCGTACTGGTCGGTGCGCTGCTGTTGTCGGCGACCGCACCAGCGGTCGCCACAGACGGCGGTGGTGGTCGCGGGGACCGAGGAGGAGATGTCCGCGGAGACCGCAATGGCAACAAGCTGAAGGCAGGTGTCTCCGGGGCCGGCGTGGCTGGCGTGGTGTTCGATCCGCCGCATTCGGGTGATGGTGGGTCGTTGTCCGGGCGGCAGGCGAACTGGTCGCCGCCGCCGTGCTATTACGCGCCTCGCTGGTCGGCGTCGGAGTTCAAGGACTGGTGGGACAACTACGCCAAGAACGAGGCGTACAAGACCGACCCGGACAATGCTCAGGAGATCATCGACTCGCACGATGAGACCTACGGCGAGAACAGTCGGCACGAGGATCACAACATCGGGCGGGAGGACGAGGGGGCCTGGTGGACGGTGCACTCCAACCCGAACCACCCCGACGGGTCGACTGCGAGCTGTGAGTCCCGGATCTTCTGGGTGGACCACGATGACACCCCGCCGCCGCATCCCAACTCTCCGACGCCGGAGATGCTGGCGGAGTTGGCGTATGCCGAGGTGGAGATCCCTGATGTCCGTGCCGAGTTGAGTCCGGCGGCGGATGCGCAGAAGGTGAATCTGGCGACCTGGGTGTGGATGGACGCGTCCGATCTGGCGCCGGTGTCGGTGACGGCGTCGATCAGTGGCTACTCGCAGCTGTCGGCAACGGTGACCGCGACCCCGTCACATGTGGAACTCGACGCGGGGACGGGGGACGCGACGGTGCACGACGGCTGTGATGTCGGGGCGGACGGCGCTGTGGGGCGGCCCTATGCCTCTGCTGACGCCGGGACTGCGCCGGCCTGCGGCCTCACCTACCACCGGGCGACCCACGACCGTGGCCCGTACCCGTTCAGCGCGACGGTCGTGTGGGAGGTCAGCTGGGAGGGGTCGGACGGCAGCGGCGCGACCCTGCCGGATGGCGAGTTCGGTACCACCCAGGACGTCACCGTCCAGGAGATCCAGACCATCGTCCGCTGAATCGGTACGGGCTGCGACTGAACGCCGCCGCCCGTACCGACGCCGCGGTCCCTCCGCGCGGCTGTCCGTCGAGGGCCGACGAGAAGCAGCAACGGGGGCACGCCGGACGGTCGACAGCTCCGCGCCGTGTGTGGGCGCAGCCCCGTCTGTGGTGGACGCACCCGTCGCCTCGGCCCGCACTCCCGAGTTGCGCTGCGCGCTGCCCTGAGCGACCGGACCCCGGCTGCCGCTCTTTCTGCTCGTCGGCTCGACCGGCGGCTCCTGTGCGCGGCCCTTGGCGGGCGTGGTCCGTCTCCCGCTGGTGTGCGCGCGGACCGACCAAGGCCGAGCCCGGGGCGAGCTGGCCCTGACCTTCTTGGTGCTCGTGCGCACACCGACGCACAGCGCGGTGCGGGCACTCGCCGTGAGGGTGCCACGGAATTCCTTGCCGCTTCCGCCCGGATCCGGACGGCAGCCGTAGCGGGTGAAGCGATACCCCGCGTTTCATCCTCGCCGGCCCCTGCCTCGCCCGGCGGCTTCGGGAGATCCGTGGTGGACAACGGTCCGCAGAGGGGTCTAAGTTCTCCTCTGTTGAACATGGGTTCCATTATCGATGGAAAGCGCAGGTGGCCCGTGCCGTCGCCCTCGCCACTCGTACCACCCCGGGGAACGCCCCTGATCGGGCAGCAGCGGCAGGCGGCAGCTCCGGTGGCGCCCGGCCCGAAGCGCCGCCTCGCCTCCCGGCGCGGGCTGCTCGGCGCCTGCGCCGTGCTGACCCTTCTGCTGCTGGTCTCCGTCGTCGTCGCCATCGGCCTCGGGCCGGCGGTCATCGCGCCGGGCGAAACCGCCCGCCACCTCTGGGCGGCGCTCAGCGGCGGCACCATCGGCGCGGACGAGGTGACCACCCACCAGATCATCTGGCAGATCCGCACCCCTCGCGTGCTGCTGGCGGCGCTGGTCGGTGCCGGGCTGAGCACGATCGGTGTGGTGATCCAGGCCATGGTCCGCAACGCGCTCGCCGACCCGTTCGTCCTGGGCGTCTCCTCGGGCGCCTCGGTGGGGGCGGTCGCCGTCACCACCACCGGCGGGCTGGCCGTCCTCGGCATCCACGCCGTCTCGATCGGTGCCTTCCTCGGAGCGCTCGGCGCCTCGCTGCTGGTCTACCTCGCCGCCGCCGGACGCGGCGGACTGTCGCCCCTGCGGCTCGTCCTGACCGGTGTGGCGATGTCGCTCGGCTTCCAGGCGGTGATGAGCCTGCTCGTCTACCTCGCCCCCAACAACGAGGCCACCAGCACGGTGCTGTTCTGGACGATGGGCAGTTTCGGTGCGGCGAGTTGGGACGTGCTGCCGGTGGTGGCCGTCGCGGTGCTCGGCGGGCTGGTGCTGATGTACCGGCGGGGCCGGGTGCTGGACGTGCTCTCCCTCGGCGACGAGACGGCCGCGAGCCTCGGCGTGGCCGCGGGCCGGCAGCGGACCGTGCTGCTGGTGATGGTCTCCCTCGTCACCGGTGTCATGGTCGCGGTGAGCGGCGCCATCGCCTTCGTCGGGCTGGTCATGCCGCACGTCGTCCGCATCCTCGTCGGTGCCACGCACGCCCGGGTCCTCGCGGTCGCCCCGCTGGCCGGGGCGCTGTTCATGGTGTGGGTGGACCTCGCGGCCCGCACCGTGGTCGCCCCGCGCGAACTGCCGCTCGGGGTCATCACCGCGCTGGTCGGTGTCCCCGTCTTCGTCGCGCTGATGCGGCGCGGCGGCTACACGTTCGGAGGCCGCTGACATGGAACTGCGCATCGAGGAGCTGTCGGTGGTGACCGACGGCAGGACGCTGGTGGACCGGCTCTCGCTGACGGTGTCCGAGGGGGCGATCGTCGGCCTCGTCGGGCCGAACGGCAGCGGGAAGTCCACCGCCCTGCGCTGCGTCTACCGGGCGCTGCGCCCCAGCGCCGGCGCGGTGCTGCTGGGGGACCAGGACCTCTCCCGCCTCACGCCCCGGCAGAGCGCGCGGACCGTCGCCGCGACGACACAGGACGGCGGCGTCGATGTCGACTTCACCGTCGAGGAGGTCGTCGCGCTGGGGCGCGCGCCTCACCGGCGGGGCAACGAGCCGCTGAACGCGAGGGAGCGGGAACTGTGCCGCGCGGCGATGGAACGCCTCGACGTCGCGCACCTCGCCCAGCGGACCGTGCCCGGCCTCTCGGGGGGCGAGCGCCAACGGGTCCTGCTGGCCCGGGCCCTCGTCCAGGAGCCCCGGGTGCTGGTCCTGGACGAGCCCACCAACCACCTCGACATCCGCCACCAGCTCGGCCTGCTCTCGTTCCTGCGGGGCTCCGGCCTCACCGTCCTCGTCGTGCTGCACGACCTCAACCTCGCCGCAGCGGTCTGCGACCGGGTCGGCGTGCTCGCCGACGGCAGGCTCGTCGCCGCCGGGACCCCGGCGGAGGTCCTTACCGCGCGGCTGGTCGAGGAGGTCTTCGGCGTCCGCGCCGAGGTCGTCCCGCATCCGGTGAGCGGCGCACCGCAGTTGTTGTACTCACTCGATCCCTCGTGACCGGAAGGCGACCCACCATGCCCAGGAAGACCCCCTCAAGCGCCGCGCGCCGCACCGCCGTCTCCGGAAGTGCCGTGGTGATGGCGCTGGCCCTCGCGGGTTGCGGCGCGGAGGTGGAGGAGCAGGACGACGAGAAGTCGGACGCGTCGTCGTCCGTCCAGCGCTGCGGCGAGTCCGTGACCTACACCGTGCCCGAGCGCGCGGTCGCCTACGAGGCCGGCAGCGCGGACAAGCTGTTCGCTCTCGGTCTGACGGACCGCGTGGCCGGGTACGTCATGCCGCCCGCCAATCCGCCGGTCGAGGAGTCGCCGTGGGCGGCCGACTACGCCGAGGTGGAGATGCTCAGCGACGACCTGCTCAACAAGGAGATCGTGGTCGAGGCCCGGGCCGACCTGGTGGTCGCGGGGTGGAACTCAGGTTTCAGCGAGCAGCGCGGCATCACCCCCGAGATCCTCGACACCCTCGGCATCCAGAGCTTCCTGCACACCGAAAGCTGCTTCAACTACCCCGGCCACCCCGAGCGGATGGCGCCGTTCGACGCGCTCTGGGCCGACCTGGAGCGGCTCGGCGCGATCTTCCAGGTGGAGGAGCGCGCCGCCGAGGTGGTCGAGGAGTTGCAGGGGCGGGTGGAGGCGGTCCGCGCCGCCGCGCCCGACGGTGACCCGCTGCCGGTCTTCCTCTACGACTCCGGTACCGACCAGCCGTTCACCGCCGGAAGCCAGGTGCCGCCCAACGACATCATCGCCTCGGCCGGTGCCCGGAACATCTTCGACGACCTGGACGAGCGGTGGACGCAGGTGAGTTGGGAGTCGGTCGCCGAGGCGGAGCCCGAGGTGATCGTCATCCTCGACTACGGCGACCTCGCCGCGGAGAAGAAGATCGACTTCCTCAAGGAGTCGCCGCACACCCGCGAGCTGCCCGGGGTGCGGCAGGACAACTTCTTCGTCCTTGACTACAACGAGGGCATCAGCGGCCCCCGCACCGTCGACGGCCTGGAGAAGTTCGCCGCGTACCTGGCGGAGCTCGCCGACTGACGACCCCGTCGGGCCCGGAGGGAACGGCCGTCGTGGCCGACCCTCCGGGCCCGATGCTCACCGTCCGTGGGACGGTGACCGGGAGAACGTGCGGGCGCCCGGCGCCAGTGCGGCGAGCGCGGGCGCCGCGAAGCAGACCACGGCGCAGCCGAGCAGCACGGGCTCCGCGCCGAACGCGGCGACGGCCGGCGCGATGACGGCGAGACCGACCGGAGCGAGCCCGTACGACAGCAGGAAGTCGAGCGAGGAGACCCGGGCCAGCTTGTCCGGCGCGACCTCCCGCTGCGCGGCGGTGAACCACGGCACGTTGAACAGCTCGATCCCGATGCCCGCGACCGCGTACGCGGCCAGCACCACGGCGGCGGGCACCGGCAGCAGCAGGCTCAGTGGCGCGAGACCGTAGAGGGCGAGGCCGGTCAGCGCCACCCACCCCGCCGAGCGCGGGTGCCAGCGTGCGATGAGGAGCGCCCCGGCCAGCGCCCCCGCCGTGTACGCGGTGACGGCGCCCGCCAGCACCGCCTGGCTGCCGTAGTCGTCCCGGCTGACGGTCGGCAGCACGACGCCGGTCGCGGAGTAGCCGGTGGCGATGACCGCCGTCAGCGCGCCCAGCCCCGCGAGGAACCACGGGTGCCGGCGCGCCTCCCGGACGCCCTCGCCGAACTGCGCGGCGAACGAAGCGGCCGCGACCTGGTCCTGCTCGGGGCGCGCGTTGGCGCGCCGTGCGCCCCGACCGGGGACGCAGGCCGAAACGAGCCAGAGCAGGCCGATGGCGAGCAGAAGCGTCCGGGTGTGGAGGAAGACGGCGAGCAGCGCGGCGAGTGACGGTCCGGTGAGGATGGTGCCCCGGACCGCCAGGGTCATGGCGGCGTTGGCCTGCTGCCGCCGGTCGGGGCCCACCACCTCGGCGGTCAACGCCTGGTAGGCGGGCCGGCAGGCGCCCTGCCCCGCGCCGGCCAGGGCGGCGCCCGCGGCCATCAGCAGGACCGAGCGGTCCACCCCGAGGGCTATCACGGGCGCCGCCGCGCCCGCCGCCAACCCGGACCAGAGGACGACGCCGCGACGGGAGTAGCGGTCGGCCAGGACCCCCGCCACCGGGACCGCGGCGAGGAACCCGACCGTTCGCGCGGCGAGCAGCAGGCCGAGTTCCGTGGCCGAGAGGGTCCGGTCGACAACCGCGAGGCCGAGGACGAACGGCAGCGCCCAGGTGGCCAGACCGGAGGCGGTCGCGCCTGTCCAGAGTCGCAGGAAGGCCGTGTCGAGCAGGATCGAGGGCTGCTCCGGGGGCGGGACGGTCGCGGTTCCGGGTGGCGCGGCGGAAGTGGTCACCGGGGCTCCTGACGTGGCACGGGGGAGGTTCCGGTCGCCACGGTCCTCGCGGCGAGCGGTGTCCGAGTGGACGGGACGGTGCGGCCGCCTCGGTCGCAAACCTCAGGCCAGGGCGCGCCGTTGCGTGAAAGAACACTATCGCAATGACAATCATTGCCATTAGGGTGCTCTCGGTCGTGCCACTCCGGTACGCGCCACCGTCCTGTGCCCCGACGCCTCCGCCCCCACCCCTCGGACACCGCCGACGGCCGCTCGCGGTCCGCTACGCACCGCGCCGCCGCGCACCGAGGCTCCGCATGCGCGCGCCCGTTCCACCGACGAAAACGGAAGAGAACTCATGGACCGCACCGCGACCGGCACCGCCCTCCTCGCACAGCTGCCGCCGCCGCTGCCCGCAGACCGCATCATCGCCGTCAACCGCCCCTCGTCCGACCTGCACACCACCCGCTCCCACACCTGGAACGGCTGGACCTTCGACGTGCCGCCGGGCGTCTTCGTCCCCGGCTGGACCAGCCGCATGATCCACGACCGGGTCCTCGACGGCCGTATCGAGACGCGCGGTCTCCGCTACGCCGCCATGGGGGTGGGGCTCGGCGTCGAGGCCGTGGCGGCCGGGCTGCGAGGAGCCCGCGAGGTCCATGCCCTGGACGTCCACCCGGCGAGTATCGCTGCCACCACCCGCCACTACCGGCAGCTGGTCGGCGACCGGCCGGGGACCGCCTTCCACCCCCGGGTCGGCGACCTCTTCGACGCCGTCCCGGACGGCAGCCGGTTCGACGTCGTCACCTTCAACCCCCCGGCCGTCAGCCGGCCGGTGAGCGACGACCCCGACATCGTCCGCAACGTCTGCGTCGGCGCCCCGCTCGTCGCCCGCTTCTTCTCCCACCTCGCGGAACGCGAACTCCTCGCACCCGACGGCGAGATCCACCTCATCGCCTCCACCACCGCAGACCTGCGCGCCCTGGTCGGGCATGCGCTCGACCACGGGTTCGATCCGCGGATCGACCACCTCCACGACTGGCAGGACGGCGTCATCACCTTCCTCTTCCGCATCACCCACCAGGGCCGCCGGGACGGGGGTCGACCGTGAGCGCCGTCGACGAGCTGACAGCCGACGTCCGGGCCGGCCGCCACGGGACCCCGCCCCGTCACCTGGTCGCCACCAGCGTCTTCTGGGCCCACCACGGCACCCGACTGGCCGGCGGAGACACCACCTACCTCAACCAGTACCTGCTCGTCCGCGTCGGTGACTCCTTCGGCGCCTGCGCCTTCGAAGCGGACGAGGTCGACCCCGCGGTGTGCCGCGACGCCAGCGGAGCGAGCCTCGACTCCCTGCTGCGCGACGGCCCCCGCGCGCTGCGCATCGCGGCGCTCGACGCCTGCCTCGCCGCGGCGTCGCCGCACCGGGACACCGCAGGCGCGGAGGCCGTCGTCCTCCCCACCGGCACCCCCGAGCGGCGGGCCGCCGCGCGGGACGCCGCCGTCGCCGATCTGCTCGGCGACGCGACCGGCAGCACCGTCGGACTCATCGGCGTCGTCAACCCGCTCGTCGCCGCCATCCGCGAACGCGGCGGTGAACCCCTGCTCTGCGACCTCAACCTGCGGACCACCCGCTGGGGCGACCCGGTCACCGACGACATGCACGCCGTCCTCGACACCGCCGACGCCGTCGTCGCCACCGGCATGACCCTCGGGAACGGCACCTTCGACACCGTCCTCGGCCGCTGCCGGGAGCGCGGTGTCCCCCTGGTGGTCTACGCACAGACCGGCAGCGCCGTGGCGCGCGCCTTCCTCGGAGCGGGGGTGACGGCACTGTGCGCGGAGCCGTTCCCCTTCTCGCAGTTCAGCGCCGACGCCACCACCGTCTACCGCTACCGGGCGGTGGCGTGACACCCACCTCGCTCGTCCCGTCACCGCCCAGGAGCCACCCCGTGGACGACCACATATCGGATGCAGTCGGCCGCCCGGACCTGATACGGCTCGACGACTCCCTCCTTTGCCTCCGCTTCGAGACCATGAAGGTGGTCTCCGCGCTGGCCGCCGTGCGCCGCCTGCTGGAGACCGGCGCCGTCCGGCCGGGCGACACCCTCATCGACAGCTCCAGCGGCATCTACGCCTACGCCTTGGCGTTGGCCTGCCACCGCCACGGCCTGCGCTGCCACATCATCGGCTCCGCCACGGTCGACCGCACGCTGCGCACACAGCTGGAGGTGCTCGGTGTCCGCCTGGAACTGATGCGCGCCGGCAACGACCTCAAGCTGGACCAGAACCGCCGGGTCGCCCGCATCCGGGAGATCCTGGCGGAGCACCCGGAGTACCACTGGATGCGCCAGTACCACGACGACATCCACGACCTGGGTTACGCCGAGGTCGCGGACCGGCTCGCCGCCCAGCTCGGCGACGGGCCGCTGACCCTCGTCGGCGGCGTGGGGACCGGTGTCTCCACCGGAGCGCTGGCCCAGCAGCTGCGGCGGCGGGGTGCGGACGTCCGGCTCGTCGGCGTCCAGCCGTTCGGCAGCGTCACCTTCGGCTGCGAGCACGTCGCCGACCCGGAGATCATCATCGCCGGGATCGGCAGCTCCATCCCGTTCGGCAACGTCCGGCACGACCGGTACGACACCGTCCACTGGACCGCCTTCGACGCCGCCCTCGCCGGTAGCGTCGACCTGCTGCGGCGCCACGCCGTCTTCGCCGGCCTCTCGGCCGGCGCGGCGTACCTGGCGGCACGCTGGGAGCACCGGACGGCCGCCGACCGGACGGTGCTGTTCGTCGCCGCGGACACCGGCCACCGGTACGTGGACTCCGTCTTCGCCCGGCACCGCGACGCGGTCCCGGTGGAGCGCCTGGCGCCCCGCCAGGTCCGGTCGGCACGCGAGATCGCACTGCCGTGGTCCCGCATGGCCTGGAACGGCGCCCCCGCCCCGGCAGCAGCACGGGCCGCGGACGGCCGCCGGAGCACCGCCCCGCCGGCCACCGCCGCCCGCCACGGCTGATCCCCGGGCCCGCCCTGCCGAGCCCGGGGCCCGCGACGACCCGCCGCCCGGAGACGGGCGGCGGGTCGTCGGCCGGGGACGGCTTGCGTGAGACGCAGCACGGCGAGAACGCGTGAGCGCTCTTCGGCGGTCCGCTTCAGGTCGCCCAGTGCGGCGGGTGCTGCAACGGA
Source organism: Streptomyces bohaiensis (assembly GCF_012033785.1). Lineage (GTDB taxonomy): Bacteria > Actinomycetota > Actinomycetes > Streptomycetales > Streptomycetaceae > Streptomyces > Streptomyces bohaiensis. The sequence continues at coordinate 25,911 of NZ_JAAVJC010000004.1, forward strand.
GGGGAGATCCTCGTACGCGCATCACCGCGAGCGGAGTCAAGCTGAGACCGGGTCAGGAACAGTGCGTTGCGCAGGTCCGCCCCGGACAGGTCGGCGTCTCGCACGTCCGCGCCGATCAGGTCGGCGTCGCGGGGGTCGGCGCCGGAGAGGTCGGCCGCGATGAGCAGGGCCCCTCGCAGATCGGCGCCCCGCAGTTGCGCGCCGTGCAGCCGCGCGCCGGCGAGGTCGGCTCTCCGGTGGTTCCTTCCGCTCGCCGGAACCGCCGCCCGGGCCAGTTCGGCGGTGCGCAGCAGCAGCGGGGCGACCGTGGCGCGCAGCGCGTCGATGTCGACGTCGAGCACAGTCTGGGGCGTCTCCCGGGTGAGTGCGTCGATCTGTTCGTAGGCGCGGCGGAGCTCCTGGTGGACGGGCCGTGCCGAGGGCAGGTCCAGGGCCTGCGCGGTGTACGTGAGGAGCTCGTGGAGCCGGCGCATGATGGGGAGGACCTCGAACATCGCGCGGGCCGAGGCGGGCTCATCACGCCAGCTGACGCTGGTGAAGGTGACCCGGGAGACCTTCTGGCCGGCGCCGAAGCAGTCGAACACCGCGCAGCCGTTGTAGCCCCTGTCGCGCAGCTGCTCGTGGATTCCGCAGCCGAAGTCCTTCTGGAGATTTCCGCAGGGTGTGCCGGCGGACTTGTTCACCGGGAAGTCAGCCGACCGTGAGAAGGGCAGTGCCACACAGCACAGCCCGAAGCAGTCGCCGCAGTCGGCTTGCAGGTCGGGGTGGGCGGCGTGCGAGGTGCGCTGGGACAACCGGTGACTCCTGGGTCGGCGTGCGGCGAGGGCGGCACGTGCGCGGCGCACGTGCTTGTCCTCGTCCAGCAGGAACCGACTCTGTTCCCCGAGGTTCGGAGCGGACTGCCCGAAGACGGTAGAGACGAGAACGCGAGCAGTCCGCCGCGGTGCTTCGCGGAAGGAGCCTCCCACGCTCCGACGACGCTGTCGTCACATTTTTTGACCACCGGACCGGATTGCCGACCGGCCCCCGAAGGGGCCGCTTCCTGAGCGCCGGAGAGTCGATGGCCACTCGGCTCGTCCGGGGCCGGCGGGAGGTTCTGCTGGTCACCGGCACCGCGTGTCTCCCGGAGCCCGGACCGCGTCCAAGACAGGGTGCCGGGGCTGACCGCCTGTACGGCATCGACGGGCAACCCGCGTGCCCTGCGACCCGGCCGGAAGTGAACGGCGGACACGGCCGCCCACAGCCTGCGGTGTCGACCCTGTGTGCCGTGGGGGACTCAGATGCCCGTGGCGGATCGTGCTCCGTTCACGGACAGCCTGCGCACGCGTCCTGGGAGAGGTCGAGAACGGATCAGCGAAGCGCCCGGGCCGGTGTGTCCGCAGGCGGCCGAGACGGCGCGGCGTCGTGCCCCTGCTGCTCAGGGGCACGACGCCCCGTCCGTCAGATGTCCCGGAAGATCTCGATCTGGGCGCCCACCGAGTTGAGGCGTTCCGCGAGGTCCTGGTAGCCGCGGTTGATGACGTACACGTTGCGCAGTACCGAGGTGCCCTCGGCGGCCATCATCGCCAGCAGGATGACGACGGCCGGTCGCAGCGCGGGCGGGCACATCATCTCGGCGGCGCGCCAGCGGGTGGGGCCCTCGACCAGGACGCGGTGCGGGTCCAGCAGCTGGAGGCGGCCACCGATCCGGTTGAGGTCGGTGAGGTAGATGGCGCGGTTGTCGTAGACCCAGTCGTGGATGAGGGTCTGACCGTGTGCCGAGGCCGCGATGGCCGCGAAGAACGGCACGTTGTCGATGTTCAGGCCGGGGAACGGCATCGGGTGGATCTTGTCGATCGGCGCCTCCAGCTTGGAGGGCCGGACGGTGACGTCGGCCAGCCGGGTGCGGCCGTTGTCGGCGGCGTACTCGGGGGTGAGGTCGTAGTCGAGCCCCATCCCCTCCAGCACGGCGAGCTCGACCTCCAGGAACTCCACCGGCGCCCGGCGGATCGTCAGCGCCGAGGAGGTGACGACCGCGGCGGCGATGAGGCTCATGGCCTCGACCGGGTCCTCGGAGGGCGAGTAGTCGACGTCGCGGTCGATCTCGGCGAGGCCGTGGACGGTGAGCGTGGTGGTGCCGACACCTTCCACCCGCACGCCGAGCTGCTCCAGGAAGAAGCAGAGGTCCTGGACCATGTAGTTCGACGAGGCGTTGCGGATGACGGTGACGCCGGGGTGGCGCGCGGCGGCGAGCAGCGCGTTCTCGGTCACGGTGTCGCCGCGCTCGGTCAGCACGATGGGCCGTTCGGGGGTGACGGAGCGGTCGACCTGCGCGTGGTAGGTGCCGTCGGTGGCGGCGATCTCCAGGCCGAAGCGGCGCAGCGCGGTCATGTGCGGCTCGACCGTGCGGGTGCCGAGGTCGCAGCCGCCGGCGTAGGGCAGCTTGAACTGGTCGACACGGTGCAGCAGCGGGCCGAGGAACATGATGATGGAGCGCGTCCGCCGGGCGGCCTCGGCGTCGATGTCGTCGAGGGCGAGTTCCGCCGGCGGCACGATCTCCAGGTCGTCGCCGTCATTGATCCACCGCACCCGGACGCCGATGGAGCCGAGGACCTCCAGCAGTCGGAAGACCTCCTCGATCCGCGCCACCCGGCGCAGCACGGTCCGGCCGGAGTTGAGCAGGGAGGCGCAGAGCAGGGCGACGCAGGCGTTCTTGGAGGGCTTGACGTCGATCGAGCCGCTGAGGCGGCGACCGCCGACGACGCGGAGGTGCATCGGGCCCGAGTAACCGAGGGACACGATCTCGGAGTCGAGGGCTTCACCGATACGGGCGATCATCTCAAGGCTGATGTTCTGGTTACCGCGTTCGATGCGGTTGACGGCGCTCTGACTGGTATTCAGTGCCTCCGCCAGCTGCAGCTGTGTCCAACCCCGGTGCTGCCGGGCGTCGCGGATGAGCTTGCCGATGCGGGAGAGGTAGTCATCGCTCATGCGGTCGACCATATCTCAGATATGAGATCTGATCGCGACGGGTGGGCCGTTTGGCGGAGTGATGTGCGTGTCGTGACGTGGGTCACGGTCTCGCGTCGAGGGATTGCATTGTTCTAGTTGCATGCGAATAATGGGCTTCCGTGAACAGGTGGAGGCGCCGCCCGGAGCGGTGGCCGCGGAGGGGGTTCGATGCGGGGAGTCCAGCGACAGTGGAAGACGCGTGCGGCACTGGTGGTGGGGACCGCGTACCTGGTCGCCCTGGCGGTCGTCGCCGGCACGTTCGTGCTCTGGTGGGATCGGCTGCCCGATCCGATGGCCTCGCACTTCGCCGGTTCCGGGGAGGCGGACGGCTTCGCCGGCCGCGCCGTGCTCCTGGGAACGGCCGTCCCGCTGCTGCTGCTCATGGGCGGGATGTTCGCCGCCATGGTCGGGGCGCCGCGGACCGTGGAGCCCGCTGCCCGACTGCTGGTCGCGGCGGGTGCCGCGACCGCCGGGCTGCTGGGGGCGGTGATCACTTCCGTCACCGCGGCCAATCTCGACCTCGCGCAGGCGCAGGACGCCGCTCTGGGACTCCGTGACCTGGCCACGGCGATCGCCACGGCCGGTGCCGCCGGCGCGCTGTCGTGGTGGATCGTGGGCTCTGTTCCCGAGGGTGAGCTGCCGGGGTCGGAGTCGGGGCCCGGGGCGGCCCCCGCGGTCGCGGCCGTGCCGCTGGCCGAGGGGGAGGTGGTCGTCTGGTCCCGCCGCGTGGGCTCCCGTGCGATGGGCGTCGTCGCCGTCCTGACGTTGCTGACCGCGCTGCTCCTTGCCCACCTCGGTCTGTGGGTCGGCGCGGTGCTCATGTTCCTCGCCGCGCTGCCGGTGGCGGCCCTCGCGCGGCTCACGGTGACCGTCGACCGGCGCGGGCTGCGGGTGGCGCCCGCCGGGCTGCGGGCGCCGGCCAAGCTCGTCGAACTGCCGGAGGTGGAGACGGCCGGGGTGCGGAAGGTCAACGCCTTCCATGAGTTCGGTGGTTGGGGCTACCGCATACGGCCGGGTGCCACGGGTGTGGTGATGCGCTCGGGTGAGGCACTCTGTGTACGCCTGCTCTCCGGGCGGGAGTTCGTCGTGGTCGTCGGGGATGCACGGCAGGCCGCCGAAACACTGAACGCGCTGGTGGAACGCCGGCGCGACGAGGACGAGTGATCACACGTGCTGTTCCGACTCGACACCGCATCCCCGGTCGCGCTCGGCGACCAGATCGCGGCCTCGGTCCGCGGGGCCATCGCCGAGGGGCGTGCCGGCGCGGGGGAGCGGCTGCCCTCCGCCAAGGAGCTGGCCGCCTCCCTCGGAGTCAACGTGCACACGGTGCTCCGCGGCTACCAGCAGCTGCGGGACGAGGGGCTGATCGAGCTGCGGCGCGGCCGTGGCGCGGTCGTGACCGGCGTCCAGCCGGAGGCGCGGGCCCGGCTGGCGGCCGACATCAGGGTGCTGGTGGAGGACGGCCGTGAGCTCGGCCTCACCGACGAACAGCTCCTCGCGCTGGTCCGCTCCGCGCTGAGCGACGACTGACGGCTCGGCCGTCCGCTCGCGCGCACGCGACCACCCCGGTGTCCGGCGCGGCCCAGGGGTGGTCGGGTGGGTGGCAGCCCTACCGGACGAGCAACTGATGCGCGGCCAGCTCGTGGTAGAGGGAACTGCTCCGCGTCAGTTCGTCGTGTCCGCCCGCGGCCACGACCCTGCCGTTGTCGAACACGATGATCTGGTCGGCATCGACGACGGTCGCCAACCGGTGCGCCACGATGAGCAGCGTGCGGTGCTCGGCGACGGCGTCGAGCGCTTGGCGCAGCGCGTGCTCGCTACGGGCGTCCAGGTTGCTCGTCGGCTCGTCCAACAGCAGTATCGGGGCGCCGGTCAGCAGCGTACGGGCCAGGGCGAGACGCTGACGCTGCCCACCGGACAGGAGCGCACCGGACTCGCCCACGGGGGCGTCCAGACCGGCCGGCGAGCGTTCGACCAGCTCCGTCAGTTGAGCTGCGCGCAGCGCGGCCATGAGGGCTGCGTCATCAGCCTCCGGAGTCGCGATCAGCAGGTTCTCGCGTATGCTCCCGGCCAGCACGGGAGCGTCCTGTTCGACGTAGCCGATCCGGCCCCGAAGCTCCGCCCGGGAGAGGTCGCGCACATCCACCCCGTCCACGCGCACGGCACCGCGGTCCACGTCATAGAACCGTTCGATCAGAGCCAGCGTCGTGGACTTGCCGCCGCCTGACGGCCCCACCAGGGCACAGCGCGACCCCGGGGGCACCCGGAAGGCCACCTCGCGCAGCACCGGATCGGCCGCGTCATACCCGAAGGTCACCCCATCGAACTCGATGGCGGCCGGTGACCCGGTCGGGGCGGCTCGGTCGACGCTGACGGGCACCGGCCCGCTCCGGCGGTCGTCGGCCGTCTCCTCCGCCAGCGACAGCACCTCCTCGATGCGCCGCAGTGCTCCGAGCCCGGTCTGCAGATCCGCGTATGCGCCGACGGCCTGCAGGATCGGCATCATCATCATGAACAGCAGCGCCACGAACGCGACCAGGTCCCCGACACTCATGTCGCCTGCGGCGACGCGACTGCCGCCGACGCCGAGCACGACGAGTGAGGCGACCTGCACGGCAGAGGTCATGAGTGGCCCGACGAACGCCCGCAGCCGAGCGATCCGCAAGCCCGCGCGGTAGGCGCCTCGGGCACAGCGGTTGATCTCCTGTGTCTCCCGTTCCTCGGCCCTGGCCGCCCGCACCGTCCGGATGCCGGAAATGGCCCGCTCGGTGGCCGACGTCATTTCGCCCAGCTTCTCCTGGGCTGCGGTGGAGGCGCCCTGGATGCGCTGGGCGACTGCCACCGCGCCAACAGCACCCGCCAGCCCCAGTACGGTGACCGCGAAGAGCAGCGGGTCCAGCACCAGCATCAGGGCGACGGCGCCCACCAGCACGACGACCCCGCTCAGAAGTTCCATGAGACCGCCGGTCACCACCGAACGAAGCAGGGTCGAGTCGCTGCTCAACCGGGCCAGCAGATCCCCGGTGCGTCGGCAGTCGTACTCGGGCATCGGCAGCCGCAGCATGCGTGCGGCCAACTGCTGCCGTACGGACAGCACCACGCCCTCGCCCGTCCGGTGCAGGAGGTAGTCCCGCACCGCGGAGGCGGCTCCGGCAATCAGCAGGAGGAGCACCAGGGCGAGCAGCAGCCCGCCGACCGCAGCCCCGGCGTGCAGGCCGTCCAAGACGGACCGAATCAGCATCGGCTGGGCGAGTAGACCCGTCGCGGTCGCCACCGAGAGTGCCGACACCGCCCCGAGCACCTTCAGGTGGGGACGCAGATAGGGAAAGAGAGCGCCGATGCCCACCTTGCCGACGCCGGGCGAGGCGCCGTCCCCGTCGCGGCCGTCACTCTGGCTGGCTGTCAGCTCCTCGGCCCCGACTTCGGCTGCGGGGCCTCCTGCCGGACCCGGCTGCCCCGCCGTCGCGGCACCTCCGTCCGGGTGTGCGGCACTCCTCGGCTCCGACCGTTGCGCGCGCAGCAGCGAGCGCTGCACGTGGCCGCCCACCACGACATCCCAGAACTGTGTGAGCAGCAGTGCGAGCGCCACTCCCGTGGCGGTCGCGGTCGCCGTCCACACCGGACGTTCCGCCCAGCCGGTCAGGTCCGTGAGCACTCCTCCGGCTCCGAAAGCACCCACCACGGCCATGCCGGCTATGAGGAGGTTGCGGACAACGGTCGCCCCTCCCATCACCGCGCGCTGACCGAAGCACCGGCAGTCCACCAGCAGGCCCGAACGCATCACGCTCAGCGAGACGGCGCAGAACAACAGCAGCAGGCCGACGGCCAGTGCCAGCCCGAGGCGGGTCGCCCCCGGGGTCAGCAGGGAGGCGACGACCGCGACCTCGGCCGGGAGAACCAGGGCTGCCAGGGCCGTGGCGATCCGCGGGCTTCGCACGAAAGGCAGCTGCTCCACCGAGGTGGTGAAGGAGCGGAACCGAGCCCTGCTCCGAAACTTGCCGAGCGCGGACATGACGAAGACGACCACGATCAGCGTCTGTCCGGCGGCCGACCACCAGGCGCCGCTCACCGGACCCCCATGGTCACCGCGTAGGTGGCGACTTCCTCGTGCTCTCCGACGGGGACACCACCGACCGCCACCCACGCGTGGGCACGGAACGGCTCCAGCCGCACACCGGTGCGCCACTCCGGCACGCGACCGGAGAGCCGGCACAGCAGGAACGTGGCGATCGACCTCTCCAGGCACCCCTGCCCGGCGCAGTGGACGCTGACCGCGACCACCGCTTCGCGAGCTTCCATGGCCTCGGCCGAGGTGGCCGGCCGTGCGCCCCGGCTCACCAGCTCCAAGAGCCCACGAAGGCGCTGCGGCCGACAGCGGCGCAGCTGGAAGGCGGCTGCGACCGCAGCACGGGCGGCGAACCTGCGGGTCCGCGGGACGGCGTCTCGCGCGGCTCGGGGCTCCAACGTCACGGGAAGGCTCATGACCGCTCCACGACCTTCGCCTCCAGCAGCGCCCGCACCACGAGGTGGACATCGCCGGGTATGGCGTCGGCCGCCTCCGGGTGGCGTGCGCTGAGCTCGGCTATCGCACGGGCCGGCGCGTCGCCCTGTGCACCGTGCTCGGTGAGGTGCCGCAGGACGGCGGCACCGCTCTCGTTGAGCAGACGGTACGCGCCGGTCCTGAGGTCGAGGATGACGGTGCCCCCGTCCGTCTCGGCCACGGTCACTCCGTCGGCAAGTCTGTAGGTCATCGCTGTCCTCCGTCGGGCAGGGACCGAAGCCAGTTCTCGCAGGCCAGGGTCGGAATCAGCGGGATGATGCTGAAAGCGTTGAGGTGGGGGGTGGTGAGGGCTGCGCGGAAAGCCGCGGCGTCCACGAGGCCGAGCTTCTCCAGCCGCATGTCCTCGCACAGACCGAGGAGCGTTCCCCGGTTCTGGCGCAGCCCCGCGTAGGCGTCGGCGCTGAACTCGTGCTTGGTCCGGCGTTCGAGCAGCCGCGCCGGCACGATGCCGCGCATCGCCTCGGTGAGCCCGGGCTTGTACCGGTCGACGGGCACCGCGTCGGCCAGACGGACGGCGAGGGCGGCCTCGATGACGTGGTCGTCGAGAAAGGGGGCGTGCAAGGAAAGCCCCATCTGCTCCGACAGCCGTGACCGTTGCCGTGTCACCTCGCCTGCTGTCCGGGCGTCCGCCAGCAGCAGGTGTTGCGGCGCCGATCCCGAGAGCGGAGTCGTGTCGGCCAGGTCGTGCACGGCATCCCCGACGGCGGCGGCCGCGTCGTCGCTCGCCCATTCCGGTAGTCGGGTCTCGGCGCCCCAGCCGAAGTCCGGTCTGCCGCCCGCGACGCCGATCGGGGCGTGCAGGGTGTCCGCGGTCGAGAGGAGGGCGTCCCGGAAACTGCGGGAGCGGACCAGACCGGCCAACGTGGCGCGACGCCCCCACCGGTACAGCGCGCGGTAGCGGCGTGCGTGCGAGAGCGCGAGCAGCGGGTTCGTGCGCATCAGCGCGTGCAGATGCGTGGGCGTCGCGTGGAACAGCTCGTCCCCACCGTCGCCCGACAGGTGCGCGGTCACGCCGCGTTCCGCCAGCAGCCGCGCCTTGTGCTCGTCCTGGGCGCGGGTGCGTATCCAGGCCTGCGGTGCTTCCAGGTCGTCGTAGGGCTCGGCCATCCGGCCGAACCACGCCGGTGCGGAGCTGCCGCCTTCCACGATGTGCGTTGCGTCCGGCAGGCGGGTGGTCGCGAACTCCGCCCACTGCCGGTCGTCGTTGTTCGGGTCCGCCACCTCCCAGCGGAACGTCAGCATGTTGCGGGCGCTGCCCCTGTGGGTGGGGAGGCTGTCCGGCTCCTCGGCCGCCATGAGGAAGCACAGACTCGTCGAGTCGAGCCCCCCGGACAGGTCGGCGCCGATGGTGGGGTGGGCGCGCAGGCGGGCCCGCACCGCGGCGCGCAGGGCACGCGCGATCTCCGGGGCCGCCTCGGCCATGGGTGCGGCGGCGTCCGGCGCGTTCCAGTGGCGCCTCGTGCGCGCCTGGCCGTCGCGGTCGAGTTCCAGGTGGTGGCCGGCGGGCAGGGCGTTCACGTCGTCCCACACCGGCTTCTCACCGAGGGGCCACGGCGGCAGCGGAGCCACGAGCCGTACCGCCAGCCTCTCCGGTGAGACCTGCGACAGGGAGTTCACCGTGGCGAGAGCCGCCGGATTGTCCGCGGCCACGGTGACCCGGTCCAGACTCCGGTGAACCGGCTGGTAGCGAGACGACAGCGTCCCCTGGAGGCGGACGCGTCCGCCGGCGGAGATCAGCAGGTGGTAAGCGCCCGGCACGGCCGAGGCCAGTGCCTCGACGCCACCGCCACGACTCAGCCGCACGCAGTGCTCGGCGAGCGCGTCGCCGTCCGTGTCGAACGCGCCGAGAAGGACGACCCGGACGCCGCGGGCGGTTGCGGTGGCGACTTCGTGGTCCTCCCACTCCCCGTCGACGAAGGGGCGTCCGGAAGGGTGGTCAATGGTCCGGGGGCCACGCGGCAACGCGGCCCATGCGCTGGGCAGCATGCAGTCGGGCCGTACAACGAATCGCATCGCTCATCTTCTCCTCGGGGCGGCTGCGGCGCCGGGGCGCGCCGGCGGCGGGAGCCGGTCCGACGCGCCCCGTAGCCCGGATCAGACCTGGCAGTTGAGCCAGCGGCAGAGCATGGAGCTGTCGAAGCCCCAGCTGACCCGGCCGAGGGTGACCTTGGTGAAGTCCCCGGCGTCGAGCAGCGCCGGCGCCTCGTAGAGCGAGGTGGTGGTGTTCTTCATGTTTCCTCCGGTCGTGGGTTCTGGTGGTTCACCGCGGTGTCGGATGCGACCCGGGGGATGCGCCCTGCCGGAAGCAGGTGCGCCGGGGCGCCTTCAGGAATGACGTTCGGCACCGGACGAAAGGATGGCCGGTCGACGAGCTCTTCCCGCCGGAATTCTCCGGTGGCTCGCTCGTGCTCTTTCACCGCATGTCATCCCGCCGTCGAGATCAAGCGGGCTGGCAGTTGATCCAGCGGCAGAGCATGGAGCTGTCGAAGCCCCAGCTGTTGCGGCCGAGGGTGACCTCGGTGAAGTCCCCGGCGTCGAGCAGCGCCGGCGCCTCGTACGGCGTGACGGTGGTGTCCTTCATTTCTCCTCCTCGGAAGACCGTGGTGTGCGTTCTCGAGCAACGCTAGTAGGAGCTCATTTCACCGGTCTTTCACTGCGCTTTCGTCGTCCCGGGGCGGCCGGTACCGCCGCGGAGAACGGCGAGGTGCGCGGCTTTCAGGAGGCAGCCGGGCTCGGCGCCGAGTTCGGCGCGTGCACGGTCGCGGAACTCCGAGAAGACGCGGAGTGCCTCGGCGTCCCGTCCGGAGTGGTGCAGGGCGAGTATGCGCGCCCGCCAGAGCCGTTCGTGGTAGGGAAAGGCCGTCGCCAGAGTGGTGAGCTCCGGTATCAGTCTCTGCGGACGTCCGAGCGCGAGGTCGACCTCGGCCCGCCGCTCGGCGGACGCCAACCATTCCTCGGTGAGCCCCGGCAGGACGGCGCGGCGCAGGGTCCGGGACCCGACGTCCGGAAGGGCGGGCCATGACCACAGGGCGAGGGCGGCACCGAGCAGTTGTGACTCCTTGCCGTGGTTTCCCTCGCGCCGGGCGGTGTCGGCACGGCGGACCAGCGAGCGGAACTCGACCAGGTCCACATAGCAGTCCGAGGACGCCAGCCCGTATCCGCTCCCGCGGCGGCGGATGACGTCGCGGGAGCGTGCTTCGCCGCACAGCGCTCGTCGTACTCGGGTCACGACGGTGTGGAGGGCGGCAGCGGGGTGTTGCGGGAGGGAGTCCTCCCAGAGGTAGTCGATGAGCTCGTCCGTCGACAGCACGCGGTCGGGGTGCAGCAGAAGCGAGGCCAGGAGCGTGTGCTGTTTCCCCGTCGGTGTTTCCGGGCGTGCGCCGTCGATGCGTAGATCCAGGCCTCCGATGATCGAGAAGCGGAAACTGGTTTCCTGTGCAGCTGTGTGCTCTCGATTCACTGCCGATCCTCCGTAGTCCGTCGCCGCGTGGGCGGTGGTCCGGCGCCATTGGTGACGGCGTCATGGCCGTCGCGCGGTGGTCGGCCGCGCCCGCTCCGCGTCGGTTCCGCCGGTCGCGGGAGCTTTGCAGCGCGCGCGCTTTTCCGTCAAGAAAGCGAGACGGTCGATCGTCGCCGATCCGCAATGGCGGGAACGGGTTGCGAACCGGTGGGTCGACTTCTACCGGCTCGCCGGCAGTGTGATCTGGAGCTGTATCAATCGCGTATCGCCACAGTAGGGTCCCGGTCATCACGGGCTGTTTTTCTCGCGACTGCAATCTGCAGTGCTTTCGGCGTGCGAATTTCCGTTGGCGAGGCGCGCGGGGGCGGATCGTGGCGACCCGGCCGGCGTCTTGCGGTGCTCTCGGGTGGCGCGGCTCGACTGAAGCGCGCGGTTCCGGGTAACCGGCGGGTGCGGTCCCGCTTCCCAACGGCCCCCGGGGCCGGACGGCACGACGGTCGGTCGACGGCGGGGCCGCCGGGCTCGTCCCGCCGCGATGCACTAGAGTTATCTCGACATCGAGATATCTTGAGAGGCCCCGTCCGTCGGGGAGAACTGAGGGTGACCTCAGTGGGCCGGCCCGCAGTCGGGCGGCTTGAATGGCGGGCGGACGCGCCACATCATGCACCGAAGGAGACTGTCGTGTCGGCGAACAGCTTCGACGCCCGCTCCACGCTCAGCGTGGGGGACGAGTCATACGAGATCTTCCGGCTGGACAAGGTCGAGGGCTCCGCCCGCCTGCCCTACAGCCTCAAGGTCCTGCTGGAGAACCTGCTGCGGACCGAGGACGGCGCGAACATCACCGCCGACCACATCCGCGCGATCGGCGGCTGGGACTCGCAGGCCAAGCCCAGCCAGGAGATCCAGTTCACGCCCGCGCGCGTGATCATGCAGGACTTCACCGGCGTCCCCTGCGTGGTCGACCTCGCCACCATGCGTGAGGCCGTCAAGGAGCTGGGCGGCGACCCGGCCCGCATCAACCCGCTGGCCCCGGCCGAGCTGGTCATCGACCACTCCGTCATCGCCGACAAGTTCGGCACGCCGGACTCGTTCCAGCAGAACGTCGAGCTGGAGTACGGCCGCAACCGGGAGCGCTACCAGTTCCTGCGCTGGGGCCAGACCGCGTTCGACGAGTTCAAGGTCGTCCCCCCGGGCACCGGCATCGTCCACCAGGTCAACATTGAGCACCTGGCCCGCACCGTCATGGTCCGCAACGGCCAGGCCTACCCCGACACCCTGGTCGGCACCGACTCCCACACCACCATGGTCAACGGCCTCGGTGTGCTGGGCTGGGGCGTCGGCGGCATCGAGGCCGAGGCCGCGATGCTGGGCCAGCCGGTCTCCATGCTGATCCCGCGCGTCGTCGGCTTCAAGCTGACGGGCTCGCTCAACCCCGGCACCACCGCCACCGACCTGGTGCTCACCATCACCGAGATGCTGCGCGAGCACGGCGTCGTCGGCAAGTTCGTGGAGTTCTACGGCGAGGGTGTCGCCGAGACCACGCTGGCCAACCGCGCCACCATCGGCAACATGTCGCCGGAGTTCGGCTCCACCGCCGCGATGTTCCCGATCGACGACGAGACGATCCGCTACCTCAAGCTCACCGGCCGCAGCGAGCAGCAGCTCGCCCTGGTCGAGGCGTACGCCAAGGAGCAGGGGCTGTGGCTGGACCCGGCCGCCGAGCCGGACTTCTCCGAGAAGCTGGAGCTCGACCTCTCCACGGTCGTCCCCTCCATCGCCGGCCCGAAGCGCCCGCAGGACCGCATCGTCCTCGCCGACGCCGCGCAGCAGTTCGCGCAGGACGTCCGCAACTACGTCACCGACGACGAGGAGGCGGGCAAGGAGTCCTTCCCGGCCTCCGACGCCCCGGCCGTCTCCACCGGTGTGCCGACCCGCCCCACCCAGGTGACCGCCCCCGACGGCAGCACCTACGAGATCGACCACGGCGCCGTCACCGTCGCCGCCATCACCTCCTGCACCAACACCTCCAACCCGACCGTCATGGTCGGCGCGGCGCTGGTGGCGAAGAAGGCGGTCGAGCGCGGCCTGACCCGCAAGCCGTGGGTGAAGACCACCCTGGCGCCCGGTTCCAAGGTCGTCATGGACTACTACGACCGCGCCGGTCTGACCCCGTACCTGGACAAGCTGGGCTTCAACCTGGTCGGCTACGGCTGCACCACCTGCATCGGCAACTCCGGCCCGCTGCCCGACGAGGTCTCGGCCGCCGTCAACGAGGCCGACCTCGCGGTGACGTCGGTGCTCTCCGGCAACCGGAACTTCGAGGGCCGGATCAACCCCGACGTCAAGATGAACTACCTGGCGTCGCCCCCGCTCGTCGTCGCCTACGCGCTGGCCGGCTCCATGACGGTGGACATCACCCGTGACCCGCTGGGCCACGACTCCGAGGGCAACCCCGTCTTCCTCAAGGACATCTGGCCCTCGGAGGCCGAGGTCGAGGAGGTCGTGGCCTCCGCGATCGGCGAGGAGATGTTCGGCGAGTCCTACGCCGACGTCTTCGCCGGCGACGCCCAGTGGCAGGCGCTGCCGATCCCCACCGGCAACACCTTCGAGTGGGACCCGGAGTCGACCTACGTCCGCAAGCCCCCGTACTTCGAGGGCATGACCGCCGACCCGTCGCCGGTGCAGGACATCACCGGCGCCCGTGTGCTGGCCAAGCTGGGCGACTCGGTCACCACCGACCACATCTCGCCCGCCGGCGCCATCAAGGCGGACACCCCGGCCGGCAAGTACCTCACCGAGCACGGTGTCGCCCGCCGCGACTTCAACAGCTACGGTTCGCGCCGCGGCAACCACGAGGTCATGATCCGCGGCACCTTCGCCAACATCCGGCTGCGCAACCAGATCGCGCCCGGCACCGAGGGCGGCTACACCCGGGACTTCACCCAGCCCGACGGTCCGGTCTCCTTCATCTACGACGCCTCGCGCAACTACATCGAGCAGGGCACCCCGCTGGTGATCCTCGCGGGCAAGGAGTACGGCTCCGGCTCCTCCCGCGACTGGGCCGCCAAGGGCACCGCGCTGCTCGGCGTGAAGGCCGTCGTCGCCGAGTCCTACGAGCGGATCCACCGCTCGAACCTCATCGGCATGGGCGTGCTGCCGCTGCAGTTCCCCGAGGGCCAGTCCGCCGCCTCGCTCGGCCTGACCGGCGAGGAGACCTTCTCCGTCAGCGGTGTCACCGGCCTCAACGACGGCGGCATCCCCGCCACGATGAAGGTCACCACCGACACGGGTGTGGAGATCGACGCGGTCGTCCGCATCGACACCCCCGGTGAGGCGGACTACTACCGCAACGGCGGCATCATGCAGTACGTGCTGCGGTCGCTGCTCCGGAAGTAACGTTCCGGAGGGTCCGTCAGGTCGCCCGTTCGGCGGCGGCACCACGCCGCCGAACGGTTGAACCGTGAACGACGGACGACGGGGGCGGGGAGCGGTGCTCTCCGCCCCCGTCGCCGCTCCGGGTGGCCGTTGCGGCACCTGGGGGAGCACCGGGTGGGTGACCACTCGAACGGGCGTCGCGACGTCCGGTGAACGGTGCACGTGAAGGCGCCGTCGGGATCACTCCCGGCGGCGCCTTCACGATGTGGTGGACCAATGGCCGTATCTTCTCGCTGAAAGCTCCGGCCCGTGCCGTGTGTCGGGGAGGTATCGACTCGGAAAAGCCCACCGGTGAAAGTTGTCTTCGATCTTGCCGCCCCCGGGAGACCGGACTATACCTGTCGGCACCCGGGCGGCCCCGGCGCCGACGGGCGCGGGCCCGTCCGGTCGGTAGAGCGTTCCATGAGCCTGCGTGGCATGGCTGAGCAGCTGAGTAGACCTGCGGGGTCGGGGCCCACGCGTCGAGACGACGGACGGGGGACCGCGACCGCCGCAGCGTCCTGTAGGAAGGCGAGGACCCACGCATGACCTCCAGTTCCCACCTGAACCGGCGAACGCTGCTGAAGCGGTCCGCCCTGGCCGGTGCCCTCACCCTCCCCGGTGTTGCGGCGCTGACCTCCTGCGCCAGCGGTGGCGGCGGCAACGGCGGCGACAGCACCGGATCCGGTGAGGTGAGCGACCGCAACCCCTTCGGCGTGGCCGAGGACGGCGGTGTCGAAGTGGTCATCTTCGACGGCGGGTTCGGCGACGAGTACGCCCGTGACACCGCGGCGCTCTACGAGGAGCACTACGGCTCGGTCACCCTGGACTCCACCCAGGAGATCAGCCAGCTGATGCAGCCGAGGCTGGTCGGCGGCAACCCGCCGGACATGATCAACAACTCGGGCGCCAACCAGATGCCGCATCCGGCGCTCATCCGCGACAACCAGATCGCCGACCTCACCGAACTCTTCGACGCGCCGTCCTGGGACGACCCGGACGTCCCCGTCCGCGACACGTTGCTGCCGGGCACCATCGAGGTCGGCCAGTACGGCGGCGACGCCTCCTACCACCTCAACTACGTCTACACCGTCCACGGCACCTGGTACTCCAAGCGCTTCCTCAACGACACGTTGGAGGAGGAGTTCCCGCAGACCTGGGACGAGATGATCCGCGTCTGCGAGAAGGCCCGGCGCGACCACGACGTCTACGGCTGGACCTACGCGGGGCAGCACGCCCGCTACCTCGCCTTCTCCATGCTGCCGATGGCCGTCAAGGTCGGCGGCAAGGAGGTCATGGAGGCCATCGACCGGCTGGAGCCGGACGCGTGGAAGGCCGACGCGGTGGTCGCCACCTTCGAGGCGTTCGAGGAACTGGCCGCCCGCGGCCTGGTCCTGCCCGGCACCCCCGGCATCGACCACATCGACTCCCAGACCGAGTGGGCCCAGGGCCGGGCGCTGTTCATCCCCAACGGCTCCTGGGTGGAGAACGAGTCCAAGGAGGTCATCCCCGACGACTTCGACCTCGCCGTCGGCGCGCCGACCGGACTGGACTCCTCCGACGCGCTGCCCTACGGCGTCATCTACGCGGCGGCCGGTGAACCCTTCCTCGTGCCGCAGAACGCGAAGAACCGCGCCGCCGGCATGGAGTACCTGCGGATGATGCTCAGCAACGACATGGCCCGCAACTTCACCGACAAGGTCGCCTCGCTCACCTGCGTCGCCGGCTCCGCCGACGACCTCGACCTGCCGCCCGGCCTGGCCAGCGCCCAGCAGGCCATCCAGGGGGCGGGCGACAACATCATCGTGCCGCGGTTCCGCGACTGGTACGCGGAGCTGTTCATCGACCACATGGGTGTCGCCATGGGCCAGATGATGGCCGGCGAGCTGACCGCGGCGCAGGCGACCGACCGCATCCAGCAGGCGGCGAACCGCATCGCCGACGACGACAACGTCGAGAAGTACCTCTGACCGTTCGCCGGTGGCCGCCGCGGCGGCCACCGGCGAACGCGGCGCGGGACCGCCCGCACCGCCGCCGACCCGTGCCCAGCCGCGGCCGCCGAGACGGCCGCCCACAGAGGACCGACGACGAGAGACGGGGCGCAATGCACAGTGAGGTCCCACCCGACAGCTCGCGGGAGGCAGCCGGCGACCCCGCCGACGGCCGACCCGCCGCCCGCAGCGGGGTCGCCGTCGCGCCGCCGCCGGAGCGACCGCGGCCGGAGGTCCGGCCGGGTGTGCCCACCCGCCGACTGGTCCTGGCGTTCTTCCTGCCGCCCTCCCTGACGCCGGAGGCGGTCAAGTACGACCGGCGCTACCGGGCGCTCGACAAGTACCGGTTCGTGGCGTGGTTCACGCTGCTGCCGCTCGCGTTCTACCTCCTACTCGTCGCCTGGCCGTTCGTTCAGGCGTTCTACTACTCGATGACGGACTGGTCCGGCTACGGCACCGAGTTCAACTTCATCGGCTTCGACAACTACACGCGCCTGTGGAGCGACTCCCAGTTCTGGGACGCGACCCGCAACAGCCTCGTCCTGCTGGTGTTCGCCCCGGTGATCACGCTGGCGCTCGGGCTGTTCTTCGCCTACATGCTCAACGCGGGCGGGCGCCACCGCCGCAACGAGACGGTCTCCGGGGTCTTCGGCTCGAAGTTCTACAAGGTCGTCTACTTCTTCCCGCAGGTCCTGTCCGTCGCCATCATCGCCGTGATCTGGGCGCGCGCGTTCAGCCCCCGCTCCGGCGTGGTCAACCCCCTGCTGGAGAACGTCGGGCTCGGCGCGCTGACGCAGAACGACTGGCTCGGCAAGTACGGGCTGTGGGTGACCCTGCTGGTGCTGTGCTGGTCCTTCGTCGGCTTCTACGTGGTGCTCTTCTCCGCGTCGATGGGGTCGATCCCCAAGGAGATCTACGAGGCATCGCTGCTCGACGGGGCCAACCGCTCCACGACGTTCTTCCGGATCACCTTCCCGCTGACCTGGGACGCCATCAGGACCGGCTGGATCTACATGGGCATCCAGGCACTCGACGCCTTCGCGATCGTCTCCATCATGATCCCGCGCCAGGGCATCGACGTGCTGCCCACCTTCCTCTACCTCAAGGCGTTCCGCGACGGCCAGGCGGCCTACGCGACCGCCGTGGGGGTCGTCCTGTTCCTCATCACCCTGACCTTCGCGCTGCTCATGATGCGCGTCGGCCGGCGTGACCGGATCGAGTTCTGAGCGGGGAGAGCGAACACCATGAGCACCACCGACACCGCCGACCGCGCCGAGGACGGCGAACTCCGCCCCGAACGCCCCGCACCCGCCGAACCGCCCCCGTCCGGCGGGCACGTGAAGGAGGAAGGCGGCGTTCTCAACGTCTTCGCCCACTCCTTCCTCGTGCTGTGGACCGTCATGGCCGCCGCCCCGCTGCTGTGGATCGTCGTCTCCGCCTTCAAGACCTCCGCCGAGGTGCTCAGCGACCCGTTCGGCCTGCCCAGCGGCCTCCACTGGGCCAACTTCGCCAACGCCTGGGCCGAGGCCAACATCGGGCGTTACGCCCTCAACTCGCTGATCATCCTGTCGGGTTCGCTGACCGGGACGATGCTGCTGGGCTCGATGGCCGCCTATGTGATCGCCCGCTACACCTTCCGCGGCAACCGCGCGCTCCACCTGCTGTTCATCGGCGGGCTGATGTTCCCGATCTTCCTGGCGCTGGTGCCGCTGTTCTTCATGCTCCAGAACCTCGGCCTGCTGAACACCCGGCCCGGGCTGATCCTGGTCTACATCGCGTACTCGCTGCCGTTCACGATCTTCTTCCTGACGGCGTTCTTCCGCACGCTGCCCAGCGGGGTCCATGAGGCCGCCATCGTCGACGGCGCCTCCCACACCCGCACGTTCTGGCAGATCATGATGCCGATGGCCAAGCCCGGGCTCATCTCCATCGGAATCTTCAACTTCCTCGGTCAGTGGAACCAGTTCGTGCTGCCCCGGGTGCTGAACGTCGGCAGCCGGGACGACTACGTGCTGCCGCAGGGGCTCGCGGCCCTGATGGTGCAGATGGGTTACGAGGGCGACTGGGGCGCGCTGTACGCCGGCCTGACGGTCGCCATGCTGCCCGTCCTGGTCGTCTACGTGACCTTCCAGCGACAGGTCCAGGCCGGGCTGACCGCGGGAGCACTGAAGTGACATAGGGGCGCGCACCGTCCAGTGGTGCGCGCCCCTGTCGGCGGGCCACGCCGTGAGGCGGTGCCGACCCGTCAGACCTGGGCGGGAATGTCGTAGGCGGTGCCGGGGCGCCCCTGCCCCGCGCCGGACACCTGGACGAAGACGCAGAACGCCTTCGCGCCGCTGTGGAACGTGACCCCGAAGCCGGGGTGTACGGAGGGGGTTTCCCGTCCGGAGTAGCTGTACACCCCGGACACCTCGGTGCTGCCCGCGTTGCGGATCGTCCCCGCGAGGAACGCCTCGACCGTGGTGACCGGCACCCTCGACGTCGCCTCGGGAAGCGGCTCGGGCGCCGGGGCATCGCCCTCGACGACCTTCTCGGGTTCGGAGGACTTCTCGCCCTCCGGGCTCAGCACGGTCACGGCGTGCCACACCTGCGCCCCGGAAGGGAGGGTCACCTTGACTCCGAGCGGGCGTTTGGCCCCGTCGTCCCACGGCTCGGCTGCGAGGCCCGCCGTGGTGTAGCTCTGCACTGCGAAGTCGCGGAACCGCTCGGGGCGCATGCCGGCATGTCCTTTCTGTTGAACTATGTCGCAGTCTAGGACCCGTCACGGACGGTCCCCGTCGTGTGCCTGGGGGCGCTGGGGCGTTTCTATAGTGGTGCGACCGGCGGGTCCGCGCGGTCCCGCCGAGTCGAGCTGAAGGGGGAGCCGGCCGTGGTGCAGACTCCTGGGTCGCAGTCGTCACTGCACCGGGCCAACCTGGAGCGCGTGGTGCGCGCGGTGCGTGGAGCCGGCGCGTTGACGCAGGCGGAGATCGCCCGGACGACCGGGCTGTCGGCCGCCACCGTGTCCAACATCGTGAGGGAGTTGCGAGAACTCGGCACCATCGACGTGCGCGACACCTCCGCCGGTGGCCGTCGCGCCCGCAGCGTCTCGCTGTCGAGTGACGCCGGTGTCGTCGTCGGGGTGGATTTCGGCCACTCGCACCTCCGTGTCGCGGTCGGCAACCTGGCGCACCAGGTCCTGGCGGAGGAGTCGGAGCCGTTCGACGTCGACTCCGCCGCCGATGTGGGGTTCGAGCTGGCCGAGCGGATGGTGGACGGACTGCTCGCCACGGCGGGCGCCTCCCGGGCGAAGATCATCGGGGTGGGGCTCGGTGTGCCGGGACCCATCGACGCCGAGCGCTCGGTCATCGACGCGACCGCGCTGCTCCCCGGCTGGCACGGCACCAACCCGCGGGAGGAGCTGAGTCGCCGGCTGGGGGCGCCGGTCTACGTGGACAACGACGCCAATCTGGGCGCCCTGGGCGAGCTGGTGTGGGGGAGCGGGCAAGGCTGCGCCGACCTCGCCTACGTCAAGGTGGCGAGCGGGGTCGGCGCCGGGCTGGTCATCAACGGGCAGATCTACCGCGGGCCGGGCGGCAGCGCGGGGGAGATCGGGCACATCACGTTGGACGAGTCGGGCCCGGTCTGCCGCTGCGGCAACCGCGGGTGCCTCGAGACCTTCGCCGCCTCCCGCTACGTCCTGCCGCTGCTGGCGGCCACCCACGGGCCGGAACTCACCATGGCCGGCATGGTGCGCGCGGCTCGCGACGGGGACGCCGGCTGTCGGCGGGTGCTCGCCGACATCGCCCACCACGTGGGGAGCGGCGTGGCGCAGCTGTGCAACGTCCTCGGCCCCAGCCGTGTCGTGATCGGCGACGAACTGGCCGACGCGGGCGAGCTGGTGCTGGAGCCGATGCGGGCGGCGGTGCGCCGCTACACCATCCCGAGCGCGGCGCGGCAGCTGTCGCTGGTGGCAGGCGCGCTCGGCGGCCGGGCCGAGGTCCTGGGCGCGTTGGCGCTCGCGCTGCGCGAGATGGGCGACGGGGTGCTCATCGGTGCCGGTACTCCCCGGGAGGAGGTGGGCTGAGGTCGCGTCCGGCCGACGCCGGTCCGGCGCCGCGGTGCCGACCTTGGTCCGCGTGCGGGCGTCGAACGGGCCGTGGGGTGCGCCGTCCGGGCATCCTTCGCTGCGGTTCTCTCGCGGCATCGCGTCCGGCGGTGACCCGGCCCCGGCTGTGCCGCCCGCATCCGCAGGCACCCTCGGGGCGTGGAGAAGTGGTCACCTCCGGGCACCTGATCCTGTTCGAACGGGCATCCGGAATGCCCCGGCGAGCAGGTGTGTCGATCCTCGCGCGAACCGGCGGATCATGGCCGGTACCGGACCATGGGGAATCCCGTTCCGACCTGTTGACTGTCCCGGGCAGTGGGCGGTTAGCTCACCCCACTCGGGCCGCGTGGGCGCGGCCCCGACAGGAGGCGAACGATGGGCGTGCGACTTCGCGCAGTGCTGGCGGGCATAGCCGCGACCGGTCTGGCGGTGACCCTGGCCGGATGCGGCGAAGCGGGGGGCGGGAACGACGGCGGCGGTGACGGCGGCGGAGACAGCGAGAGCCGGAGCATCGGCCTCCTGCTCCCGGAGAACTCCACGACCCGGTACGAGGCGTTCGACCGTCCGGGCATCGAGGGCAAGATCAAGGAGCTGTGCGAGGACTGCACGATCTCCTACAGCAACGCCACCGAGGACACCGCCCTCCAGAAGCAGCAGTTCGACGCGCTGCTCACCCAGGGCGTCGACGTGATCATCCTCGACGCCGTGGACGCCGGCGTGACGGAGTCCTGGGTCGCGGAGGCCGCCGACCAGGGCGTGCCGGTCGTCGCGTACGACCGCCTCGCCGAGGGCGAGATCGACGCCTACATCTCCTACGACAACTTCCGCGTCGGCCAGCTCCAGGGCGAGGCCATGCTGGAGGCGCTCGGCGACGACGCCGAGGGCGCTCGCGTCATCATGATCAACGGATCGCCCACCGACCCCAACGCGGCGATGTTCAAGGCGGGCGCCCACGACGTGCTGGACGACGTCGTGGAGATCGTCTACGAGCAGGACATCGACGGCTGGGACCCCGCCGAGGCCAACTCCACGGTGAGCACCGCCATCCAGGCGCTCGGCACCGACGGCTTCGACGCCGTCTACTCCGCCAACGACGGCATGGCGGCCGGCATCGTCACCGCCCTCGGCAACGCGGGAGTGGGCGAGATCCCGGTCGGCGGGCAGGACGCCGAACTGGCCGGTCTGCAGCGGATCATCGCCGGCGAGCAGGCCTTCACCATCTACAAGGCGCTCATCCCGCAGGCCGAGACCACCGCCGAGGTCGCGGTCCGGCTGCTGGAGGGGGAGGACTTCGACGACCTCACCCCGGACAGCGTGGACAGCCCCACCCAGGACGGCGTGCCCAGCGCCCTGCTGACGCCTGTCGCGGTCACGGCGGAGAACATCGCCGACACCGTCCTCGCCGACGGCTTCTACGAGGTCTCCGACATCTGCACGCCGGAGTACGCCGAGGCCTGCGCCGAGCTCGGTCTCGACTGAGCCACCCCACGTGCGGGGCCGGGTGCGACCCGGCCCCGCCCCGCCCGGAGCGGCCGACCGTCCCGGGCGGACGCGCCCGCCGGGCCCCCCTCCCGGCGGGTTCCAGCCCGCGAAGGAGCACACCGCACCATGACCACCGCACCGCTGCTGGCGCTGCGTGGCGTCTCCAAACGCTTCGGCGCCGTCCAGGCCCTCAGCGACATCGACCTGGAGATCCATGCCGGCCGCGTCACCGCCCTCGTCGGCGACAACGGCGCCGGCAAGTCCACCCTGGTGAAGACGATCGCCGGGGTCTACACCGCCGACGCGGGGACCATCGAGTGGAAGGGGGAGACGCGCCGCATCGCGCGCCCCCAGGACTCCCAGGACCTCGGCATCGCCACCGTCTACCAGGATCTCGCGCTCTGCGACAACCTCGACGTCGTCGCCAACCTCTACCTCGGCCGGGAGACCCGCGCCCTGGGGGTCCTCGACGAGGTCGCCATGGAGGCCCGCTGCCGGGAGCTCCTGGACAGCCTGTCGATCCGCATCCCCAGCGTCCGGATTCCCGTCGCCTCGCTCTCCGGCGGGCAGCGGCAGGTCGTCGCCATCGCGCGCGCCCTGATCGGCGAGCCCGAGGTGGTGGTGCTCGACGAGCCGACCGCCGCGCTCGGCGTCGAGCAGACGGCCCAGGTGCTCGACCTGGTGGAGCTGCTGCGCCGCCGAGGGCTCGCCGTCGTCCTCATCAGCCACAACATGGCGGACGTCCGCGCGGTCGCCGACGAGGTCGCCGTGCTGCGGCTGGGACGCAACAACGGTGTCTTCCCGGTCGCGGAGACCAGCCACGAGGAGATCGTCGCCGCCATCACCGGCGCCGCCGACAACGCGGTCACGCGCCGCAGCGCGCGCACCCACACCCAGGACGGTGCCGCGCCGTCGACGGACGCCGCGACCGACGGCGACCGTACCCGCACCACCGAAGCCGGCGAGGAGACAGCATGAGCGGCACCACCCCGACCGGCGAGCAGGAGCCGGCAGGCGCGGCCGCACCCGTGGTCGATCCCCGGCTCCTGGTCCGCGAACGCGGCATGGCCGGGTACGTCGAGGAGTTCCGCCGCAAGATACGCGGCGGTGAGCTCGGCGCCATACCCGTGGTCGTCGGCCTGATCATCATCGCCGTCGTCTTCCAGTCGCTGACCGGCACCTTCCTCACCCCCGGCAACCTCAGCAACATCACCGTCTACATCGCCGGACCCGGTCTCATGGCGGTCGGGATCGTGCTGGTGCTGCTGCTGGGCGAGATCGACCTCTCCGTCGGCTCCATGGCGGGGCTCAGCGCCGCGATCTGGGCCGTCCTGAGCGTCGGTCAGGGTGTCAACGACCTGCTCGCCATCGTGCTCGCCATCGCCGCCGGCGCCGTCGTCGGCACCATCCACGGCTTCTTCTTCGCGAAGATCGGCGTCCCGGCGTTCGTCGTCACCCTCGCCGGCTTCCTCGGCTGGAGCGGCCTGCAGATCTGGATCATGGGCAGCGAGGGGACCATCAACATCCCCCGCGACAGCCTCGTCCGGGATTTCAACAACTTCTACTTCAGTGACATCGCGGCCGCCTACGGCCTTGCCCTGGTGATCACGCTCGGTTATGCCGCCGCCCTCTGGACGGGCGAGCGACGGCGCGCGGCGGCCCAGCTGCCCACCCGGCAGATCGTCGACCTCGCGGTGCGGATCGGTCTGGTCGCGGTGGCCTCCTTCACCGTCGCCTACGTGCTCAACCAGCACCGCGGGCTGCCGCTCGCCCTCGTCATCTTCCTCGCGGTGCTGATCGCCGCCGACTTCATGGTGCGGCGCACCTCCTACGGCCGGCAGATCTTCGCGGTCGGCGGCAACGCCGAGGCCGCGCGGCGCGCCGGTATCAACGTGGTCCGCGTCCGGCTGACGGTCTTCACCATCGCCAGCTCGCTCGCCGCGCTCGGCGGCCTGTTCTGGGCCGCGCAGGCCGGCGGCGCCTCGAAGAGCCTCGGCTCGGGGAACCTGCTGATGAACGTCATCGCCGCGGCCGTCATCGGCGGCACCAGCCTCTTCGGCGGGCGCGGCTGGATCTGGTCGGCGCTGCTGGGGACCCTGGTCATCCAGTCGATCACCACGGGGCTGAACCTCCTCGGCATGGCCAGCGAGATCCAGTACATGATCACCGGCGCGGTGCTGCTGATCGCCGTCGTCGTCGACTCCGTCTCGCGCCGGACGCAACGCACCGCCGGACGCACCTGACCGCCGGACGCACGTGACCGCCGGGCCACCCGTCCCGCGTCGTCCGCCGCACGCCCTGCTGCACGCCCCGCGCGCCCCCCCGCGCCTCGTCACCGACCGTGGCCGGGCGCCGGTGCGCGGGGCGTGTGCGCACGGTGAACCACGCGCCTGCCGCGGCCACCCGGGTGACCTATCTCGCACAGCTCCGCGACGGGTCGCCCGGACGGAACACTAGACTCGTCGGATCGGCAACGGGGCCGTCCGCCGTGTGACGGCACGCAGATCGACAGCTAGGAGGCACGGGTGGCGCTGCTGACCCGCATCACGGGACCGCGCGATCTTGACCGGCTCAGCCAGGAGGAGCTGGTGACCCTGGCCGAGGAGATCCGGACCTTCCTGATCGACTCGATCTCCAAGACCGGCGGACACCTGGGCCCCAACCTCGGTGTCGTCGAACTGACGATCGCGCTGCACCGTGTCTTCGACTCCCCGGCCGACCGCATCCTGTGGGACACCGGCCACCAGAGCTACGTCCACAAACTCCTCACCGGGCGTCAGGACTTCAGTCGGCTCCGGTCCGCGGGCGGGCTCTCCGGCTACCCCTCGCAGGCGGAGTCCGAGCACGACGTCATCGAGAACAGCCACGCCTCCACCGTGCTCGGCTGGGCCGACGGCCTCTCCAAGGCCAACCAGCTGCACGGTCGTGACGACCACGTCGTCGCCGTCACCGGCGACGGCGCGCTGACGGGCGGCATGGCGTGGGAGGCGATGAACAACATCGCCGGCGCCAAGGACCGCCCGCTGGTCATCGTCGTCAACGACAACGAGCGCTCCTACTCGCCCACCATCGGCGGTCTCGCCAACCACCTGGCGACGCTGCGCACCACCGACGGGTACGAGAAGTTCCTCGCGCTCGGCAAGGAGGTCCTCAACCGGACCCCGGTCGTCGGCAAGCCGCTCCACGACGCGCTGCACGGGGCGAAGAAGGGGCTGAAGGACTTCATCGCCCCCCAGGGCATGTTCGAGGACCTCGGCCTGAAGTACGTCGGCCCGATCGACGGCCACGACATCGAGGCGTTGGAGTCCGCCCTCCAGCGTGCCCGGCGGTTCGGTGGCCCGGTCATCGTGCACTGCCTCACGGAGAAGGGCCGCGGCTACCGCCCCGCCCGCGAGGACGAGGCCGACCAGTTCCACGCGGTCGGTGTCATCCACCCCGACACCGGCCTCCCGGTCGCCGCCGCGGGTGCCGACTGGACGTCCGTCTTCGGTGACGAGATCGTCCGGATCGGCCGCGAGCGCCGCGACGTCGTCGCCATCACCGCCGCCATGCTCCGCCCGGTGGGGCTGAAGCAGTTCGCGGACGAGTTCCCCGAGCGGGTCTTCGACGTGGGCATCGCCGAGCAGCACGCCGCGGTCTCCGCGGCGGGTCTCGCCGCCGGCGGGCTGCACCCCGTCTTCGCGGTGTACGCCACCTTCCTCAACCGCGCCTTCGACCAGCTGCTGATGGACGTGGCGCTGCACAAGCTCGGTGTCACCTTCGTGCTGGACCGCGCGGGGGTCACCGGTCCGGACGGCGCCTCCCACCACGGCATGTGGGACATGTCGATCCTCCAGTGCGTCCCCGGTCTGCGCCTCGCCGCCCCCCGCGACGCCGAGCAGCTGCGGCTCCAGCTCCGCGAGGCGGTGGACGTGAAGGACGCGCCCACCGTGGTGCGGTACTCCAAGGGCGCGGTCGGCCCGTCGGTGCCGTCGGTCGGTACCGTCGGCGGCATGGACGTGCTCCGGGCACCGGAGGAGGGCACCGAGCGCCCCGACGTGCTGCTGCTGTCCGTGGGCGCCCTGGCGCCCATGTGCCTGGAGACCGCGGAGCTGCTGGCCCGGCAGGGCGTCTCCTGCACGGTGGTCGACCCCCGGTGGGTCAAGCCGGTGGACCCCGAGCTGCCCGGCCTGGCCGCCCGGCACCGGCTGGTCGTCACGGTGGAGGACAACAGCCGCGTCGGCGGTGTCGGCTCGACCGTGGCGCAGGCGCTGCGCGACGCGGAGGTCGACGTCCCGGTGCGTGACTTCGGCATCCCGCCGCAGTTCCTCGACCACGGCTCGCGCAAGGACGTCATGGCCGCCATCGGCCTGACCGCGCCCGACATCGCGCGCGAGGTCACCGGCCACGTGGCCCGCCTCGACGGCAGCCTCGACACCGCTCGCGCCTGACCCGACGGTCCGTCGCCCGCCGCGGCGGGCGACGGACCGCACCCCGCCGGGCGGCAGCGCGCGGCGACCGTCACCGCAAGGAGTCCCGACGTGGCGCGCATCCTCGGCCCCCTGACGCCGGAGGAGTTCCGCGAGCACCTGCCCGCGCTGGCGTCGCTGCTGACCGACGCGGTGGACGGCGGGGCCTCCGTGGGGTTCCTCGCCCCGTTCGACCGCGTCGCGGCCGTCGACTGGTGGCGGCGGCAGGCGCCGCACGTCGCCTCGGGCGCGCAGTGCGTCTGGGTGGCAGAGACGGGCGGCGAGGTCGTCGGCACCGTCATCCTGCACCGAGAGCCGAAGGCCAACGCCGCCCACCGCGGCGAGGTCAGGAAGCTGCTCGTTCGCCGGGACGCCCGGGGCGCCGGCCTGGGGCGCGGGCTCCTCGCGGCGGCGCGGCACCACGCGGCGGCCACCGGGCTGACCCTGCTGGTGCTCGACACCGCGACGGGGAGCCCGGCGGAGGGACTCTACCGGCAGGACGGCTGGACCCCGTACGGCGTCGTCCCCGACTACGCCCGCGACCCCGCCGGGGCGCTGGAGGACTGCACCTTCTTCTACCGCCGCCTGCCCTGACCGCGGCCCCGGGGCCGCGGTCAGGGCAGGGGCGCCGGACCGGCGCGGGGCGGGCCGCCCCTTCGGTCAGCCGGGGACGAACTCCACCACGAACAGGTGCGGCCAGAGCTTGCCGGTGACGAGGAAGGCGTCGTGCTCCGGCGAGAACGCGATGCCGTTGAGGACGTCCGCGGCGCGGCGCTCGTCCGCGGTGAGCAGTCCGGAGGCGTCGATCTCGGCGGTGACCCGCCCCTCGTCCGGGTCGATCCGCAGGATCGTGTCGGAATGCCACACATTGGCGTACACGGCGCCGTCCACGCACTCCAGCTCGTTGAGGTCCTCGACGGCTCCCGACGCCGACTCCACCCGCACCTCACCGGTCGGCTCGAACGAGACCGGGTCCCGGAACTGCAGCGTGTCCGACCCGTCGCTCATCACCAGCCGGTCGGAATCCTGCTGATGGCACAGGCCCCAGCCCTCGCCGTCGTAGCGCACGGTCCGCCGTTCGGCCAGCGTCCCGGGGTCGCGTTCGACGGCGACGCCGTCCCGCCAGGTCAGCTGCCACAGCGCGTCCTGTGTGAGGGTGATCCCCTCGCCGAAGAGCGGCTCGGGAAGGTCGGCACGCGCCAGCTCGGCGCCGGAGGACAGCTCGGTCGCCGCCACCCAGGAGCGGCCGACGCGCCCGGTGCCCTCGTAGAGCACGCCTTCGCGGACCTCCAGACCCTGGGTGAACGCCTCCGTGTCGTGCGGCAGCGTCGCCAGCACCCGGACGCGCAGCTGCTCCGGCGCTGCCCCGGCGCCGGGCTCCGCGGCGTCGTCCGCGGAGCGGGCGCCGACCGCCAGCAGCGCGACGGCGGTGGCCGCCGCCACCGCGGCGGCGCCCGCGGCCAGGGAGCGGCCCGAGGCCGGGCGGGGTCCGGACACGACGCCTCCAGGGCCGGGAACACACGAACACATCGACGTTCCGACGCGCTCTGGGCACGGCCGGTCCGTCGCCGGTAGCGTCGCACACACGGCGCGGTGGTTGACCCCGGACGTCACCGGACGCGGGACCACCGGCGGATTGGGCGGGGAACGTGAGCGACGGCCGATACCGACGACGGAGCTACGAGGGCCCGGCGGACCTGCGGGCGATGCAGAACCTCGCCCAGCGACTCTGGGCCGGTGGATCCGGCCGGTGGCACATCGGGGAGCTGGCGGACCGGGCGATGGCCCCGCGGCCGGAGTCGTTGTCCGCGGTGGCGCTGTGGGAGGACGGGGACACGGTGGTGGCGTGGGCCCGGCGCGGCGACGGGCCGACCGCCGGCGGCCCCGTGCGTCTCCAGGTGGACCCCGCCCATCTGGAGCTGACGGAGGAACTGCTCGGCTGGGCCGCGGACGCCGGAACCGCCGCCCCCGCAGCCCTGGCGGTCGCCGACAGCGAGGAGACGCTGCTCGCCAGGCTCGGGGCCGCCGGCTACCGCGAGAGCCGCGAGGGGCCCGCGGTGGTGCACCTGCGACGGGCCCTCACCGACCTGCCGACGCCGCAGACCCCGGAGGGCCACTGGCTGCGGCACGTGCGCGGCGAGATGGACGCCGGGGTCCGCACCACGGTGGGCGGGTGGGCCGGGGAGGACCCCGCCGTCGCGAGGGAGGAGTGGCTGCGCTCCACCCGCCGCTGGCCCTATCGACCCGAGCTGGACTGGCTCGCGGGGCTGACCAGCTGCGGGGCGGGAGCCGCGGCCCGCCTGGCCTGGTTGGACGACGCCAACCGGTCGGCCGCGCTGGAACCGGTGGAGGTGACCGGGGGAGCCGCCGAGGCGGCGCTGGTACGGGCGACCACACTCGCGGCGCTCCATGCCGCGCGGCGGTGCGGCGCCGTCACCGCGACCACCCGGGTGACCGAGGACAGCGAGGCGCACGCGCTGCACAGCTCCCTGGGCTTCACCACCGGCGCGCGCGAGCTGCGTCTGGTGCGGCAGAGCTGACGCGCCGGCCCGCCCGGGCGGCGTGCGGAGGTGGGTCTCAGTCCTCCCCGCGCAGCGAGGCCCAGACCGGCTCGGCTCCCGGCGCGTCCGCGGGCAGCGCCAGCATCTCCACGCCCTCGGTCCCCGTGCTGCTGAGGTCGCGCGCGAAGGCCACCAGGTCGGGGACGGAGCCCAGCCCGGCGTCGGTGGTCAGCGTCGCGGCGGCCGCCTCCGCGACCCGGTACAGCGTGGTGGGGCTCCCCAGTACGTCCTGGTCCCGGAGCTCGGCCAGCAGGGCCAGAAGGAGCCGCTGCTGCTCCTCCGGCCCCGCCGCCCGGGCGGCCGCCATCGCGGTGGAGCCGTCGAGCCGCTGCGGTCCGGCGGCCAGCGTGATGCCGCTGAGGTCGTCGCGCACCGGTTCGGTCAGCTCCACGCTGATGCCGCCGAGGGCGTCCACCAACTCGCCCAGGCCGGCGACGTCCACCTCGATGTAGTGATCCATCCGGATGCCGGAGAGCCCCTCCACCACCTGGACGACGCAGCCGGGGCCGCCCGCCGCGCGGACGGTGCGGAAGGCGATCTCGGCGCGATCCGCCGGGGGCTCCGCCTCGGTGACCTCGGCCGAGCCTGGCGCCGGCTCGCTCTCCGCCGCGGCGCAGTCGGGGGCGGGCACCGGGTGTGCCGCGGGGATGCCCACCGCGGTGGGGGCGCCCCCGTCGTCGGGGAGCCGCACGACCACGGCCGCTCCGGAGGCCGGCAGCGCCGCGCCCGGGGCGGCCGAGCCGCCCGTGTCGACTGCCGGCCGGGCACCCGGGTCGGTCGCCGAATCGGTGCCCAGCACGAGGATCGAGCGCCCGTCCTCCGGGCCCGGCCCGGGCCGCTCGGCCCCCTGCTCCGCCAGCTGCGCGTCGATGTCGACACTGCTGAGCTTGCCGTTGAGTTGGTGGTAGAGCCAGCCGCCCGTGGCGAGTACGGCGACCGCGAGTCCGAGCAGCCCCCACAGCAGGGCCCGCCGCGTCCGCCGCGTGCGCTCGGGCCGGCCCGCACCGGAGCCGCCGAAGAGGACGTGACCGGGGGAACGAACGGGCATCCGCGGACTCCTCGGGCCTATCTACGGAAAATCACCTGATGTTGGATGATAAGACGCCCGCTGTTCCCGGCGGACCCGACGTGCGCGTGACGGCCGCCACAGCAGGAGCGCGCCGCCCGCACGGCGGGTACGTCCGCGACGCCCGCTTCCAGCAGCCGCCGTCCGAGGACGCGCTCGGAGACGCCGGAGCGGTCGAGGTACGGCGTGATGCCGCCCAGGTGGAACGGCCAGCCCGCGCCGGTGATCAGGCAGAGGTCGATGTCCTGCGGCGCGGCGACGACACCCTCCTCCAGCATCAGGCCGATCTCCTCCGCGATCGCCGTCAGCGCACGGTCGCGGACCTGTTCCTCGGTCAGCGCCGTGTCACCCGTCTCGAAGAGCGCCAGCACCTCCGGGTCCAGCTCCGGGCGGCCGGAGTCGTGCAGGTAGAAGGCCCGCTTGCCGGCGGCGACCACCCGGCCGAGGTTCGGCGACACCGCGAACCGGTCCGGGTAGGCGGCGTGCAGGGTGCCGGCGACGTGGTGCGCGACCGCCGGGCCCACCAGTTCCAGCAGCTCGATCGGGGACATCGGCAGCCCCAGCGGGGCCAGCGCGCGGTCCGCGGTACGGATGTCGGCGCCCTCGTCGATGGAGGCGAGCACCGAGCCCATGAAGCGCGTCAGGATCCGGTTGACCACGAACGCCGGTGCGTCCTTGACCAGCACCGAAGTCTTCTTCAGCTTCTTGGAGACCGCGAAGGCGGTGGCCAGGGAGGCGTCGTCCGTCTGCTCGGCCCGCACGATCTCCAGCAGCGGCAGCACGGCCACCGGGTTGAAGAAGTGGAAGCCGACCACCCGCTCCGGGCGCGACAGTCGCGACGCCATCTCGGTGACCGACAGCGAGGAGGTGTTGGTGGCGAGGATCGCGTGCTCGGGCACCACCGCCTCCAGCTCGGCGAACACCTGCTGCTTGAGGCCCATCTCCTCGAAGACGGCCTCGATCACGAAGTCGGCGTCCGCGAAGGCGGTCGCCTTGTCCAGGGAGCCGGTCACCAGCGCCTTCAGCCGGTTGGCCTGGTCCTGCCCGACGCGTCCCTTGAGGAGCAGCATGTCGATCTGCTCGTGGACGTACCCGACCCCCTTGTCGACCCGCTCCTGGTCGATGTCGGTGAGGACCACCGGCACCTCGAGCCGCCGGGCGAACAGCAGCGCCAGCTGGGAGGCCATCAGCCCGGCCCCCACGACGCCGACCTTGGTGACCGGGCGCGCGAGGCCCTTGTCGGGAGCGCCCACGGGTCGCTTGGCGCGCTTCTGCACCAGGTTGAAGGCGTAGATGCCGCTCCGCAGCTCGCCGCCCATGATGAGGTCGGCGAGCGCCTCGTCCTCCGCTGCGAAACCGGCGTCGAGGTCGCCGTCCTTCACGGCGGCGACGATGTCCAGCGCGCGGTAGGCGGCAGGTGCGGCGCCGTGCACCTTGCTGTCGGCGAAGGTGCGGGCGGCGGCCACCGCCCGGTCCCACGCCTCGCCGCGGTCCACCGCGGGGCGTTCCACGGCGAGTTCGCCCCGCAGCACCGCGGAGGTCCAGTGCAGCGACTGCTCCAGGAAGTCCGCAGAGTCGAAGATCGCGTCGGTGATCCCCAGCTCGTGGACCTTGGGGGCCTTGAGCATGCGGTTCTGGCTGAGCGAGTTCTCGATGATCACCTTCAGCGCGCGCTCCGCGCCGATCAGGTTGGGCAGCAGCGTGCAGCCGCCCCAGCCCGGCACCAGTCCGAGGAAGACCTCGGGCAGGGCGAAGGCCGGCGACTGCGCGGCGATGGTCCGGTAGGTGCAGTGCAGCCCCACCTCGACGCCGCCGCCGAGGGCGGCACCGTTGTAGTAGGCGAACGAGGGGACGGGCAGGTCGGCGAAGCGTCGGAAGACGTCGTGCCCGCCGCGCCCGATGGCCAGCGCGTCGTCGCGGTGCCGCAGCAGCTCCACACCCTTGAGGTCGGCGCCGACCGCGAAGACGAACGGCTTGCCGGTGAGCCCGACGCCGACGATCTCGCCGCGCTCCGCCTCGGCGGTGACCTGGTCCAGCGCCGCGTCCAGCTCGCCGAGCGAGCGCGGGCCGAAGGTGGTCGGCTTGGTGTGGTCCAGCCCGTTGTCCAGCGTGACGAGGGCGAACCTGCCGGCCCCGGCGGGCAGCTCCAGGTGCCGGACGTGCGCGGTGGTGACGATCTCGTCGGGGAACAGCTCGGCCGCTGCCTTCAGACGCTCTGCGGTGCTCACTTGCCCTCCCAGTGGGGGTTCTCCCAGATGACGGTCCCGCCCATGCCGAAGCCGACGCACATGGTGGTCAGGCCGTAGCGGACGTCGGGCTGCTGCTCGAACTGCCGCGCCAGCTGGGTCATCAGCCGGACGCCGGAGGAGGCGAGCGGGTGGCCGAAGGCGATCGCCCCGCCGTACTGGTTGACGCGGGGGTCGTCGTCGGCGATGCC
This sequence comes from Streptomyces bohaiensis, assembly GCF_012033785.1. Taxonomy (GTDB): domain Bacteria; phylum Actinomycetota; class Actinomycetes; order Streptomycetales; family Streptomycetaceae; genus Streptomyces; species Streptomyces bohaiensis. The sequence continues at coordinate 58,409 of NZ_JAAVJC010000004.1, forward strand.
GTAGTGGTCGAGCAGCGCCAGCACCTGGACGGCGAACGCCTCGTTGACCTCCAGCAGGCCGATGTCGCCGATCGACAGGCCGGCCCGGGCCAGCGCCTTCTCGGTGGCAGGCACGGGCCCGACGCCCATGACCTCCGGCTCCACGCCCGCGAAGGCGTACGAGACCAGGCGCATCCGCACCGGCAGCTCCAGCTCGCGCGCCACGTCCTCGGCGGCGATCAGGGAGGCGGTGGCGCCGTCGTTGAGTCCGGCGGCGTTGCCGGCCGTCACCCGGCCGTGCGGGCGGAACGGGGTCTTCAGGCCGGCCAGCTGCTCGGGCGTGGTGCCCGGCCGCATCGGCTCGTCGGCCGTCGCCAGCCCCCAGCCCGTCTCCCCGCCGTCCGGCTGGGTGCAACGCACGGCGATCGGCACCAGGTCGGGCTGGATACGGCCGTCGGCGTACGCCTTGGCCGCCTTCTCCTGGCTGCGGGCGGCGTAGGCGTCCGCACGCTTCCGGGTGAGGTGGGGGAACCGGTCGTGGAGGTTCTCCGCCGTCATGCCCATGAACAGGGCGGACTCGTCCACCAGCTTCTCGGAGACGAAGCGGGGGTTGGGGTCGACGCCCTCGCCCATGGGGTGCCGGCCCATGTGCTCGACACCGCCGGCGACCGCGACGTCCGCGGCACCGAACGCGATGGCTCCGGCGGTGGTGGTGACGGCGGTCATCGCGCCTGCGCACATGCGATCGATGGAGTACCCGGGCACCGAGGTGGGCAGTCCGGCGAGGATCGCGGCCGTGCGGCCCAGGGTCAGCCCCTGGTCGCCGATCTGCGTGGTCGCCGCCACGGCGACCTCCTCGACGCGCTCCGGCGGCAGGCCCGGGTTGCGGCGCAGCAGTTCGCGGATGCACGTGACGACCATGTCGTCGGCGCGGGTCTCGTGGTAGATGCCCTTCGGTCCCGCTTTGCCGAACGGTGTGCGGACGCCGTCGACGAAGACGACCTCCCTGACGGTACGAGGCACGATTGGCTCCTCCAGGTGCGCGCGGCTGCTCCTTCCCGCCCAATGCTACTCGCCGGTAACTGTGTGGCAAGGCCCGGCCCCCGGTGATCCGCCGTGATCCCCGGTGATCGGCTGCCGCGCGGCGCGCCCCACGGACTCCGACGGTCCCCGCACGCACGACCGCCCCCGGTCCGCGGCGGACGGGGGCGGTTCGGAGGCGGCGGGGTGCCGGACGGTCGCGGTCGAGGTCAGGGGGTCGCGGCGAGCGCCTCGACCAGCAGCGGAACCGTCTGACGGCGCTGCCAGTCGCGGGCGCCGAGCTGCCGCAGCGCCTCGTCGACCCCCGCCGCGTCGGCCTCCGCGGGCGGCTCCCAGCACAGTCGTCGGACGGTGTCAGGGGTGAGCAGGTTCTCCTGCGGCAGGTTCAGCTCCTCGGCCCGCTCGGTCACGGCGGCGCGCGCCGCC
>NZ_JAAVJC010000500.1 GCF_012033785.1 Streptomyces bohaiensis
GGGCGGGGCGGGGCCGCACTGCCGGCCGTGCTCCGGTCGCCGGGGTCAGCGGCGGGGTCGGGCTGCCGGCTCGCGTGAGCGGGCAGGGCGGGCCCGGCGGCGGAGGTCGAGGGAGAGCCGGTCGCGGCTGCCGTTCGCTGGACGGGCGCGGACGGCGCGGACGGCGTCACCGCTCCGGGCTCCGGCGCGCGGGGGTGGTCCGGGCTCTCCCGACCCTGCCGGGTGGGGGCTCCGGCGGGGGTGGCGGGCGCGATGGCCTGCCGGTCGGCGGTACGGGGCGCGCGGCCGCCGGGGGCGGCGGGTGTCCGGGCGACCACCGGGGTGGCCGTGGCAGCGGCGCTCGGCTCGGCGGCGGGGCGGGCGGTTTCGGGGTCGCCGGAGGCCCGCTCCCCCGCTGCTGCGGCGTTCCCACCGCTGGAGCCAGGCCCGCCGGAGCCCGAACCGGACGCGGCGGAGCCCGAGCCCGAACCCGAGGCAGCCGTTCCGGCACCGGCCGGGCGCGACTCCCGACGCACCGCGGGCAGCACGCGGCGCTGCACCGTCGCGGGACCGGCGGGGGTCCGGGTCAACAACGGCGCCGGGGCACGGCGCTCACCGACAGGGGTGACGCGCTGCACGGGCGCGGGGAACTCGGGGACGGCGCGGTCCGGCACGGCGACCGACCGGCCGGCGGGCCCCGGCGCGGGCGCGGGCGCAGCGGCGGGCGGCACCACGGGCAGGGTGCGGGAGGGCGGCTCCAGTCCGGGGACGGGACGGGACGACGGGGTCGCGCCCCCGAGCGCGAACCGGGCCGAGGAGCGTTCGAGCACCCGGTGCGACCGGGTACCGGTCAGCGACGGGTCCTGGAACGTGGCGAGCCGACCGCTGAACCCCGCGTCGGCGACACCGCGCCCCTCCGGGACCGCGCGCTGGATCGGACCGGAGGCGACCCAGGCGGCGGGGCGGGCCGGGCCGGGGCCCGGCCCGCCGTCGGAGGCAGCGGCCTCGGCCACCGCGGTGACGGGGACGGCGCCGGTGACCTCGTCCGCCGGGCCGGGCGCCTTCGCGGGCACGGCGCGCGGCTGCCGGAATCGGTCCAGGAAACCCACGGGATCAGCCCCCCGCCCCGCCCCGGGTCACCAGGGACGCGATCTGTTCGGTCCAACGACGCCGGTCGTGGTGCTCCATGTCCAGGATGTCGTCCATCCCCCAGTGGAAGTGGTAGGCCACGTACGCGATCTCCTCGTGCAGCCGGTCGGTCGCGTACGTCACGATTCCCCCAGGCGGCTCCCGCCGAGTTCGACCTCGAAGGGCTCGGAGCAGTGCGGGCAGGAGACCGAGGCGCGGGTGTGCCCCTCGGCGTTGATCTGCCGGTAGAAGTCCTGGAGGAAGGCCAGGTCGGAGGCGAACAGGTTCTCCACGACGCCGTCGTGGACCGACGGCAGCGAACCGAGCCGGATGATCACCCGGCCCAGCAGGACCACCGAGAGGTAGGCGGCGTTCTCCTGGACCCGGACGTCCCGCAGCGGGACGAGTTCGTCCCGCGCCGTCGCCAGCCGCATGACGCCGTCCTGGTGCACGGTGCCGTGCGCGTCGACGTAGCCGCGGGGCAGTTGGAACGGGAACTCGGTCTGCAGGCGGCGCGGCGCGGCCGGGGCCGGGTCGGCGGCGCCGGCCTCCGGC
>NZ_JAAVJC010000501.1 GCF_012033785.1 Streptomyces bohaiensis
GGTCCGCACTGCGTGCGGGCCCGGCCCCGCCGTCGTGACCGTCGTGACCTGCGGCGGACGATGGGGTCGGGCGGAGCCGAGCGGCCGGGGCGGGGTCGCGGTCGGAGAGGGCGGCCGCCGGGCAGCGGGCGGCGGCCGGTCGAACGCGTCGCGGCCGTCCGCCGGGGACCACCCCGGTGCGCGACGCTGACCACGCCCGTAGCCTGTTCGGGTGATTCCGGTGAGCGCGCGTCCCCGCACCCGCCGTCCCGCTGCCGTCGCCGGGGGCGCCCCTCCTCCGCTGCCCGACGAGCGCGATCCGGGAGGCGGTCCGTGAACCGGCGCGTCCGCCCCGGGCGGCCGACCGGTCGCCGCCCCGGTCCCTCGCACGCGGCCCGGCCGGTGATCGGCGGTCAGCTCCTGGTCCTCGGTGTCGTCCTCGCCGTCTTCGCCCTGTGGGTCGTGCCCGAGCTGACGCGGAGCGCCACCGGCCGGCCCGGGGCCGGCACAGGGGCGGTGCAGTCACCGGACGAGCCGCCGGTGGACCTCCCGGCGGCACCGGTGGAGGGCTTTCCCGGGGCGGCCGGGGAACCGCACCCGGCCTCGGACGCCACGGCCGAGCACTACCGCGAACTGGCGGCGGGCGACTGCCTGCGACGCGGCCGGGCCGGTCGGCCGGCGCCGGACCCGCACCGCCTCGCCTGCGACGATCCGGCGGCCTTCCTACGGGTGGACGACGTGGTGGAGACACCGCCGACGGCGGGGCACGAGGGGCACCGGTGCCCGCGGGGGCCCGGGCTGACCGACTGGGTCCACCGGGACTCGGACGGCGGCACCGTGGCGCTGTGCCTGCGGCGGGAGTTCCGCGCCGGTGAGTGCTTCGCCGCGGAGCTCGTCGCCGAGGGCGACGGCCACGCGGTCCGCGACGCGGACCTGCGGACCGGGCACACCTGCGGGGAGACCGGGCTGCCGGAACCGTGGACGGCGACGCTGGTGATCACCGACGTCCGGACCGCCCCGGCCGTCGCCGGGGGCCCCGTGGACTGCGCCCGGGACCGGGACGACCGGCGTGCGCACTGGTACTGGATCGTCGGCGGCGGCGACACGCTGCTGTGCGCCACCCCCGAGCCGCCGCTGTCCACGGGCTGAGCCCGGCGGTGAGCGGGGGCCGCAGTCGTCGTCGGGCGGCCGCCCGCCGTCGGCCAGGGCGTGCGCGGGCAGCGAGTGGCGCGGGCACGGCCGTCGTCGGCCGGGCCCGCGCCACTCGCTGCGGCAGGGTCAGGGACCGAAGGTCAGGAACCCTGCTTGCGCGACGTGTCCGTCACGATCACCAGCGCGGCGATCACCGCGAACAGGGCGATCGGCGCGAAGACGAAGTACGCGAGGGTCTCGAAGACGCTCAGGCCGGTGCCCGGGTCGTCGCCGTCGTCGCGGACCAGGGCGTGGGCGGCCGGAGATGTCGCCATCAGCATCATCAGCGTGCCGAAGGTGACGGCGCCGGCGCGGACGGTGCGCTTCTTGTTCATGTTGACCACGTGACCAAACTATCGGGCGGTTCGCGGGGGCGCGCGCCCGGGGTGACGTTCCGCCCCCGGCCCGCCCCGCCGGGCCTGCGCGGAGCAGCGGCGACGCCCGGGCCGGGACGCCGGCGCCGGGGGACGGGTCGGGCAC
>NZ_JAAVJC010000502.1 GCF_012033785.1 Streptomyces bohaiensis
GGCGCACGGCGTTGGCCAGGGCCTCCTGGACGACCCGGTACGCGGCGGACCGGACGAGCGGCAGCGCCAGCAGCGCGCCGGCGCCCGCGCCGACCGTCACGCCCTGCTCCAGCAGCGGCCGCATCGCCATGCGGTCCAGGGCCTTGGCCTGGCCGGGCTCGCCGCTGACGTGGCCGGGGAGCCACCAGTCCACCGCGCGGAACGCGACCCGCTGCCCGACGAGCGCGCACGCCGCGGAGACCACTCCGTCCAGGACGACCGGCGTCCGCCGCACCGCGCTCTGCAGCAGGAACCCGGTCGCGGCCGCCAGATCGGCGCCGCCCGCCGTGGCGAGCAGCTGCAGCTGGTCGCCGAGGGCGGGCCGGGCCCGGCGCAGCCCGTCCCGGACGGCGGCGCACTTGCGCATCCAGGTGAGGTCGTCGATGCCGGCGCCGCCGCGCCCCGTCACCACGGAGGCGTCGGTGCCGCAGAGCGCGGCGATCAGCACCCCGGCCGCGGTGGTGCCTCCCACCGACAGGTCACCGAGGACCAGCAGGTCGGTGCCCGCGTCCGCCTCCTCGTCCGCGACCGCCGCCCCGAGCCGGAACGCCGCCTCCGCCTCGGCGAGAGTGATCGCGTCGGCGGTGTCCAGGGGTGCCGACCCGCGCCGCACCCGGCGGCGCGTCACCTCCTCGGGGAGGGAGGCGGGGTCGCAGTCCAGCGACACGTCGACCACCCGCACCGGGACCCCGGCCTCGCGGGCGAGGACGGCCGCGGGGCCCCGGCCGTCCAGCAGGTCGCGGACCAGCGCCGCCGCGCCCCGTTCCGGGGCGGTCGGCGCCGCGGGGTCGACGGGTTCCGGGGCGTGGCCGGAGACCCCGCGCGCGGCGACGCCGTGGTCCCCGGCGAAGACCACCAGGCGGGGGCTGCGGATCGGAGCGACCGGCACCTGCCCCTGCGCGGCGGCGAGCCACAGCGCCAGGTCGTCCAGCCGCCCCAGCGCCGTCGGGCCCGGGCCGGTACGGACCCGCCGGGACTCCGCGGCCCGCCGGACGGCGGCGTTCGGACGTTCGATCAGATCGCCGAACTCGTCGAGATTCAGGGTGCCCTCGCTCATGTGGACGAGATTACCGGCCGTGCGCCCGCCGTACGCCCGGGGCGCGGCGGGCGGGCCCGGCGGCGGGCGACTCAGCCGCGCAGCGGGACCGGCAGGCCCGCGACGATCAGCAGGACCTCCTCGCACTCGCGCGCCACCGCCGTGTTCAGCCGTGCCAGTTCGGCGGCGAACCGGCCGTCCCGGTCGCCCGGCAGCGGCGCGGCCGGCGGGGGCTGATCGCTGACCAGGACCAGGGGACGGGGGCTGAGCCGGACGGCCTCGGCCAACCGGGCCGGGTACCCGGCGGGCAGGCCGAACCCCGGCCCCGGTCGCGCCCCCGGGCGGCCGACCGCGCGCGGCCCGGTGGTGTGCGTCGCTGCCAGCCAGCGGGTCAGGGAGTCCACCAGCAGCGGCGGGCCGTCCTCGGCCAGCAGCGGCAGCAGTTCGTTGGTACCGGTGGTCACCCACCCCCAGGGATGCGCGGCCCGGCCGCCGCGGGGGGAAACCCCCGCTAACGTGCCGTGTGCGTGCGTGCCGGGCCCCCCGGGCAGGCGAGAGCGAACCGTCGTC
>NZ_JAAVJC010000503.1 GCF_012033785.1 Streptomyces bohaiensis
GTGCCCCGGGCACCGGCCGCCGGTGCCGTGGTCAGGCGGAGTCGGACGGGCGGTCGCCGGGGGACTCCCCGGACCGCCCGGTCCCGGTCCCGGCGGCACCGTCGGCTGCGCCGCCCGTCCCCGACGGGTCCGAGGGTGCGTCGGCCGCACCCTCCCCGGTCACGGTCGGCGTCCCGGCCGGGGTCGCGGCCGGGGTGCCGTCCTCGGCCGCGAGGTCCTCGGCGGACTGGCCGCGGGTGGCGACCAGCGACCAGATGATCGAGACGCCGAGCGTCACGACGATCACCCCGAGGGTCAGCGGGATCGGCAGCTTGCCCACCGGGGTCTCCGACAGGATCAGCTTGACGCCCGCGAAGGCCAGGACGACCGCCAGGCCGTAGTGCAGGTGCGTGAAGCGGCGCAGCAGCCCGGCGAGACAGAAGTAGAGGCTGCGCAGGCCGAGGATGGCGAAGGCGTTGGCGGTCCACACCAGGAAGGTGTTGGTGGTGATCGCCAGGACGGCGGCGACCGAGTCGACGGCGAAGACCAGGTCGGTGGCCTCCACGGCGATCAGCACCACGAAGAGCAGCGTCGCGACCCGGCGGCCGTTGACGCGGGTGAAGAACTTGGCGTCGTGGAACCGCGGGTCGGTCGGAATGATCTTCCGGACGACGCGGACCACGGGGTTCCGGTCCGGGTGGACCTCCTCGTCCTGGGAGACGATCAGCTTGTACCCGGTCCAGATCAGGAACGCGCCGAAGACATAGGCGGTCCAGAAGAAGAGCTCCAGCAGCTCCGCGCCGATGAAGATGAACACGAATCGCGCGACCAGCGCGCCGAGGACGCCCCAGATGAGGACCTTGTGCTGGTAGGCGTCCGGTACGCCGAAGAACGAGAAGACCAGCGCGAAGACGAAGATGTTGTCGACCGAGAGCGCCTTCTCGATCAGGTATCCGGCGTAGTAGGTGGACGCTACCTCGCCGCCTTGCCAGACCAGCAGTATCAGACCGAAGGCGAGGCCGATGGCGATCCAGATGCCGCTCCAGATCGCGGCCTCCCGGAAGCCGATGACGTGGTTGTCGCGGTGGGCGAACAGGTCGACGGCGAGCATGAGGCAGATGCCGAGCGCGACCGCGCCCCACACCCATAGCGGGACGGCGAACGACAGGTCATTCATCGCAGAACGTTTCCTCTTTCAGCTTTCGGTGGCGGAGGAGCTCACCGGCAGACAGTACGGCCACGGTGGGAACGCCGGATGGTCCGGTGGGGCCTCCTGGCCCTGTGGCCCGCTCCTCGCATGATGATGCACCCCGTGGGTGGCCGATAGGTCCGGAGTTCGCGCAGATCTGGTGCGGACGCCGCCGTACCGACCGCGGGCGGCCTGCCCGGCGCGCGGCATCCGGTGGCCCGCCGGATGCGGCGGAGGAGTCGCCGTCGCCCGAACGGCGTTGCGGGCCAAGTGAGTTCACGGGACACGGGGCGCCCTGCGTCCGCGACGGCCCCCTCCGCCGACCACGCGCGCCCGTGAGCGGCGATCCCTCCGGCAGATCGGGCCCCGTCCGAACCCGGCGCGACTGCGTCGAGGCGGAACCGAGCCCCCGGCCGGGGACGGGGCGGGAGCGCGGGCGCGGGCGCGGCCGCACCGCCCGGGACGCGCG
>NZ_JAAVJC010000504.1 GCF_012033785.1 Streptomyces bohaiensis
GGTGCGGGTGCGGGTGCGGGTGCGGGTGCGGGCGGGGTGCGGTGGCGGCGCGGCCGGTCAGGCCCGGCGGCGGCGGACGACCAGGGCGGCGGCGACGGCGAGCAGCGCCAGCGCCGCGATGTCGATGCGTGCCACCCGGACGGTCGCCGCCCCCAGATCCGCCGTGGTGTAGGCGAACAGCAGGAACGACCCCATGCTCACCGCCGCCGCCGTGATGGCGGCCGGCCGCAGCGCCGGCAGGAAGGCCGCGACGAGCAGACCCACGCCGACCAGCGCCAGCAGCACCGCCCGGTGGCGGAGCAGCATCGTCAGGTCGGCGCTGTCCGGGCCGTCGGTGCTCACCCCGTAGGCCGTGTCCATCCGGGCCGGGGCGAGGGCGACGTAGCCGGGCAGCAGGTTCACCGCGCCCACGACGACGAGCAGGGCGGTGATGAGGCGGTCGGTCCACATGGCGGTGAGGTCTCTTCCGTCGGCGTCGGGTGGCGGGGTCACGGTGTGCGGTGGGCCTCCCGCTCCAGTCGGCGCAGGTACGCCCGCAGCAGGGCGCGGGCCGGGCCGGAGCCGAGCGGGAGTCGTGGCGCGCGGTCGCGGTGCCACGGGAGGCGGGAGCCCGCGGGGGCGGGTCCGGTGAGGTGGGAGGCGACGTACCGGCCGTGCGCCGCGGACATCGCCAGCCCGTGGCCGCAGCAGCCGCCGATGTACCAGATGTCGGGGTGGCCGCCCACCCGGCCGACGACCGGCAACCCGTCGGCGGTCATGCCGATCCGGCCCGACCAGCGGTACGCGACCGGCACCTCGGCCAGCGCGGGGTGCAGCCGGCGCAACCGCTGCTCCAGCAGCCGCCGGGCCGCGTCCCGGGAGGCCGCGTCCTCCTCGTCGGGAAGGGGCGCGTGGCTCACCCGGCCGCCGCCCACCACCAGCCGTCCCTCGGGCGTCAGCCGGAAGTACGGCGCCGGTGCCGCGCTGTCGATCAGCGCCGTGCCGCTCTCCCCGCCCAGCGCGGCGCGCAGCTCCGGCGGCAGCGGGGCGGTGGCCAGCGCGTGCACCCGCAGCGGCAGGACGGTGCCGACCGGCAGCCCCAGCCGCCCGGCGTCGGCGTTCACCGCCAGGACGACCTTCCGGGCGCGCAGCGTCCCCGCGGCGAACCGCAGTTCGGTGGGGGTCCGGCCGTCGCCCGGCCGCAGCCCCAGCAGCGGGCTGTCGCCGAGGAGGCGGGCCCCCTTCGCGGCGCAGGCCGCCGCCAGGGCGCGGGTGAGCGCCGCCGGGTCGAGGGTGGCGGCTCCCGGGTACAGCAGCCCGGCGTGGTACGGCACCCCCACCCGGCGGCGGATCTCGGCGGAGGACAGCACCGGGACGGTCAGGCCGAGCGACCGGTACGCCGCGTCCTGGCGGGCGAGGGCGGCGAGACCGGCCGCGCTGCGGGTGGCGACGATCTGTCCGCCCGGCCGCAGCCCGGCCGCGGCGCCCACGGCCGAGCACAGGGCGACCACGTCGGCGACGGCGGCCTCGGAGGCGAGGTGCGCGGCGCGGGCGACGGACGGGCCGAACCGGCGGACGGCGACGTCGATCGGTGGTCCGACCCGGGGGCCGAGCAGGCCGGTGCCCCCCTGGGGGAGCGCGGTGTCGATGATCTCGCG
>NZ_JAAVJC010000505.1 GCF_012033785.1 Streptomyces bohaiensis
GATCGGCGGTGGGCGGCACCCCCGGGGTGGGGCCGTGCGTGCCGGAAGGGTGCGGCTCGGCCGGGCGGTGGTACGCGGGGGCCTCCGCCGGCGGGGCGTACGACGGAGTCGGAGCGGTGCCCCAGCCGCCGTACCCGTGGGGCGGCGCCCAGCCGCCCGGTGCGGCGGGGGCCGGCCCCGGGGCGCCGTACGCCTGGCCCGGGTACGGGTGGTGGCCGGGCGCGGGGTAGCCGTAGCCCGCGGGCACCGCCTGCGGGTGGTGGCCGCGGGACGGCGGCAGCGGGAGGTCCGCGACGCAGGCATGGACCACGGCGCCGGGCACCAGGGCCAGCAGAAGCAGGCCGAAGGCGGCGTTCTGCGCGACCGACCAGTCGCCGGTCTCCTCCGGCGTGGAGCCGATCACGGCGACGTAGGCGATGGTGAGCACGACGGCCGCGGCAGCGAACGCTCGATCGACCGGCCGTCGGCGGACGATCGCGATCCGCAGCGCCGGTACCCAGCCGAGCAGCCCCAGCGACCACACCGGGACCGTCGCGAAGAGCACCCGGACCATCACGGCCAGGGCTCGCGAACGCCTCATGGCTTCCCCCCTCGGACGCGCACAACATCGCCGCAAGACCTGTACGAGCGCTCAGGATATCGGTTCACACCGGCGGAAGGGTGCCGTCCGCCAGGCCGTCCACGGTGCCCTGCACGAACTGCCTGCCCAGCGTCGCGGCGTGCTCCAGCGCGACCTCGAAGGCCGCGAGGTCACGGAACCGCTCGCCGTAGCGGCGCTGCTCCTCCAAGGGAATCCGGGGGACCTTCAGCCGCCGGATGTCGACGCGGGTGGCGCGGGAGGCGTAGCTGCTGGCCTGGCGGGTGTTGCCGCTGCCGCGCAGGAACCCGGCGAGGAACCACGGGTCGAGGGCGAGCGGGTCGGGCCGCAGCAGCGCCGCCCGGCCCTCGACGCGGGGGCGGCAGCCGGCGGTGGTGACGACCCGCGGCGGCCCGGCGACCCCCGGCGAGAGCAGCGGGACGAAGACGTCCCCGGGGAGGGCGGCGGGCAGTTCGGCGCCGGTGCCGTGCGCGGTGTGCAGCTCGACGGCACCGGCCCGCGCCAGCTCCCCGACGGTGACGGTGGCCCAGTGCGCGGCGCCGGGGTTGCCCTGCTGGGGGGTGCGCGGGGCGGTGGCGGGCGGCGGCGCCGGGTCCCGGCCCAGCGGCGGCAGCAGGCTGGTCGACCGGCCGAGGGTGTCCCGCAGCTCGCGTTCGAGGCGGGTCAGCGCCTGGCCGCCGGGCACGGCGGGCCGCAGATGGCGGGCGGGGGTGAGGTCGGTCTCCTCGTCCAGCAGGTCGATGGCGGGGACGGCCCGGCGCAGCCCGGGGATCTCGGTGAACCCGCTCGGCTCGGCGAACGCCCGCCAGGCGTCGGCGACGGCGCCGCGCAGCCCGGGCCAGTCGAGCCCGCCGCGGTCGTCGGCGGCGTACTCGGCGACGGTGTCGACGAGCAGGACCAGCGGCGCGGGGGCGGCCTCGGCGTCCGGCCGGGTCAGCACCCACAGATGCAGCGGCAGGCCGTGGGGCGGTGCGACGCCGGCGGGAAGGGCGACGAC
>NZ_JAAVJC010000506.1 GCF_012033785.1 Streptomyces bohaiensis
CGTCCGGACGGTGCGACCGTGCGGGCGGCCGGTGCCGTCGTCGCCCGGGCGGCCGCCGCCCCCGCGGACGGCGGCACGGCGCTACCGGGCCACGACGGTCCGCCGGCCGACGCCGCCGACCGGGGGCACCCCGTCCGGCAGCGGGGTGATCTCTGATGCGTGTCCTCCACGTCATCACCGGCCTCGGCAGCGGTGGGGCCGAGCAGCAACTCGCCGCGGTCGTCCGCCGACTTCCCGCGCGTGGCGTCGACTGCGACGTCATCACCCTCACCAATCCGGGCCCGGTCGCGGACCGGCTGCGGGAGGACGGTGTGCGCGTCGGGCACCTCGGCATGGCGGGCAACCGCGACCTGTCGGCGCTGCCCCGGCTGACCCGCGCCGTGCGGCACGGGCGGTACGACGTCGTCCACACCCATCTCTACCGGGCCGGGGTGTACGGCCGGATCGCCGCCCGCGCCGCGGGTGTCCGCGCCGTCGTCGCCACCGAGCACTCGCTGGGCGCGGCGCAGATCGAGGGCCGACCGCTGACCGTACCGACCCGCGGGCTCTACCTGGCCACGGAACGCCTCGGCCGGGCGACGGTCGCCGTCTCGGCCGCCGTCGCGCGACGGCTGCGCGACTGGGGCGTGCCGGCGGAGCGGCTGCACGTGGTCCCCAACGGCATCGAGGCCGAGCGCTACCGGTACTGCCCGTCGGCGCGCCGGGGTGTCCGCGCGCGCCTCGGTGTCGCACCGGAGGCGTTCGTCGTCGGGGGCCTCGGGCGCCTCGTCGGCGGCAAGCGGTTCGACGTCCTGGTGCGCGGCGTCGCCGCGCTCCCCGGCGCCGTGCTCGTACTGATCGGCGACGGCCCGGAGCGGGCGCGGTTGCTCCGGCTCGCCGCGGCGCTGGGGGTCGCCGACCGCGTCAGGCTGCTGGGCGACCGCTGCGCCGACGAGGTGCCCGCGCTGCTCGCGGCGTGCGACGTGCTGGTCTCGCCGTCCCGGGAGGAGACCTTCGGCCTGGCCGTGCTGGAGGGGCTGGCGGCGGGGCTTCCCGTGGTCCACGCCGCCTGCCCGGCGCTGGAGGAACGTCCGGCCGCCGACGCCCCGGGCGCCACCCGGTTCGACGGCGAGGTGTCCGAACTCGTCACCGCCCTGCGGGCCTTCGCCCGGGCCGGCCCCGTCCGGCTGCCCCAGCCGCGCGCCGTGCGCCACTACGACATCGGCCGAGCGGCCGAACGCCTGACGGAGATCTACCGGTCCACCGCCACCTCCGTGGCGGGCCCTGCGGGAGGAACGCGATGAACAGCAGCCAGTACACGTGGGTCAAGGTCGTCGACCGGCCCGACCCGGCCCGTGCGGCGCGAGCGGCGCTGTCCCGGGTGGCGAACGCCTCCGCGGTGACCGCGCGCGCTCTCGCGGCCGGTGCCGTCCGCCGGCTGTCCCACCACCTGCCGGCCCGGCCGGCGCCAGGTGCGTCCGCCGGGTCCGCGCGGACTGCCGCGCCGACTGCCGCGCCGACTGCCGCGCAGGCGGCGGAGCGGCGGCGCCTGCCGGGCGCGGCCCCTGTCGCCCCCGCCGTGGCTCAGCCCGGGAC
>NZ_JAAVJC010000507.1 GCF_012033785.1 Streptomyces bohaiensis
CCGGTGCCCCGCTGTGAGGGCGGCCCCCGGCCCTCCCCGGCCGACCGGGCCGGTGCGCGGCGGCATCGGGGTCGGTCAGGGGTCGGCCTGAGCTCCGCCGACCGCCGCGCGGCCCGCGGCCGGCCCCCGTGTGCGGGTCACCCGTCACGGCTGTCGCGCGGCTGGGCGGTTCAGGCCCCGTCCCCGGGAGGACGGGGGCGCGCCAAGCCGAGGTCGTAGGCGAGGATGGTGGCCTGGACCCGGTCGCGTAGCTCCAACTTCCGCAACAGCGCATTGACATGGGACTTCACGGTGCCCACGGTGATTCCCAGCTGCTCGGCGATCTCGGCGTTGTTCAGGCCGCCCGAGAGGAGCGTCAGCACGTTTCGTTCCCGTTCCGTCAGCCGCGCGAGTGCGCCGGCCGAGGGGCGCCCGTGGTCCGGCCCCGCCGCGTAGTGGGCGATCAGCCGCCGGGTGGCGGCGGGGGACAGGACGCTCTCGCCCGCCGCCACCACCCGGACGCCGTCGAGGAGTTCGGCGGCCCGCACGTCCTTCAGCAGGAAACCCGAGGCGCCGGCACGCAGCGCGTCGAAGACGTAGGCGTCCAGATCGAAGGTGGTGAGCACCAGCACACGCGGCGGCTCCGGGCGCGCCGTCAGGATGCGGGTGGCGGCGATACCGTCGAGCTCCGGCATCCGCACGTCCATCACCACCACATCGGGCCGCAGCTCCTCCGCCAACCGGATCGCCGCGGCGCCGTCCCCGGCCTCGCCCACCACGGTCAGGTCCTCCGCGGCGTCGATGACCGCCGCGAACCCCGCCCGCACCACACTCTGGTCGTCCACGACCAGTACGGTCACCGTCACCGGGGACCTCCCTCCTGGGCGGGGGTGCCGCCCCCGCATGCCACGCCCGCCGGAACAGGGGAGAACGTACCGCGGGGCGCCGGCCGGCTCGCCGTCGGCTCCGGGCCGCGCCGGGGCGCGCCGATCTCCCACCCGCCCGCCGACGGCCGGCCGCAGCGCCGCCTCCCGCACCCCTGCCGCACACGGCTCACGAGGAGACCCCGCGTCGGTCCGACGTCCCGGCGGCCGCGGTGGGCACTCCCGCCCGGGTCCGCGCGCCCGTGGCCCGGGTGGCCGCCGGCAGGACCGGACGCGATCGGTCTTCGGTTCGCTTCATGATGGCAAGGAGGCTACGGCCCGCCGCGCCCTCGCCGCCTCCCGCTCGTGGAGGAGCGCGCACTGCAACCAGCGATGGAGACGCCCTCGCCCCGGTGGCGGCAGCACGCCGCCGGCGGTCGCAGCCACCGGGTTTCGGACGGTTCGACGCGCGCGCCCCCGTCGGATCGAACCGGGGGGGCAGACTGGTCGGGGGGACGGCCGCGGGGGCGGCCGCCGCGGACCGCGCAGCCGGGACGCACCACCGTGGGTCGAGGGGGCCGCACCATGGACGTGCTCTGGACACTGGCTGTCGTGGTTGTCGGTGGCGCGCTGCTCGCCGTCATCGTCAACGGGGTGGTACGCGGCGAGGGACGCGCGCGGCGCGGCTTCGGACGGCGCCCGCCCGGCGGACGCCGCGGCCGGAACGGCCG
>NZ_JAAVJC010000508.1 GCF_012033785.1 Streptomyces bohaiensis
GGCTTGCCGTGGGCGCCGGTGCCGGCGGCCGCGCCGAGACGGCCGGGCAGCGGCCTGGCCCCGGTGTGGCGGGCCGCGGCGAGGGCGAGCCGCCGGGTCCGCTGCGCCACGTCCGTCGGCCGCTCCTCCGGGTCCTTGGCCAGGAGCCCCAGGACGAGTTCCTCCAGGGCCGCCGACAGCTCGGGGCGGCGGTCGCGCAGCGGCTCCGGCGGGGTGTCGCGGTGGCCCACCAGGATGGCCCACGGGTCGCCGAGGTCGAAGGGCGGTGCCCCGCTCGCCAGTTCGTAGAGGACGCAGCCGAGCGAGTAGAGGTCGCTGCGGCGGTCGGCCGGGGTGCCCGAGATCTGCTCCGGGGACATGTAGTGCGGGGTCCCCATGGCCATGCCGGTGGTGGTGAGCTTGGTCGCCAGGCCGATGTCGCGGGCCAGGCGGGCGATGCCGAAATCGCAGATCTTGACGGAGCCGTCGTCCAGCAGCATCACGTTGGCGGGCTTGAGGTCGCGGTGGATGATGCCCTGACGGTGGGTGTGGTCCAGCGCGGCGGCGACCTGGGCGGCGATGTCGGCGATGTCCGGCTCGGGCAGCGGTTCCCGGTCGCGGGCGGCGAGCACCTCGCTGAGGTTGCGCCCCTCCAGCAGTTCCATCACCAGGAAGAGCACGCCGTCGTCCTCGCCGAAGTCGTGGACGACGGTGATGCCGCGGTGCTGGAGCCCCGCGGCGACGCGCGCCTCCCGGCGGAAGCGTTCCCGCAGCCCCTTGAGCACGGGTTCCTCGTGGTGGTTTCCCAACGGCTTGAGGCACTTGACCGCGACCCGGCGGTCCAGCGCCAGGTCCCGCGCGCGCCACACCTCTCCCATGCCGCCGCGGCCGATCTGCTCCAGGAGTTCGTACCGGTCCCGGATCAGGGTGCTCTCCGCCATCTGGTCTCTCTCGCCCCCGTGTCGCTGCCCTGGTGGCGTTCCGCCACGCCGGTTCCAGTATGGCGGGCGGCACCGACACGGGGAGCGCCCGAGCGGGCACGCAGTGCACCGACACCGGTGGCGGCCGGGCGTGCACCGCCGGGACGGCACCCCCGGCCCACCGGCGGTTTCACCCGTACGAGGCGCGCGGGTACGGCAGTTCGACGGCGGTGATCGTCACCGTGGCGCGCGCGGCGGCGGCTGGTGCGCCTGGCTGGCGGGGACCGTCGCCCGGATGCGGCGCAGCAGCTGCGGCAGATCCAGCTCCCGCCCGGCCGAGAGGACGGCCTCCAGCAGGTCGTGCACCCGGTCCCGGGTGCCGCGCACCGCCTCGATGCGCGACTCCGGCTCCGCCAGGAGCTCGTCGAGCCGCAGTCCGGGAACCTCACCGCTCGTCGTGTGCCGCACCTGGCCCATCGGTCCCTCCCCCGCTCACCGGCTCTCCGCTCTCCCCCGCCGCGGTGGCCCCCTAGGCCCGGCCCCGCCCCGGGGCAGGCGGCGTCCAGCATGCCGCGCCCCACGAAGCCGGCGTGCAGCGGCTCGTGCCCCGAGCCGCCTCCGGACACCAGCGACACCTTCCCGGAGACGGGCGCGTCCCGGCGGAC
>NZ_JAAVJC010000509.1 GCF_012033785.1 Streptomyces bohaiensis
CCGCCCTCCGGGGGTGCCGCACCGGCCGGCGCCGACGCCGGCGCCGCGTCCGCCACACGTCGACGGTGACCGCCGTGCCGCCGGCGGGGTGTCGGTGGCGGGGCGCCGGTGGAGTGTCGGTGGCGTGGGACAGACTGGCCGTATGGCACCGCCCGCCGCGCACCGGCCCGCCCGACCGTCCCGTTCCTCCGGCGGTGGGGAGCCCGCCCTCCCCGCACCGCGCCCGCCGGTCTACGAGACACCGGTGCTGCGCCCCGGCGACCGGTACGACCTGGAGCCGGACGCCGACTGCGACGGCGTGGAGTTCGACGGCACCGACCTGGCGGGGGGCTCCGGCAGGGGCGCCACGCTGCTCGGGTGCGTGCTGCGCGGCTGCCGGCTCGACGAGACGGACCTGGGCCGTGCCCGGCTGATCGACTCGCTGCTGACGGGCGTCCGAGGGGTCGGCACCGACCTGGCCGAGGCGACGCTCCGCGACACCGAAGTGCTCGACGCCCGGCTGGGCGGGGTGCAGCTGAGCGCCGCACGGCTCGACCGGGTACGTGTTCGCGGCGGCCGGATCGACTACCTCAACCTGCGGCAGGCACGGCTGACGGACGTGGTCTTCGAGGACTGCGTGCTGGTCGAGCCGGACTTCTCCGGCAGCCGGTTGGAGCGGGTCGCGTTCCCCGGCTCCGAGCTGCGCGGCGCCGACCTCGCCGGGACCACGCTGCGCGACGTGGACCTGCGGGGCGCGGCGCGGTTGGAGGTCGCCCGGGGGGTGGCCGAGCTCGCCGGCGCGGTGGTGAGCCCCGCGCAACTGCTGGAACTCGCCCCCGCGCTGGCGGCCGCCACCGGGCTGCGGGTCCTTCCCTGACGCGACGCCGGCCACGGTCCGCTGCTGCGTCGTCGGAGATGCCTGTGGACAACCCCGGGCACGAGGACGTCCCTCCGCCGTGCAGCCGGCCGCGGCCGAGCTCGCGAAGGCGTCTCAGACGCGGGGGAAGCGGGCGAGCAGGTCCCAGACGGCCGGGTTGTGGTCGAGGTCGTCGTGCATGTCGGTGAGGTCGGCGACGAGGTCGTGAAGGAAGTCCCGCGACTCGCGGCGCAGTTCGGCGTGGGGGACCGAGAGGGTCGGGCCCTCCTCGCGGTCCCAGTCGGCACGGACGGCGACGTGGCCGAACCGGCGCTCGAACCGGAGGAGTTCGGTGGACTCGGTGAAGTCCAGCTCGGCGCGCTGCGGGCGGGCGGCGCGGCTGCCCATCGGGTCGCGGTCCAGGCGCTCGGCGATGTCGCACAGCGCCCACGCGAAGTCCAGTACGGGAACCCAGCCCCAGGAGGTGGCGAGTTCCTCGTCGGTCACGGTGTCGGCGAGGTAGACGTCCCCGCAGAAGAGGTCGTGGCGCAGGGACCGCACGTCGGCGGTGCGGTACTCCGTCTGCGGCGGGTCCGGGAAGCGACGGGAGAGCGCGTAGCCGATGTCGAGCACCGGCCCATCGTGCCACGCCCCCGGCTGCCGGCCCGCGCCCCGGTCGGCGCGAGGTCGAAGCTCAGCTCCACGCGGCTGTCGCTGGTGTTCA
>NZ_JAAVJC010000050.1 GCF_012033785.1 Streptomyces bohaiensis
CCCCCCCCCCCCCCCCCCCCCCCCCCCCCCCCCCCCGCGCCCGGACGGCGCGCTCGCGTGCTCAGCCGCGGCCGGCCTCCCGCAGCCAGGCGACCACCTCCGGCACCCCGTCCGCCAGCGGGGTCGCCGGACGCCACCCCAACGCGTCGGCGGCGCGTCCCACCCCCAGCGAGATCCGCCGGACCTCCCCGGCCAGGGCCGGTTCGTGGACGGGCGCCGACACCGTCCCGGCCTCCCGGGCGAGAGCGGCGTGGACGTCCAGCACCGAGGTCTCCACCCCGGTGCCGACGTTGATCAGCCCGCTGCCCCGGTCCAGGGCCCGGACGAAGGCGTCGGCGACGTCGTCGACGTACACGTAGTCCCGGGTGTTGAGCCCGTCACCGAAGACGACGCAGTCCCGCCCGGCGAGCAGGCGCTGCGCGAAGATGGCGATCACCCCGGCCTCACCCTGCGGGTTCTGCCGGGGCCCGTAGACGTTGCCGAGCGCGAGGGACACCTGGTCCAGGCCGTACTCCTCGGCGAACAGCCGCACGCACTCCGCGCCGTACTTCTTCGACAGGCCGTAGAAGGAGCGCGGCGCGAGCGGCGCGCTCTCCGTCAGGGGCAGCGTGCTCGGGTCGGGCTCGCCGTAGATGGTGCCGCCACTGGAGGCGAAGACCACCTTGCGGCTGCCGGCGTCCCGGGCGGCCGTCAGCACCCGCAGCAGCCCCGTGACGTTGCTGTGCGCGTCGAGCAGCGGATCGCGCATGGACACCGCCACCGAAGGCTGCGCCGCCAGATGCACGACCACCTCGGGCCGGGCCGAGCGGATGGCCTCGCCGGCCGCCTCGGAGGCGATGTCCAGCGCATGCAGGTCGGCCTCCGCGAACCCGAGGGCACGGGCGCGGTCGAGGTTGTGCAGCGCTCCGGTGGACAGGTCGTCGACCACGCTGACCCGGTGCCCCTCGACGAGCAGCCGGTCGACCACGTGCGAGCCGATGAAGCCGGCCCCGCCGGTGACGAGCACCCTCATGACGCCCCTTCCGTCCGGCCACCGGCCGAGGCCAGGAACGCGTCGACCTCCTCGGCGCACACCATCGCCTGCGCGATGGCCTCGTCCTGGTTGATGTACAGGTAGTTGGCCAGCCGCCCGCAGAAGAACACCGGCAGGGGCGCCGTCTCACGGATCTCCCGCTTGAGGGAGTCGTTGAGCCGCTCGTTGCGGGAGTCCACCGTCGGGACCGGGTAGTGCCGGTGCGGCGCCCCGGGGTACTCCTCGCTGACCACCGTCGCCCCGATCCGCTGCCCGGTGGCGTGCTTGGTCTCGATGGTGCGGGTGTAAGGCCGCCGCAGGGAGGGCCGGTTCACCTGGTAGCCGGGGGTGAGCGTGGCAGCGGGGTCGTCGACCGGGACGTACCGGGAGACCGTCCGGATCCCCCGCCACTCCAGGGAGCCGGGCCGCCCGGCGAAGTCGTCGAGCGCGGCGGTGACGACGACCGCCTGGTGCTCCCGAGCCAGCTCCTCCAGGTCGGTCAGCCCGAGGGTCGCCCCCACCGTCACCGGCACCGGGCGGGCGATCTGCTCGATGACCTCCTGGAAACCGCGCTCCGGGAAGAACTCCCAACGGTCCCGGAACAGACGGGTGTTGCCGTCGCTGCGCAGATCCAGCCGCTTCGGTGCGAAGTCCGCCGACAACTCGTGCGGTTCGCGGCCCCACTGCTTCACCGTGTACTCGCGGACGAACAGGCCGTACAGCGTCGGCCCCATCACCGACTCCGAGTACTCCTGGAAGTTGGCCGTCGACGGCGTGGCGGGAAGGTTCTCCAGCTCCTTCTCGATCCGCGGCCACAGCGGCAGCTCCCGCAACTGGTCGACCTGGGGCGGCCAGGCCAGATAGCGCGGCTCCTCCTCGTCCTCCAGGAAGATCTCGGTGAGCACCCGGTGCTCGAAGGGCCTGCCGATCGCGTACCGGCCGACGAACTCGGCGACCGCACTGTCGGAGGTGTGGAAGATGTGGGGCCCGTTCGGCTCGAAGACCACGCCGCCGAGCACCTCGGACCGCGAGTGCCCGCCGAGCTGCTGGTCCCGCTCGTACAGATGGACCCGGTACCCGCGGTCGAGCAGCAGCCGGGCGGCGGTACAGCCGCTCCAGCCGCCGCCCACGACAGCGACGCTGGGAGTGGTGGTCATCGGCGGGCACCTCCGGAAGCGGGGACGGCGGGGGAGTGCGGCGACGCCGCGGAGGCGGACGCCGCCGCGTCCGTCGGCGCTGGGGCGTGGTCGAACCACTCGACGGTGCGGCCGAGCCCCTCGGCCAGCGGGACCCTCGGGCGCCACCCCAGGACGGCCTCGGCCCGGGCGATGTCGGGCTTGCGACGACGCGGGTCGTCCGGGTGGTTCTCGACGAACTCCACGGTCGACAGCCCGCCCGTCAGCTCCACCACACGCCGGGCGAGGTCGAGGACGGTGATCTCGTCGGGACTGCCGATGTTGACCGGGCCGGCCTCCTCGCTCGCGGCCAGCGCCAGGAGCCCGGCGACGGTGTCGTCCACGTAGCACAGCGACCGGGTCTGGTGGCCGTCCCCCATGACGGGCAGCGGCCGACCGGCGAGCGCCCGGGTGATGAAGGTCGGGACGACCCGCCCGTCGTCGCCGCGCATTGCGGGGCCGTAGGAGTTGAAGATGCGCGCGATACCGGTGCCCAGCCCGAACTCCTTGCGGAAGGCGACGGTCATCGCCTCCGAGAAGCGCTTCGACTCGTCGTAGACCGATCGCGGCCCGACCGGGTTGACGTTCCCCCAGTAGTCCTCACGCTGGGGATGCACGTGCGGGTCGCCGTACACCTCGGAGGTGGAGGCGAGCACGAACCGCGCCCCCTTGTCACGGGCCAGACACAACAGGTGGTAGGTGCCGTGGCCGCCGCTGCGCAACGTCGCCACGGGCATCCGGAAGTAGTCCACCGGAGAGGCCGCGCACGCCAGATGGAGGACGAGGTCGACCTCGCCGGACACCGCCACCGGCTCGGTGACGTCGGCCTCGACGAAGGCGAAACCCGGCCGGGGGAGGAGGTCGGCGACGTTCTCCGTCCGCCCGGTGCTCAGGTTGTCGACGCAGACGACGTCGTCGCCCAGCGCCAGCAGCGCCCGGCACAGATGGGAGCCGAGGAAGCCCGCGCCGCCGGTCACCACCACACGGCGTGCCCCCGGCGGGGCACTTCTCGGTCGAGCCGCAGGGCTCATCAGGACCAACTCCTTAACGTCCGCTGTACGCGTGAGGGAAGGGGGACAGGGGCCGCCCCGGCGGGCCGCGGCGCCGCTCACCCGCCGCGAACGCCGCACCTCCGCCGCCGGACGGGCTCAGCCGAGAGCGCGGGCGCGGAAGCCCCGGATGCCCAGCGCCCCGGCGACGACCACGGAGAACACCAGCACCGTCAGCCCGATCGGCAACGGGATGTGGGGGGCGGCCGGCACCGTGACCGCGCGCAGCGACTCGCTGAGATAGGTCAGCGGGTTGAGCGCGCACAGCATCTGGAACCAGAGGGTGTCCGACAGCATCGGCCACGGGAACTGGATGGCTCCGGTGAAGGTCAGCGGCGTCACCGCGATGGCGAACCAGACCGCGATGTTGCGGGACTCCACCGCGGTCCCCAGCCACAGGCCGGCCGCGGCACCGCAGCACGCCCCGAGCACCACCAGCGGCAGCGCCGCAAGCATCTGACCCGGGGTCCACCACAGGTCCAGGACGAGGAAACCGATCGGCACGATGACCACCCCGGACAGCACCCCCCGCAGCGCACCGAACGCCATCTTCGCCAGGGCCACCGTGTAGAGGGGAGCCGGCAGCAGCAGCCGGTCCTCCAGTTCCCGCGTCACCGAGAAGTCGAAGACCAGGCCGAGCGCGGTGTTCTGCAACGCGCCGAGGAAGGTCGTCAGCGCCAGGATGCCCGGCAGCAGGATCGCGGCGTAGTCCTCCCGGACGTAGCCGATCTGGATCAGCACATGCCCCATGACCAGCAGCATGAAGAACGGCTGGACGACCGTCTGCGCCAGCACGCGCGGCACCTCGCGCACCATGACGAACAGGTCCCGCCACAGCGCGGCCCGGAACCCGTGCCACGCCCGGACCAACCGCCGCCCGCCCCCGGCCCGCTGCTCCGGTTCGGTGACCTGACCGCTCATCGGATCCCCCTGCCGGTCAGACCGATGAACACGTCCTCCAGGCTCGGCCGTCGCACCCCGACGTCGCGCACCTCGCAGCCGAGCCCTCCGATCACCTGCAGCACCGCGGCCAGCACGGGGGTCGGGTCCGCCTCGGTCCGCAGCCGGAACCGTGTCGGCGCACCGTCGTCCTCCTCGGAGCCGCCCGCCGTTCCGGTGCCCGTCCGCCCGCCGGAGGCCGGCTCGACCTGTTCGACGGACTCGACCCCGGGGCACTCGGCGAGCGCCTTCGCGAGCTGGCGAGCGCCCACCGTCCCGACGTCCACCGCGAGGTCCAGATGCGTGCCCTCGGGCAGGGAGGCCGTCAGCGCCGCCGGGGTGTCCAGGGCGATCAGCCGACCGCGGTCCATGATGCCCACGCGGTCGCACAGCCGTGCGGCCTCCTCCATGTCGTGCGTGGTGATGACCACCGTCACTCCCCGCTCGTGCAACTCGGTCAGCTTGTCGTAGACGAACAGCCGAGACTGGGGGTCCAGGCCGGTGGACGGCTCGTCGACGAAGAGCACCGACGGTTCGTGCAGCAGCGATCTGGCGATCTTGACGCGCTGCTGCTGGCCGCCCGACAGATGGTCGACGCGGTCCCCCGCCCGATCGGCGAGTCCCATCTCCTCCAGCAGCGCGTCCGCCCGGCGCCGGCGCTCCCGGCGCGGCAGCCCGTGGTACAGGCCGTGCATGACCAGGTTCTGGTGGACGCTCAGGCCGCGGTCCAGGTTGTTGTGCTGGCTGACCACGCCCAGCACCCGGCGCGCCTGAGCACCGTCGCGCATCAGGTCCACCCCGCCGACCCGTGCCTCGCCCCGGGTCG
This sequence comes from Streptomyces bohaiensis, assembly GCF_012033785.1. GTDB lineage: Bacteria > Actinomycetota > Actinomycetes > Streptomycetales > Streptomycetaceae > Streptomyces > Streptomyces bohaiensis. The sequence continues at coordinate 5,002 of NZ_JAAVJC010000050.1, forward strand.
GGACGACCCGGGTGGTGAGCACCCCGATCGTGGTGGTCTTGCCCGCCCCGTTGGGGCCCAGGAGCCCGAAGACCTCCCCGCGGGGCACCGCGAACGACACCCCGTCCACCGCCGGACGGTCCCGCTTGGGGTACACCTTGACCAGGCCGCGCGCGGTCACGGCTCCGTCGTCCGCCGTCACGGTGGAACCTCCCGGCGGTTTGCCCTCAGGCGGCGCCACGGCGAAGCCTCCCGGTACCAGCAGCCAGCACCCGCATCCCTGATCCCTTCACCAGACACGTGGCCTGCCCGCAGGCTGCCGTCAGCGGCCCGCCACAGCCAGGGCGTGCCGCCATCCGCTGCTCATCAGGGAGTAATCCACGAGCCGCCCCGCTGGGGATTCCCCTAGGACCCGCCGCCCACAGCGGCCGTCCGCACCGCCGGCGGTGTCTGATGCGGAGGACCGAGACGGCGGACAGTGGGAGGTACCGGATGCTGGTTCGGGTGCTCGGCCCGGTCGAGGTCTCGCTGAGCGGGCCCCCGTTGCCGCTCGGCGGGCCGAAACACCGCGCCGTCCTGCGCTACCTGGCGCTGCGGGCCAACACGGTGGTCCCGGTGGACGACCTGCTGCGCGCCCTGTGGCAGGAGACGCTGCCCAGGACAGCCCGCAAGATGGTCCAGAACGTCGTCTCCGAACTCCGCGCCGCGCTGACCGCGCAGGAGTGGTACGACACGGCTCCGGCGCCGTCGGGCGGACCGGGGCGTGCGGCCGGAGCGGAGCCCGGCACCGGTACCGGCGCGCCGGCCGTCATCCTGCTCACCCACGGGTCGGGGTACGTCCTGAGGGTCGACCCCGACCAGGTGGACGCCCTGCGCTTCGAACGACTGGCCCGGGAAGGGCTGGCCCGGCTGCGCTCGGGCAGCTGCGCGCCGGGGCTGGCCCTCCTGCGAGAAGCCCTCGCCCTCTGGCCCACGACGGCCACCCGCCCCGCCGGCGGCACCGGCAGCCGACGGGACCCGTCGGACCGCTGGCCCGAGCGGCTCCGCGCGGTGGAGCTGCGCACCGATGCCGAACGCCACCTGGCGCCAGGCGACGGCACCGTCCTCGTCCTGACCACCGAGAGCACCGCCCTGCCCGGCCTCCTCCCCGCGGCAGCCGACGCCGAGTCGCGCTACGGCGCGGCGGCCCGCGCGATGACGGAACGCCACGGAGGCCGCCTCTGCGTCGAGTTCGGCTCGCTGCGAGCGGCGGTCTTCCCCGTCGACGGCACCACCCCCGCGGCCGAGCGGGCCTGCGCGGCCGCCGACGCCGTGCGCGGTGCCCTCACCGGGCCCGGCCCGGAGTCCGACCCCGCTCTGACGGCCGTGATCCTGCCCGGGCGCGCCGCCCCCGGCGACAGCTCCGGCGTCCCGGACCCGGCCCTGGACGAGGGCATCGCGCTCGTGAGCGCCGTGCAACCGGGCACCACCCACCTCCACCCGATGGCCCCCGCGGCCCCTGCCGCGCCGCCCGTGCCCCGCACCCCACCGGGAACGCCCGCCCCTCCCCGGCCCGGCCTCGACAGCGCTCCGCCGCCCCGCGAGCGGCAACCACGGTGACCACCCCCGGGCGCCCCGCCCCGCGCCCCGCCGACCGGTCGGACCGCCGGCGGCCACCGACCCAGACAACGCCCGCGACCTCAGGAGCGACGCCATGACCGTAGTGCGGATCCGCGGCCGGGCCCTGCCCGACGGCGAGCCCGTCGACCTCCGCTCCGACGGGGACCGCTGGGCCACCGGCCCCGCGCCCGGCGCGGAAACGGTGATCGAGGGCTGGTTGCTGCCGGGGCTGGTCGACGCCCACACCCACCCCGGCATCGCCGAGGGGAACGGCGCGCCGTTCGACACCGACCTGCTCCGCGCAGACCTGAACCGCCATCTCGACGCCGGGGTCACCGCCGTCCGGGTGCCGGGCCTGCCGGAGGACCCACCGAGCTGGTTCGGCACCGACCCCGCTCTCCCCAGGGGGTGGTGGGCCGGCCGCTGGATCACCCAGCACGGCCAGTACTTCGACGGCTGGGCGCGGCGGCTGGACCACGCGCAGATGGCCGAGGCCGCGGCCGAGCAGGCGCGGCGCTCCGGCTGGGTCAAGGTCGTCGCCGACTGGGTCCACGAGGGCAACGCGATCCCCGTCGACGTCCTCACGGCGATGGTCGAGGCGGTGCACGCAGCCGGTGGCCGAATCGCCGTCCACTCCATGCACGAGTCCGGTTGCGCGGCCGCCGTCGAAGCCGGCGTGGACTCGCTGGAACACGGCATGGGCCTGGACCCCCGTCTCCTGGCGCGGATGGCGGCGCAGGGCACCGCCCTCACCCCGACCCTCACCATGGTCCAGGCCCCCGCGGAGGACATCCGCGCCCACGCACCGCACGGCGCCCCGCGCGACTGGTACCTGCAGGGCGCGGACGCGCACCCCGAACTGGTGGTCCGGGCCGTGGAGGCCGGCGTCACCCTCCTGGCCGGAACGGACTCCCGGCCCCACGGCCGGATCGCCGACGAGATCCACTCACTGGTCCGGGCGGGCGTGCGCCCCCACGACGCGCTCGCCGCCGCGTCCTGGGCGGCACGGTCCTGGCTCGGCCTGCCCGGCCTGGTCCCCGGCGCCCCGGCCGACGCGGTGGTGTACGACACCGACCCGCGCACGGACCTGAGCGTCCTCGACCGCCCTGCCGCGGTCGTCCTGCGCGGCGCGGTCGTACGGACGGCGGTACCCCGCTGAGACCGACAGGGCCGCGCCGCGCGGCCCCACCGCGGAGCACGCACCCCTCCCCGCCCGCGACGATGACCGGACAGTTGACGCCCACCATTGCCGGGCCGCGAGACGCGCCCTGTCATAGGAGCATGACGCCTCCCGCGTACCAGACGACGCAGACGACGTGCACGAAGCAGACGACGCCGACCGTCACGAGGAGATCGGCGAAGCCCGCCGGGAGAACCGCCCTTCGCGCCCTGTTCACCGCGGCCTCGGCCGCCGTGCTGGCTCTCACGATGGCGGGGACGGCGACCGCCGCCCCCTACGCCGTGGCGGTCCGCGGCGTGTCGGTCGACGGCCAGCGGTACCTGCTGCGCGCGGCGGGCTCGGGCCTGGAACTGTCGGCCACCGGCGGCACGGTGAACATCGTGGGCAGCGGCTACAAGCCGGGCCAGGGCATCGACATCGCGATGTGCGCGATCCCCGACGGGGTCACCGTCGGCGACACCTCCACCTACACGCAGAAGCCCGCGCCGTGCCTGGAAGCGCCCGGGGCGACGTACAACACCTCCCGTGGGGACTTCGACGCCGCGCTCGCCCTGACACCGGAGATCGCGCCCGGCGTGGTCTGCGGGCAGACCGTGCGCTGCGCGGTCGTGACCAAGGCCGACGACTCGGCGCCCTCCCAGCGCCTCTTCGACCAGTACCTCAAGGTCAACTTCGGCTGACCCGAGCACAGCACCGCACCGGCCCCGCGCGCCGCTCCGGGGCAGCCCGGCGCGCGGGACCGCCACCCGCCGACCTCGCCCTCCCCTCCCCGGAGTGCCGGTCGGCGAGCGGGCGACCCGGACCCCGTGTCGAGCCCACGGGCCCGGCCACGGCCCCTGCCGCGCCGTCGGACCGTGCCCGGACACGACCGGTACGGAGGCGACACCGATCCCTGCCGCCGACCGCCTGCGACGCCACGGCGCGGGCCGTGCCAGGGGCCCCCGAAAGACTCTGAGAGGCAGGCGCCGTCATGGACAGGGGGGAGCTGATCGGCTCCGGCCGCAGCGCGGACGTTTTCGCCCTCGACCACGACTGGGTGCTGCGCCGCTACCGCGCGGATCACGACGCCACCCGCGAGGCCTCCGTCATGGCTCACCTGGCACAGCACGGCTACCCGGTGCCCCGAGTCCGGCAGCTCTCCCCGGAGAACCGGGAGCGGCTGCGGCGCACCGACCTCGTGCTGCAACGCCTCCACGGGCTGTCCATGCGTCAGGCACTCCGCCAGGGCGAGATCACCCCGGCCGAAGCCGGCGCCACCCTCGCCGACCTCCTGAGCCGCCTCCACCGCGTCCCGCCGCGGTCCCCCGACAGTCCCGGCGACCGCGTCCTCCACCTCGACCTGCATCCCGACAACGTCATGCTCACCGACGACGGCCCGGTGGTCATCGACTGGCACAACACCCTGGAGGGGCCGCCCGGCATCGACTGGGGCATGTCCGCCCTGATCCTGGCCGAGGTCGCGCTGCGCGCCGGTGACTGGACGGACAAGGCACGGGCGGCCCTCGCCGCCCTTCTGCGCCGGCAACGGCGGGTCGCCCCCGATGTCATGCTGGACGCCACCGGGGCCGGCTGGCTGTCCCAGGCCAGGGACTGGCGCGCGCTCGACCCGGCCACCGGCGAGGGCGGCGCTTCGGCCCTCGACGACGCGGTGCGCCTCGTCCTCGCCCTCCTCCCGCCCTCACCACCCTGACGGGTACAGCCCCGACACGACGACGCTGCTCCTCGGCGCCGTGACAGACCTCCTGTGACGTGCGTCGGCATCGGCGGACTCGCAGCGCGGGTGCTTCGGTGCGATACGCGGGTGCAGCCCAGCACCAGGCCTTCGCCCCCTGCTTTCGCGCCTCGCTATCGGCCGCACACGTCTCGGCAAGGACAATCCTCGCGTCAAACCCGCTCAAGCTGTCGGTGGAGGCAGCTGAGGGGCATGCTGGCTCACGAGGAAGGGGTAGGACACGGTGACGCAGATGGCCAGGCGGGTCGTTCTCCTGAGAGGGCTTCCTGGTTCCGGGGAAGACGACCACGGGCGCGCTGCGTCGAGAGGCACTGACTCCCTCGGTGCGTGTGAGTAATGATGCGTTGCGCTATCTCGCCAAGCCGCGCGATGTCTCCCGCATGGCGCTGGAGACATCGGAACGTGCGTGTGTCGACCTTGCTCTCTCCTATGCGCGCGGTGGCTTTACGGCGGTGATCGATGGTGTCTCTTTCGATCCGGATTTCGTGGACTCGATGTGCCTGGAGATGGCGAGGTCCGGAGTTCGTCCGGACGTCTTCACGCTGGACGTGGGCCTTGGGGACCTGCTCGACAGGAATGCGAGCAGAACCGAATCCGCTCAGGTCCCGACGGATCGCATCCGCGAACTCCATGGTCGGTTCGAGCCGTGCGGCACCATGCTGTCGGTGCGGGACATGCCTCCCGAGGAGGTCGCGGCCGACATCCGGGACATCGTGGAGTCCCGTGACACCGAGGGCGGGACCGGGGAGCCGGACCAGGGCGTGCGGGTGCTGTTCCTGCGCCACGGCGAGCCCGACTACCCGTACGGGCAGTACCCGGACCCCAGGAGAGTACCGCTGTCGGCGCGGGGCCGGGCGCAGGCCCTCGCGGCGCGGCCCGCCGTCGAGAGGTTCGCACCGACCGCCGTGTACGCCTCGGACACGGCACACGCGCTCCAGACAGCACAGATCGCCTGCGCCTCCTGTGACGCCACGATCGAGGCGGCCCCCGCTCTGCGGGAACGCTGTTGCCCCTCGCCGGTCGGATTCCCCATCGCCGAGGTGCACCGTGTGACCGGGGGAGGAGGAGACGAAGTCCCCGGCGACAGCGACCTTCGGTCGCCTGCCGGTGAGGGAACGCTCGACGCCGCGGTGGCGCGCGTGGGCGGCTTCCTCGACGACGTGGTGGCGCGCGGCGCCGGGCAGCGGGTGCCCGTCGTGGGCCACCGCGGGCCACACGCCTGGACGATCTCCCGACTGCTCGGGGCGCCCGTGCAGGTCGACCGGGCCCTGGATCTCGGGCACGCGGCCTTCTCCCTGTTCTCCTTCGCCCCCAACGACCGAGGGAAGATCGACTTCATCAACCGTGAGTCGTCCGGCGTGGGGTGGTCGCCCCTGAGGACGGACGTCGCATGAAGCCGGTCGCAGTCAGGACCGAACCCCTCGGGTTCGGTCCTGCCGCCAAGGCACGGGCGGTCGCCAACGAGGCGCGTCGCTACCACGTCGGCGCGGTCGACTTCCACAGGCCACGTGCGATCTCTCGGTCCGGGGTCCGTGTGGTGAGAGTCAGCCCGGCCGGCTCGGTTGTTGCGCTCATGGCTGGTCGGTGACTGTTCGCGGGAGGCGGCCCGCTGACACGAGGTGAGAGATGGTGCGTGAAACTGCCCTCACAGTGCATTACCGCGCAGAGTCTGGCGCTGCCTCAGCCTTGAGAGCTCTGCCGTGGGCGCCGCTCGTGAATCGCTGCGGTGAGGGACCGCCCGGGGCGCCGGTCGAACGTAACCCCGAACGGCCCCTCACGGCGTTCGTCAGCGGCCCGCAACGCCGTCGATGAACCGGGCCCAGCTCTCCCGACCGAACGCGACCACCGGCCCGCCGGGGTCTTTGGAGTCCCGCACCCCGACCGCCGCCTCGCTCAGCGCCACCTCAGCGCAGTACGAGTCGTGCGGCTGCGAGTAGCTGCTGGTGCGGAACTCCGCACCCTCGAACCGCTCCGCTCTGCCCATCACGGTCTCCTCACTCTCGGCCCGCCCCCGTCCCTTCGATGATGCCCACTCCGGTCGCACCTCAGCTCCTCCAGGACGGCCCGCTGCTGCTCGGTCGCTGCCGTGCGGGGCGGGGCTCAGCCCTGGTGGTAGTCGGCGAGGAAGGCCCCGATGCGGGTGATGGCGTGGTCGAGATCGCGGACGTGGGGGAGGGTGAGGATGCGGAAGTGGTCCGGGCGCGGCCAGTTGAAACCGGTGCCTTGGACGACCTGGATCTTCTCGGCTCGCAGGAGGTCCAGGACGAACTTCTCGTCGTCGTGGATGCGGTGGACCTTGGGGTCCAAGTGAGCGAAGGCGTAGAGCGCGCCCTTGGGCTTGACGCAGCTGACGCCGGGGATCTCGTTGAGCTTCTCCCAGGCGAGGTCGCGCTGTTCGTGCAGCCGGCCACCGGGCAGGACCAGGTCCTGAATCGTCTGCCGGCCCCCGAGCGCGGCCTGGATGGCGTGCTGACCGGCGGTGTTCGGACACAGCCGCATCGAGGCGAGTGTGGTGAGTCCTTCGAGGTAGTCGGTGGCGTGCTGCCGCGGACCGGAAACGACCAACCACCCGGCGCGAAAGCCCGCCACGCGGTAGGACTTCGACAGGCCGTTGAACGTCAGGCAGACCAGGTCCGGCGCCAACGCCGCGCAGGAGTGGTGCACGGCATCGTCGTAGAGGATCTTGTCGTAGATCTCATCGGCGAAGACCATCAGACTGTGCCGCCGCGCCAGGTCCAAGATCCCCTCCAGCACCTCCCGCGGGTAGACGGCCCCGGTGGGGTTGTTCGGGTTGATGACCACCACGGCCTTGGTCCGGTCGGTGATCTTCGCGGCCATGTCATCGAGATCGGGCAACCACTCCGCACCCTCGTCGCACACGTAGTGCACCGCCGTACCGCCGGCCATCGTCGTCACCGCCGTCCACAACGGAAAGTCCGGCGCCGGGATCAGAACCTCGTCACCGTCATCGACCAGAGCCTGCACCGCCATGGTGATCAGCTCCGACGCCCCGTTCCCCAGGAACACGTCATCCACCCCGACATCCACCAGCCCCCGCTCCTGGTAGTGCTGCGCCACGGCCCGCCGGGCGGGCAGAATCCCGCGCGCCTCGGTGTAGCCGTGCGCCAGCGGAAGACTGCGGATGATGTCCTGCAGAATCTCCTCCGGCGCCTCGAACCCGAACTGCGCCGGATTGCCGGTATTCAGCCGCATCACACTGTGCCCGGCCTCCTCCAGCATGTTCGCCTGCTCGATCACCGGCCCCCGGATCTCGTAACAGACGTTCCTGAGCTTGCTCGGCTGACGAAACTCCACGCGCTGTCCTCCCTGTGCACAGACCCACTCATCACATTCGTGACGCTTCAGACACGGTTCTACCAACCACAGACCGCCACCCCCACCGCAACGCGACCACGTCCGCATCGCTCCCACGTCTTCCTCAAGGCCGTCACTCGTGGCGGCCTGTCGGCAGGCCTGTCAGTCCGTCGATGAGACGGGCCCAGCCCGTCCGCTCGAACGCGACCGTCGTTCCGCCGGTGACTCTGGAGTCCCGTACCCCGACCGCCTCGCTCAGCGCTACCTCGGCGCAGCACGAGCCGTGCGGCTGCGAGTGGCTGCTGGTGCGGTACTCCGCACCCTCGAACCGTTCCGCTCTGCCCACCGCGGTCTCCCTCACCCTCCAGTGGCTACCGCCCGTCGATGACGCTCCTCGCTGTCACCGCGCAGCTCCAGCAGACTGTCCCGCGTTCCAGCTTCAGGGGCGCCGCGGTCGGTGTTCACTTCGCCTCACCACGCCACCGCTCCGGCGCCGCCACACTCGCGTATCGGGATGGTAGGCGCCGAGGAGGCGCTTGCGGTCGGCCAGGCCCCGTTCCCCTCAGGTCATGGCCGCCGGTGCGCCCGGCCGACCAGTAGGAGCCGGCGAGGTTTGCGCGGGCGGTGAGGGCGTGTATCCGGATGGCGGTGGGCCCGTTGCCGCGGTTTCGGTCGATGGGACCGTACCGGTGGAGGACAGTGACCGCCTCCCGCGCGTCCTGCTCGCTGCCGGGCTCACCGTCAGGGCTGCGGAAGAGGCCGAAGGAGGGACGAGGTGGAGGTCGCCGTCGCCGCCGACGGAGTCGAGCTGCGGGCCGCGATCAGCCGCGAACTGGACAATCTGCGCACGATGACATGAGTGCTGTGGGCTCGTCGACCGCTGGAGAAGCACGGTGAGATGAAGGCAGGGCCGGAAAGGACCCTCCACCGTGCTGTCGCTGGCGCGGCGACATCACCTGCCTCCCGACCGACGAAGGATGGCTCTACCTGGCCACCGTCATCGACATCGCGTCCCACCGATTGGTCGGCTGGGCAACCGTCGATCACCTGCGGCCGACCTGGTGAACGACGCCCTAAAGCCGCCTGCCGCCAACGTCGTCCTATCTATCCCGGTGATCTTCCACTCGGATTGCGGACGTCAATGCACCAGGCGACAGGTCGCTGGCCCGGACGCGGCGTTCCAAGTCCAGCTGTCGGCCGACCGCACCGGACAGTACTGGGACAACGCGCGCTTGTGAGTCGTTCTTCGCCACCATCAAGCGCGAGCTCTGTGAGATCACCATCTGGCCAACGGGAAGACTATCGCCCGTGCCGCAATATTCGCCTCCATGGAGAGCTGGTGAACGACGCACCATCTGCACGACAGCCTGGGCTACGCAGTCCTGCCGACTACGAGAGCTATCACAGCCTGAGCGCCACACCGATAGTGTCCGTCAAAGCGGAACGAGCTCAGTCAACCCCGATACGCAAGGACATCAGCGTGGGCTCGGGCAGGGCGACCGCCGCCCCGCCTTCGTCCCCGCCTGCTGGACTGCTGCGCGATACGCTGGGCGCCCTGAGGGGGCGTTACGGGCCGCGCTGTGGTGGTGGGTGGCGTCAGTTGGTGGTGGGGAGGGGGAGTTCGGTCAGGAGCTGTCGGACGTGGTGTTCGATCTGGTCGCGGATGGTGCGGACGGTCTGGATGCCGGCTCCTGCGGGGTCGGGCAGGTCCCAGTCGAGGTACCGCTTGCCGGGGAAGACCGGGCAGGCGTCGCCGCAGCCCATGGTGATGACGTAGTCCGAGGCATGCACGGTGTCGGTGGTGAGGAGCTTCGGGGCGGCGGTGGAGATGTCGATGCCGACCTCCTGCATGGCCTGCACCGCGACGGGGTTGACCTGCCCGGCGGGCAGGGAGCCGGCGGAGCGGACCTCGATACGGTCGCCCGCGAGGTGGGTGAGGAAGGCGGCGGCCATCTGGGAGCGGCCTGCGTTGTGGACGCAGACGAACAGCACGGACGCCGGGGCTGCGGTGGTGGGGTCAGACACGGGCGTTCTCCGTGGTGGGTGCGGTTGGCGCGTGTCCGGCGCCGTCAGCGGGTGGGAAGCGGTGGCGCAGCGCGAGGGCGAGGTAGACCAGGGCGATGAGGACGGGGACCTCGATGAGGGGGCCGACGACGCCGGCGAGGGCCTGGCCGCTGGTGGCGCCGAAGGTCGCGATGGTGACGGCGATGGCGAGTTCGAAGTTGTTGCCTGCGGCGGTGAAGGCGAGGGTGGTGGCCCGGGGGTAGTCCAGGCCGGCGGCGCGTCCTGCGGCCATTGCTCCGGCCCACATGAGGAGGAAGTAGACCAGGAGCGGCAGCGCGATCCGCGCGACGTCGAAGGAGCGGGAGGTGATGGCCTCGCCCTGGAGGGCGAAGAGCAGCACGATGGTGAACAGCAGCCCGTACAGGGCGAAGGGGCTGATGCGGGGGAGGAACCAGTCTTCGTACCAGGTGCGGCCCCGGGTCTTCTCGCCGAGTCGGCGGCTGGCCCAGCCGGCGGCCAGGGGGATGCCGAGGAAGATCAGGACGCTGCGGGCGATCTCCCACATCGAGACGTCCAGAGTGGTCTGCTCCAGGCCGAGCCAGCCGGGCAGGACGGTGAGGTAGAACCAGCCCAGCGCGGCGAAGGCGACGATCTGGAAGAGGCTGTTGAGGGCGACCAGGACGGCGGCGGCCTCCCGGTCCCCGCAGGCGAGGTCGTTCCAGATGATGACCATGGCGATGCAGCGGGCGAGTCCGACGATGATCAGGCCGGTGCGGTACTCGGGAAGGTCGGGCAGGAACAGCCACGCCAGCGCGAACATCAACGCCGGTCCGAGAAGCCAGTTCAGCGCAAGGGACAGCGCCAGCAGCCGGCGGTCGCCGGTGACCGCGCCCAGCCGGTCGTAGCGGACCTTGGCCAGCGGCGGGTACATCATCACCAGCAGTCCCAGCGCGATCGGCAAGGACACCTCCGCGACGGTCACCCGCGCCAGCGCCTCACCCAGGCCCGGGACCGCGCGGCCCAGGGCGAGGCCGGCGGCCATGGCCGCCAGGATCCACACCGCCAGCCACCGGTCGGTGAACGACAGCGCCCCGCGCGGCCCCGGTACGGCGGTTCCGGTCGCGCTCACCGGGCGGCCGCGGCGGTGTCGGCGGGCGGCGCGCCGGCCGGGCGGGTCAGGACGCGGGCCAGGCGGTCGGTCGCCGCCGGCAGCAGCCAGTAGTAGACCCAGGTCCCGCGGCGCTCGCAGTCGATGAGTCCGGCCTGCCGCAGCAGTTTCAGGTGGTGGGAGATGGTCGGCTGGGAGAGGTCGAAGGCGGGGGTCAGGTCGCACACGCACACCTCGCCGCCGGACCGCGAGGCGATCATCGACAGCAACCGCAGGCGGACCGGGTCGCCCAGGGCCTTGAACACCTTTGCCACGGCCTCGGCCTGCTCCTCGTCCAGTGGGGCGGTCAGCAGCGCGGGGCAGCACTCCGCGATGTCCTGGCCCACAACCGGAAGCTCTTGTTTCGACATGCTTCTATCTTGACGTTCATCGATTCAAGGCGCAAGCTTGCATCGATAAACGCCAATACAAGCAGCCCGGAGGTCCCACCATGTCCCGCATCCAACTCGCACTCCGCGTCCCTGACCTCGAGGCCTCCATCACCTTCTACACCGCACTCCTCGGCACCCCACCCGCCAAACGCCGCCCCGGCTACGCCAACTTCGCCCTCACCGAACCCTCACTCAAGCTCGTCCTCCTCGAAGGCGAACCCACCACCGACACCCACCTCGACCACCTCGGCATCGAAGTCGACGCCACCGACACCGTCACCGCCGCTACCACCCGACTCACCGAAGCCGGCCTCGCCACCTTCGAAGAGAACGACACCACCTGCTGCTACGCCCTCCAGGACAAGGTCTGGGTCCACGGCCCCGGCAAGGAGCCCTGGGAGGTCTACGTCGTCAAGGCCGACGCCGACACCCTGGGCAAGAGCGGCACCACCAACACCCTCGACCCCAGCCCCTGTTGCCCCACCTGACCCCGCACGGCCCCGGCGCCAACCCGCCGGGGCCCACCCTCGCCACACCCGCCACTTTCACCGGCTCACCGAACGGGCCCGGCCGGGTCGGCCGCGGGAGCCTCGCCGAGCCGGGCGTCGGCACCGCCGCGGGCGCCGGTCCGACCACCGCGGCCCGCCCGTCCGGCCCCGGTGGCCGCAGCGCGTGGCTGCGGTGCGACGTACGCGCTACGGGAGCAGTGTTGTAGCCATGGTTGAACCTACTGACGACCTGACCGGCCGCGCGGTGCGCTCCGCGGTGCGGGCTCTCTCTCGGGGAGCCCTCGCAGGCAGGCCAGGGGCTGGAGTTCGAAGTCTGGAGGGCGCGTCACCCTGCGGGGGGCGAGGTCGCGCTCCGGGTGCCGAAGCACGAGATCGACTCCAACGCGAACGACCCCTGGGTGGAGACCGCGGGAACTGCTTCGGCAGGAGGCGCGGGTCTACCGCCACCTCGCGTCCTCGGCTGTCCCGGTACCGCGGCTTGTCGATCTGCTGCACCTGGAACTGGACGTCCTGGTGTGCGAGTTCATGGAGGCCGATGGAACCGTCGCCCGGTCGCAGGAGCTGGGCGGGATCATCGCGGCTCTGCACCAACTGCCTGCCCCGGGCGGTCTCCCCCTCGAACACGGCCCCGACGCGTTCCCGTCCGTCCTCGCCGAGCGGATCGCTCGCCGCTGGTCCACCCTGGACGTGCCGGCGACCCCACGGCAGGAACTGCCCACCGCTCCGCACCCCGCGCTGCTGACAGCGGCACCACCGGACCTGACAACGCCCTCGCTCCTGCACTTGGACGTCCGGGCCTCCAACACCATCGTCCGCGACGGCCGCATCACGGCACTGGTCGACTGGTCGAACTCCCTGATCGGCGACCCTGCCCTGGAACTGGCCCGCATTCACGAGAACGCCCGGCTACCGGAGAACGGCATCGACTTCCCGGACCTCCTACGCGGCTACGCAGCAGTGCGCCCGCTGCCACGACGCACCGCTGAATGCTGGCGCCTGTACCTGCTGGACGCGGCTGTCATGCTCGCGGTGGTGTTCACCAGCGAGGCACCCGACGCCGAACGGGGCCCGCTGCTGGTACGCCGCGTCGCGGAACTGGCCGGCGCGGACCTGGCGCGAGTCGTCCACCCGGCGTTGCGGACGGCAATGCTGTGACAGCGACGCGCGGCCCGGGCAGCGGGCCCTAGGCGGTTTTGTTTGGATCATCGGGCGGGCCAGAGGAAGATGCCGGCGATGTGGAGTCCGGCCAGGAGGATGGTGGCGGTCTTCTCGTAGCGGGTGGCGATGCCTCGCCATTGTTTGAGGCGGTTGATGCACCGTTCGACGGTGTGCGCTGCTTGTAGGTCTCGCGGTCGAAGACTGGCGGTCTGCCGCCTCGGTTCCCCCGGCGGAGCCGGTGGTGGCGCTGGTCTGCGGGGACGGGGACCACGGCCCGGATGCCGCGCTTGCGCAGGTGCTCCCGGATCGCGCGTGAGGAGTAGGCCTTGTCGGCCAGGACCGCATGCGGCCGGGTGCGAGGTCGTCCTCGCGGGCGGGGAACGCGCAGGCGGGCCATGACCTGGGTGAAGGCGGGGGCGTCGCCGGCCTGTCCGGCGGTGAGGACGAACGCGAGGGGTCGGCAGCGGTCGTCGGCGGCGAGGTGGGTCTTGGTGGTCAGTCCGCCGCGGGAACGGCTGATGGCGTGGTCGGAGGGTTCGCCGGCCGGGGCCCCTTTTTTGCGGGCTCCGGCCGCGTGCTGGTCCGGTGGCGGTGGTCACCCACGCCGCCCCGTTCACCTACCGCGACGGCGATCCGGTGTTGGAGGATCGGGTGACGGGCCCGAGTACCCGCCTCCGGGCCTCGGGGCCGGTGCGGGTGGTCTCCATACGTGGCGTGGACGCTGCGCACCTGATGTTGACCGACGCCGATCTCTCAGGCTGCCGGTTCGCCGGCGCGTTCCACCTGGACCAGCTCGGGCTTGAGGGAGAGACCACGTTCGCGCTCACACCCGCCGGCCGGAGGGCCGGGGCGCGGCGGTGGGTGCGGTTCACCAAGCGCCGTGTGCTGGCCGAGGAGCACCACTGGCGCGCACACAGGGCCGGACAAGCACCTCAGGCGGCGGGGGAGGAGCACGACCCGGAGCTGTGGCGTTCGGGCCCGGACCACGACACCCCCTCCACGATTCGCCAGCCGGCTGCGGTCGCGGCGGTGTATCGGCAGTTGCGGAAGGCGTTCGAGGACGGGAAGGACTCCCCGGGGGCTGCGGATTTCTACTACGGCGAGTGCGAGATGCGCCGGAAGGCCGCAGCGACGTCGAAGGGGGAGCGGTTCCTGCTGTGGGCCTACTGGGCCCTGTCCGGCTACGGGCTACGGGCTGCGGGCCTCGCGGGCGTTCGGCTGGCTAGCGGCGACGATGGCCCTGACCGTCGCCTTGCTGATGGGCTTCGGCCTCCCCGCTCAGGACCCGGCGCCGACGACAACGGGCACGGTCCAGGGAGAGAAGGTCGACCTGACCACGAAGAACCCCGACCCCGTCCTGAACACCGCGATGACCGACCGGGCATCCTGGGACCGGGCGGAGAAAGCCACCCGCGTGGCCGTGAACTCCGTCGTATTCCGCTCCTCCGGACAGAATCTCACCACCCCCGGCACCTACATCGAGATGGCCTCCCGCCTCTTCGAACCCACCCTCCTCGCCCTCGGCATCCTCGCGATCCGCGGCCGCATCAAACGCTAACCACCCCCGCAGCCACGGCGGCGGGAGGCACCAGCCCGATGCCCTCCCGCCACCGTGGCCCTGCCGCGGCCCTCCTGCCGACCACGGCGGCCTACACCCCAGGTCGTCCAGGACGGCGCGCTGCTCTTCGTGAGACCGGCCTTACGGGTACGGGTGTTGCTGCGCCAGATGCCGACGTTTGACGACAACGTGCTCGCCGTCGGTGACGATGGCTGTCCGCCCCGTGCTGCGTTGGTCCGGGATGGAAACGTGATGCAAGGTGTCATGGCGCGCCGCTAGGGTCGCGTCCATGTCGACGCCAGCTTCGCCGCTGTCTGCTTATCCCTTGCTGAATGTGCAGGGGGCCTTGACCCCGAATCCTGAACACGGGGAAGCCGCGTCCAGCCTCCGTGCCTGCGCGCCGCCACCGCATCCCGGCCGGCCGCCCGAGCGCCGCCGCTGGTGTCCACCAGATCGACCCGTCGCTGCGCCCCGGCCCGCCCGCCACCCACTTCCGGCCGCCTTGCTGCGCTCGGGCGGTCCGACCCGCCGGCCCGTCCGGGTCTTTGGAGTCCCGCACTCCGACTGCCTCGCCCAGCGCCACCTCAGCGCAGCACGCGTCCGACGGCTGGGCGTAGTTGCTGGTGCGGAACTCCGCACCCGCGAACCGCTCCTCTCTGCCCATGGTCGGCCTCCCCCACCCTCGACTGTTCTGTCCCCGGAATGATGCCCACCCGGCCGCACCCGCTGGCTCCTGCAGGACGGTCGGAGAGGCTGGCTTTCCGGCCAGCAGCAGGTCGGCCACGAGTGAGACAGCTCCCTGGCCATCTACACGCACGTCAGCGACGACTCCATGAACACTTCCCTGCACAAGGCACTGGCCCCGGCGCTCGCCGGCCTCTGACGAGGAAGGACCGACATGAACGAAGCAGTCAGAACCGAGATTCTGGCGGAACTCGACGCGCTACGGCGCGCGAGCGGTGTCGCCGCCGACCACGCCGACCTGGTGCGCGAGTACTCGGCGGATGGCTCGGAGTGCCGGATCGTCTTCGCCGACCTGGCGGACGGCGAGGTCGCGGAACTGGTCCGAGGAGAGCGGGAGCTCGCCCGGTCCGGCGCCTACACCCTGGAGTGGAAAGTCTACGGCCACGACAGGCAGCAGGGCCTGGCTGCCGCGCTCGAAGCAGCGGGCTTCGAGCCTGAGGAGGAGGAGCAGGTGCTGATGCTCCCGGTCGCCGAGGCGTCAGCGGCCCTCCTCGACACTTCGGACTACGAGGTGCGGCAGGTGACCGATGACGCCGAGCTCGACGACTACGCCGAGATCTCCCGCCAAACCGGTCGGCGTAACGCGGACGAGGAGCGTCGGCAACTGGCTCGACTGCTCGAAGAGCAGCCTGACGCGATGAGCGTGCACATCGCCTACGCCCAGGGCGAGCCGGTCTCCTGCGGACGGGTGTACTTCCAGGCTGGCAGCCCATTCGCCGAGCTGGCGGGCGCCCGGACCAAGACCACCCACCGTCGACGGGGCTTCTTCACCGCAGTGGTCGGTTCCCGGCTGCGGCAGGCCAGGGAGCGCGGCTGCCGGCTGCTGGTCACCGATGCGCTGCCCACCTCCGAACCAATCCTGCGCAAGCGCGGCTTCGAGGTGGTCACATTCACCCGGCCGTACATCTTCGTGTGATCTCTCGGTTCGGTGTCAGTGGTGGTAACAGTCAGCTGGGCTGGCTCGGTTGTTGCGCTACGAGGCTGTTCAGTGGATGTTCTCGGGCGGTGGTCCGCTGACATGGGGTGAGAGGTTGCGGCGCGGACTCGCTGTCATGGCGCGTTACTGCGCAGGGTCTGGCGCTGTCACGACCTTGAGAGTTCTGAGTCACCAGCCTCACCACCGTGCCGGGCCCGCCGCCGTCCCGGGCCCGCGTTCCACCGGGCCCCGCCCGAACGGTTCCGGCCCGCGTGCTTCCCCGGCGCCAGCGCCTCGGTGCTGCGCGATACCGGCGAGGAGCTCCCCGCCGTCCCGGCCCGGGGAACTGTGCCGCCCCCGCTGCTGCGCCCGGCCTCGGGCCCGCCCGCCGGGCCTGCCTGCTGCTCGACGTCGGCGGGGAGCTGAACTCCTCGTCGGGCGCCGCCCCGGTGCTCACTCCGGTTACACCCCCAGCTCGTCCAGGACAGCCCGCTGCTGGTCGGTGAGGCCGGCTTTGCGTGCGCGGGTGTTGGCGCGCCACACACCGAGTTTCACGGTCACTTCTTGGCCGTCGATGGTGATGGTTTCGGTGGCGGTGCGGCCGGGTGGGGTGTCGCCCTCCCGCTCCCGCCACGCCCGCATCGCCGCCACGCCCTTCTCAAAGGCCGTCAGGCGGCGTTGTGCGGGCACCGGACCCGCCGCCGGGGCATCCGGGCCGCGGTGTAGCCCCAGCGCCTCCAGGCGGTCACGTTGGCCGTCCTGCAGGCCGTCCCACACGGTCGGTTCGGTCTGCTTCGCCGCCCAGCGGCCGACGTCCATCCCGTTGACGGTCACCCCCGGCGGGACGGCGGCCGCGGCGGTGTCGGTGGGTTCGTCGCCGATGAGGAGTCGGAGCGCGGCGTGGTGGCGTTGCCACGCGGCTGGCCACGGCGCGTTCCAGTCGGGGTCGATCGCCGCGAGCTGGTCCTGGCGCGCTTGGGTGAGGGCTCCGGGGCGCCGCGCGTTGGACAGGAACTGCCCCACGGGCTTCTCCAGCGCGACGGCGGTCCGCGGCGCCGCCAACGTTCCGTGGTCTTCGTAGTAGGCGTGGGCGGCGGCGAGGTTGGCCTGCCATTGGGCGTCGGGGGCGTCCCAGATCATCCCGAGCGCCTCCAGCTTCGCTGCGCGTTGTCCGTTCATGAGTCCGGCGGCGTAGGTGCGGCGTTGTTCGGCGATGAACCGCCCGAGCGGGTAGGCGCCGGTCTCCTCGATGTGGCCGTAGGGGACGAGGGCGTGGCCTTCGCGGTCGACGTACTCCCGCAGCGCGTGGTGGCCGCGCTGCCAGTCCTCGCGGTCGACGTCGATGACGTTGTACCGGATGTAGTCCGCGACCACCTCGGGGTCCCGCTGGGTGGAGAAGCGGAGGATCAACCGCGGATCGACCCCCTCGGCACCCTCCGGCGGCGCCTCACCGATGAGCGACGGATCGGGAGGCACACCGGGACCATGTTGCGGCAGAGCGATGGTTTCCACGGCCCGGTAGTCGTGCGCACGCAGCGCACGAAGAACACGCGTCAGCGGCTTGAAAGCCCCCGAGAACCGCATTGTCTCCAGATCCTCGCCGGGATTCAGGAATACGGGCACGATCAGCGAGGCGAGTTTCCCTTGCCGGGGCTTTTGTCGCAGGGCCCGGCCGATGGCTTGGACGATGTCGTGAGGGGCGCCTTTGGGGTCGATCAGGGCGACGGAGTCGACGTGTGGGGCGTCGATGCCTTCGCCCATGACGCGGCAGTTCCCGAGGACTGCCGGCAGCGCGGTGGCCCCGAGTTCCCGGAGTACCTTCCGGCGGTGGTGGGCCTCGTGCTCACCGGAGAGCCAGCCCGTCCACAGCGTCTCGGGGAACCGCTCGGGCTCGCGGTCATGGAGCCGGCGGACGACCCGCGGCAGCCCCTCCGTGAACGCTTCGGCTTCCCGCGTCCGGTGGTGAAAGGTGATGGTCGACTTCAGCCCGTGGTCGGCCATGGTCCGCATGAGCCCGGCCTGGAGGACCGCCATGCGCTGCCCCCGCACCTCGTTCGACAGCCGATCCTGCGAGGTGAGCTTCTCCGGGGTGACGACCGGGTCGGTCACCTCCATCACGATCACCTGGTACCGGGCCAGGAGCCCTCGCGAGACCGCCTCGGAGAGCGGGAGGTCGAACAGGACCGGGCCGAAGACGGGGGAGTCCATGGAGGCCGCCAGTTCCTCCCGGTACGGCGCCCGCCGTCCCGACTCCACATCGGGGTTCGGCCGCTCCTGCCAGATCCGCGGCGTCGCCGTCATGTAGAGCCGCCGGACAGCGGGAACGAGGTCCTGGTCGTGGACATCGGTCCACGCCTTCCCCAAGCTGCCGCTGACTCGGTGGGCCTCATCGACCACCAGGAGGTCGACGGGTTCCAGGCGCTGGCCGTAGGAGCCGGTGAACGCATCCGCCAGGACCGGCAGGGAGGCGTAGGTTGCGTAGATCGTCACCGGCCCCTGCCCGTGCCACAGAGCGAGCTGCACCGGGTTGGTGGTGGCGCGGATGTCCATCGACCACAGCGCCGCGTCATCCGTCAGCGAGCACACCGCGACCGACGGGCCGGTGTGCCCGAGGTCCTGCCATTCGCGCGCGGTCTGCGTCAGCAGATCCAGCGTCGGGATCATCACGATGGTCCGGCCTCTCGGCACCAGGCGCCGGGCAGCGGCCGCCGCCATCGTGGTCTTCCCGGTCCCGCACGCCGAATGCACCTGACCCCGAATACCCGCAGCAGGAATACCCCCTGACGGGATATCAAGACCCCGAACAATGGCGTCCACGGCCTCAATCTGATGCGGATGAAGCGTCCGAGCACCGAATTTCACGAACCCGCCCTTTCACGGATTACCGGGACCGGACGGCCCGCCCGGTGGTAGCACAGCAACCCAAAGTCTACACAGTCGTGCCACGTGATGAGACGTGATGATGCACACTGATCCGGCCAACCCCCGCCCCTCCCCGAAGACGCGCGGCGCCGCCCCGAGCACCCCGCACCCCACCCTCGAACCGTGCCTTCCGGCACCGCCACCGGCGAGCTCCGACGAGGACCCCGGGCCGGGGCACCTCGTCCACCCCCAGAACTCACGCGCCCGAGCCCGCCGGCATCCGACCCGGCCGCCCCCGGCGGTAGGGCCGGAACCCAAAGCTCACACAGGCCAGGCGCGTGATGCACCGCCAGCCCCCACCCTCGCAGCCCGCTGCTTTTCAGGGTCGGAGCGCAGCGCCGACCCCCGGCCCGAAAGGCGCGCAGCGCCCGGGCCGCCCCGGTGCCCGAAGCGCAGCGAAGGGCACCGCGCATCCGCGCAGCGGATGCAGCTCCGCAACGCGGAGCGCGGGCCGCGCAGCGGCCCGAAGCGAGGCGCGCAGCGCCTCGCCTTCCCCAGCGCGAAGCGCTGGGG
>NZ_JAAVJC010000510.1 GCF_012033785.1 Streptomyces bohaiensis
GCGCGGTGACCTCCCCGGCGGCCAGCCGCAGGTCGACGC
This sequence comes from Streptomyces bohaiensis, assembly GCF_012033785.1. GTDB lineage: Bacteria > Actinomycetota > Actinomycetes > Streptomycetales > Streptomycetaceae > Streptomyces > Streptomyces bohaiensis. The sequence continues at coordinate 40 of NZ_JAAVJC010000510.1, forward strand.
GGCGCACCGCGACGGTGGCGCCGTAGGTGACGGTGATCGACCGCGCGGTGAGCAGCGGCTCACCGATCGGTGTGCGGCGCCGCTCACCCGATCGGACCGCCGGCCGCACGTTCGGCGGTGATCGTGCTCAAGCCCGCGGGGTCCGGGACCGAAGGAGGAGAGGTCCGCCGTCCACGGGTGCACGAGTGCCCGGGCGGCCCAGTCGACCGTTCCGGAGTCCGTATGCGTACGCGTCCCCTCGCCCGACACGCCTCGTTGGGCCTGCTGCTCCTGCTGCCGTTGGCCGGCGCGGCCGGCGGCCCCGCTGCCGCCGTCCCGCCCGAGCAGGCGCCCGCGGCGGTGGAGACCGGGCCCCGGGTGATCCCGGGGCAGTACCTCGTCACCCTCGATCCGGCCGCGCCGGTCGACGACGTCCTGGCCGGACTCGGCATCGCGCCGATGTTCGTCTACGGCACCGTCCGCAACGGCTTCGCCGCGACGCTCTCCGCGGAACAGCTCGCCGCGGTGCGCGAGGTGCCCGCGGTCACGGCCGTCGAGGCGAACGCGGTGGTGGAGGCAGAGCCGGCACCGGCGTCCGACCTCTTCCTGCCGCCCGACGGTACGGCAGCGGAGCGGTCGGCACCCGCCGGTGAGAGCTGGGGGCTGGACCGGATCGACCAGCGGACGCTGCCGCTGGACGGGCGGTACGAGGTGTCGGGCACCGGCCGCGGGGTCACGGCGTACATCGTCGACACCGGGCTCGACTTCGACCACGAGGAGTTCGGCGGACGGGCAGTGGCGGGCTACGACGCGGTCGACGACGGGCGAGCGGGGGCGGACTGCCACGGCCACGGCACGCATGTCGCCGGGATCGTGGGCGGCGCGTCGCACGGGGTGGCCCGCGAGGTCGACCTGGTGTCGGTGCGGATCCTGGACTGCGACGGGCGGGGCAGCACGGCGGGGGTGCTGGCGGCCCTCGACTGGGTCGCCGCTGAGGCGCAGCAGCCGGCCGTACTGAACGCCTCGGTCGGCGGCGGCGCCTCGCGCACCGTGGACGAGGCGTTCGACGCGGTGGCCGCCCGGGGCACGCTGCCGGTGGTCTCGGCCGGCAACAACGCGCGGGACGCCTGCGACGCCTCGCCCGCCGGCGCGGAGCGGGTCTTCACCGTCGGGGCGACCGATCGGGAGGACAGGCCGGCGGGGTTCAGCAACGTCGGCCGCTGCCTGGAGCTGTTCGCCCCCGGAGTGGACATCGTCTCCGCCCGGCTGGGAGGTGGGACGGTCGCCATGAGCGGCACCTCCCAGGCGGCGCCGCACACCGCCGGCGTGGCGGCCCTGTTCAAGGAGGAGCGGCCCGGGGCGTCGCCGGAAGGCGTCGGCGACTGGCTGGTCTCCGCCTCGACCGCGGACGTGCTGTCCTCTCCCGGCGGGGACTCGCCCGACCGGCTGCTGTACACCGGCGGGCTCTGAGGCCGGCGGGCGCAGTCGGCTGTGCTGCGCGCGCCGGCCC
>NZ_JAAVJC010000511.1 GCF_012033785.1 Streptomyces bohaiensis
GACCTGCTCGCCGCCTGCCTCGCGGCGGGCGCCTCGCCCGCCGGCGCCGCCGCCGCGGTGGGCGAGGCCGTCGAGGGGGAGTTCGCGGGGGCGCTGCGCCGCTGTGCCCGGGAGATCCGCCTCGGTGGTGACCCCGCGAGCGTCTGGGCCCGGCTGGGCCGCTCCTCGGGGGCGCGCTCCCTCGCCCGACGGCTGGAACTCGCCGACACCGGCGGCACGGGAGCGGTCGAGGCGGTGGCGAGCACGGCGGCGGAGCAGCGCCGAGCACGGGCCCGCGCCGGCCAGGCCGGGGCTCGGCGTGCGGCAGTCCTGGTCACCGGACCGCTCGGCCTCTGCTTCCTGCCGGCCTTCCTGTTCATCGGGGTCGCCCCCGTCGTCATCGGTCTGGCCGGCGACGTTCTCTGACCCCTCCCCGGGGCGCGCAGCGACCCGGCCGACCTCGATGCCCGACCTCGATGCCCGGCCCCGCGCCGCGTCCAGCCGCCCCGTCGTCCAGCCGCCCCTGTGGTCCAGCCGTCCTGTCGTTCGTCCTGTCCTGTCCTTCGTCCGTCCGCAATCGGCGCCGCCTGCGGGCCCGCCGTCTCTCACCCGAGGAGCCCCACCATGCCGTACGAACCCCTCACCCGCCTCCGGCGACTCCCGAGCCGCAGGCGCCCCTGTCCGGTACGCCGACCGCGGCTGCCGCGGGACGCGGGGATGAGCACCGCCGAGTACGCCATCGGGACGGTCGCCGCCGCGGGCCTCGCCGCGCTGCTCTACCAGATCGTCACCTCCGACACCGTCTCCTCGGCGCTGCGCGGCCTCGTGGAACGAGCGCTCGATGCGCCGCTGTGAGCCCCCGACCCGCACGCGCCGCGCCCCCGCCGTCTCCCCCGTCCGGTCTCGCGACCGCGGCTTCGTCACCGCGGAGGCCGCGGTCGCCGTACCCGCCCTCGTCGTGGTCCTGGCGATGCTGCTGTGGGGCATGGGCGTCGGTCTCGCACGGCAGGAGTGCGCTGACGCGGCACGCGGCGGGGCGCGCGCCCTCGCTCGCGGGGAGGCCCCCGAAGCGGTCCGGGCGCTGGTCCTGGCGGCCGCCCCGCGTGGGGCCACGGTCGAGTTCTCCCGCGACGGAGATCTGCACCGGGTGGCGGTCGCCGCGCGATCACCCGGGCCGAACGGACTCGCGTTCCCCGTCGTCGCGCGAGCGAGTGCGCAGGTGGAGCCGACATGAGGAAGCGGAACCGCCTGCCGACCGTCGACCCCCGCGCCCTGCACGCCGCGTGCTCGGCGTCGGGGCGGTCCGGGCCCACGCACCCGCGGACTCCCCGGCGCGCCTGTCCGGGACTGCCGGGGACCGGGACCGCCCGTCCTGGCGTGGCGGCGGGCCCGGAGCCGCGGGCGGTCCGGAGGGGGAGCAGCGGAAGGAGGCCAGGCGGCCGGTACGGCGACGGCTGCCGCGGTTCCGCAGGGCATCCACTGCCCCGCCGCCCGTGGCGGCGGGGCGGCCGGGACCGCCGGCCCCGGTTCCGGGCCC
>NZ_JAAVJC010000512.1 GCF_012033785.1 Streptomyces bohaiensis
GCCCCGCCTGCCGCCCCGCACGCCCCACGGTCACCCGTCCCGGCGGGCTGCGCCCGAGCGGGTGGCGCCCGCCGCGCGTGCGGAGCAGGTGAACGCGCGCCCGGCGCCGCCCGGTGCTTCGCTGGGAGCATGATCGGCACACCCCCCGCGGCGGACCGGCTGGCCCGCCTCGCCGAGGAGATCGTGGGCGAGCCCCCGACCGTCCGACTCCGCGCCTGGGACGGCAGCGAGGCCGGCCCCGCGGACGCGCCCGTCGTCGAGGTCCGCCACCGCCGCGCGCTGCGCCGCCTGCTGTGGCGCCCGGACCGGGTGGGCCTCGCCCGCGCCTGGGTCTCCGGCGAGATCACGGTCCCCGGCGACCTCTACGAGGTCCTGCGACGCCTCCCCCTCCCCGCGGACGGCCCCCACGACCGGGGCGCCGCCTTCCGCGACCTGCTCGCCCTCGGCGGGCCCGGCCCGCCGCCGCCCGTCCCCGCCGAGGAGACCCGCCGCCGCGCCGGCACCCGTCACGGCCGCGACCGCGACCGGCGGGCCGTCAGCCACCACTACGACGTCGGCAACGACTTCTACGACCTGGTGCTGGGCCCCTCCCTGGTCTACTCCTGCGCCTACTGGGACACCTCCCACCCCGTCGCGGGCGCCTCCGACGCACCGGCCGGCCCCGGCGCCCGGACGGCCGTCACCCTGGAGGCCGCCCAGGAGGCCAAGCTGGAGCTGATCTGCCGCAAGCTCGGCCTGCGGTCCGGGGACCGGCTGCTGGACGTCGGCTGCGGCTGGGGCTCGCTGGTGCTGCACGCCGCGCGGCACCACGGGGTGCACGCCGTCGGCGTCACCCTCTCCGCCGAGCAGGCGGCCCGCGCCCGCGATCGGGCGGCGGCCCAGGGGCTCGACGACCGCGTCGAGATCCGGTTCCAGGACTACCGCGACGTCGGCGACGGACCGTACGACGCCATCGCCTCCGTCGGCATGGCCGAGCACGTCGGCGCGGCCGAGTTCGACCGCTACGCCGCGGTCGTCCGCTCGCTGCTCCGTCCGGGCGGCCGACTGCTCAACCACCAGATCGCCCGGCGGCCCGCCCCCGACGAGACCCGCTACCGGCTCGACCCCTTCATCGACTCCTACGTCTTCCCCGACGGGGAGCTGGCGCCGCTCGGCCACACCGTCTCCGGCCTGGAGACGGCCGGGCTGGAGGTGCGGGACGTCGAGTGCCTGCGGGAGCACTACGCGCTGACGCTGCGCCAGTGGGTGCGCAACCTGGAGGCCGCCTGGCCGCAGGCGGTCCGGCTCGCCGGGCCGGGCCGCGCTCGGATCTGGCGCCTCTACATGGCGGCCTCCGCCCTCGCCTTCGAACAGGGCAACCTCGGGGTCAACCAGATCCTCGCGGTGCGCACCGGCGAGGGCGGCGCCTCCGGGCTGCCGCTCCGCGCCCGCGACTGGACCGCCGGGCCCCGCCCCTGAGCCGAGCTGCGGCGTCGCGCCGCCGTCCCGGGTGCCCGACAGCGCCGCGCGC
>NZ_JAAVJC010000513.1 GCF_012033785.1 Streptomyces bohaiensis
CACCACCGCCGCCCCCGGTTCGTCGCGCGCGACGAACCGGGGGCGGCGGTGGTGCGGGCGGGGGTCAGGCGGTGTGCAGGGTCAGGCCGTAGCGGTCGAGGATCTCGTTGACCGGCTGGAACCAGGTGCGGCCGCCGTCGCGGCAGTTGCCGTACCCGCCGGAGGTGACGCCCTGCGCCTGGTCGCCGGTGAGGTAGGCGCCGCCGGAGTCACCGGGCTCGGCGCAGACCGTCGTGCCGGTCATCTGGTAGACGGGCCCGACGTCGTAGTTGACGGTGTCGTTCTTGGAGAGCACGGTGCCGCAGTGCCAGCCGGTGGTGGCACCGGAACGGCAGATCGAGGACCCGATCGGCGCCTCGGCGGAGCCGCGGACCAGCTGGTCCGGTATCGCGCCCCAGCCGATCACCACGGGCACGGTCCACCAGCCGCTGCCGACGTTGACCCAGCCGAGGTCGTCACCGGGGAAGGACGAGCCCTGGAAGTGGCCGATGTGGGTGTTGTCCCAGCCGCGGACGGCCTGACCGACCGAGCCGCAGTGACCGGCGGTCACGAACCCGCCGTGCACGGAGAAGCCGATGGAGCACCCGGCGGTGTTGGTCCAGTAGCGATCGCCTCCGACGGTGCCGGCGGCGAAGGTCCCGGGCTGCTCGGGGGCGTCGGCGACGACGCTCACCGGCCCGGCGGCCTCGGCCTCGGCGACGAACTCCTGGACCCCGGGGGCGTCCTCCATACCCTCGACGAGGTGCACCACCACGCTGTTGTCGCGGACGTCCACGCCCCAGCCGGCGACGCCCGCGGGCGCGTCCTCGCCGAGATCGTCGATCTCCGCCTTGGTGGCGTCGAGCAGGGTGGCGCTGTGCGTGACGACCTCGGCCTCGGCGCCGGTGGCCTCGACGTCGGCGGCGGCCTCGGGGCCGGTGACCGCGACCGTCAGCGCACCGGAATCGGCGTCGAACCAACTGCCGGCGAACGCGTCACCGGCGGCCTGCTCGGCCAGCGGTTCGAGGTCGGTGGCGGCGGCCTCCTGCGCCAGCCGGGTCAGCGCCTGGTCCTCGGTGAGGCCGAGGTCCTGCTGCATCGCCTGGACCAGTCCGGCGGAGGCGCTGGGAGAGGCGGCGGTCGCCGTGGTGGCGGTCGCCGCGGAGCCGGCGGCGAGACCCGCGGCGAGCAGCAGCGCGGACAGGCCCGCGCCGGCGGCGCGGCGCGTCGAACGTCTGCCTGAGGTGGGGGAGGTGCTGCGAGACATGGGGGAGTGCCCTTCTGTTGTTCCCTGGGTGGGGTGGAACAGCGAAGGCCGGGAGCGCTCTCGAACCCGCTGGGAGCCTAGAGGGACCGCTTCGGCGGCGTCCAGAGGTGCGTGTTCCGGAACCGGCCGCGGGCGAGGGCGGGTTGGCCGGAAGTGCCGGAGCGCTCGGAGTCACACGGCTCGCGCGCCGGCGAGGGTGGTGCGCCCTCCCGGGGCGGCGCGGGGCGGCGGCACCGACCGGCCGGCGCCCGCGGAC
>NZ_JAAVJC010000514.1 GCF_012033785.1 Streptomyces bohaiensis
GGGCGGCCCCGCGCCGGCGCGGGGCCGCCGGTGACGGGCCGCGCCGGACCGGGAGCGGCCACGCCGCTCGCCCCTCCGTATGCTGGCCCGCATGAGCGCGCTACCGACCTTCGGCCCTGACCACACCGACGGCCTGCTGACGTTCCTGTCCGCCTCCCCCTCGCCGTACCACGCCGTGGCCACCGCCGCGGAGCGGCTCGTCGAGGCCGGCTTCCGCGAGCTGCGGGAGACCGACGCGTGGGACGGCGACAGCGGCGGACGCTTCGTGCTGCGGGGCGGCGCGATCATCGCCTGGTACGTGCCGGAGGGCGCCACGCCCGCGACGCCGTTCCGCATCGCCGGCGCACACACCGACTCGCCGAACCTGCGGGTGAAGCCGCTGCCCGACGCCGGCCGCCACGGCTGGAAGCAGGTCGCCGTCGAGATCTACGGCGGCACCCTCCTCAACACCTGGCTCGACCGCGACCTCGGTCTGGCAGGCCGCCTGACGCTGCGCGGCGGCGACTGCGTCCTCGTCAACGTCGACCGGCCGCTGCTGCGGGTCCCGCAGCTCGCCATCCATCTCGACCGCCAGGTCAACGACGGCCTCAAGCTCGACCGGCAGCAGCACATGCAGCCGGTCTGGGGCACCGGGACGCCGACCGAGGGCGAACTCATCGCGTTCCTCGCCGCGGAAGCGGGCGTCGAGGCCGCGGACGTGACCGGCTGGGACCTGATGGTCCACAGCGTCGAGCCGCCCGCCTACCTCGGCAAGGACCGCGAACTGCTCGCCGGGCCGCGGATGGACAACCTGCTCTCGGTGCACGCCGCCACCGAGGCGCTCGCCGCGCTCGCCGGCCGCGCCGACGCCGGCGACCTGACGCTGCCGCACATTCCGGTCCTGGCCGCCTTCGACCACGAGGAGAACGGCAGCCAGTCGGACACCGGTGCCGAGGGCCCGCTGCTCGGCAACGTCCTGGAGCGGTCCGTGCTGTCGCGGGGCGGCTCCGCCGAGGACCGCGCCCGGGCCTACGCCGGCTCCGTCTGCCTCTCCTCCGACACCGGCCACGCCGTCCACCCCAACTACGCGGAGCGGCACGACCCCGGCCACCAGCCGCGCGTCAACGGCGGGCCGATCCTCAAGGTCAACGTCAACCAGCGCTACGCCACCGACGGCAGCGGCCGCGCCGTCTTCACCGAGGCGTGCGAGCGGGCGTCGGTGCCGTGGCAGACGTTCGTCTCCAACAACGCGATGCCCTGCGGCACCACCATCGGTCCGATCACCGCCGCGCGGCACGGCATCAGCACCGTCGACATCGGCGTGGCCATCCTCTCGATGCACTCGGCGCGCGAACTGTGCGGCGCCGAGGACCCCTACCTGCTGGCCAACGCGCTGACCGCGTTCCTCGCGACCTGACACGGGCGGGCCGCGCCACCACCGCCAGCCCGCCGCCAGACGGGGTCCGCCCGCCGCCCGCCGCCCCCGCTCGTGGGGGCGGCG
>NZ_JAAVJC010000515.1 GCF_012033785.1 Streptomyces bohaiensis
GCCGGAGGCCCACCGGGGTGGGCCTCCGGCGGGGTGGCTCAGCGGGCGGTGAGCCGGGCGTGCAGTGACCGCGCGGAGGCGTCGGTGAGCGCCGCCATCTGGTCCACGATCACCCGCAACCGCTCCCGGTCGTCGGTGGCCGCCGCGTACAGCGCCCGGTACTGCGGGTCCAGGCCGTCGGGCGCCCGACGCACCAGCGCCTCCCCGAGCTCCGCGAGCAGCTCCCGCTGCCGCCCCCGCATCCGCTCCTGGTCGGGTCGCTGCATCACATACGCGTCGGCGACGGCCTTGAGCACGTCGCATTCCAGCCGTGTCTCCCGCGGCACGATCAGCTCCGCCTGGTAGCGGGTGAGGGAGCCGTTGCCGAACCGGGCACGTGTCGCGGCCTCCGCCGCCTGGCAGAACCGCCCGATCAGCTGGCTCGTGGCGTTCTTCAGCCGGACCTGCGCCGGGGCCGTCCCGTCGTAGCCGTGCGGCCACCACTCCTGCTCCAGCAACCGGTCCAGCGCGGCGGCCAGTTCGGCGGGCTCGGTGCCGGGGGGCGCGTAGCGGGAGGCGGCCACCGCGAAGACGCCCTGCCGCTCCGGCTCGGCCAGCAGCACGTTCGGGTCGAGGTGCCCGGCGTGCAGGCCGTCCTCGACATCGTGCACCGAGTACGCGACGTCGTCGGCCCAGTCCATCACCTGCGCCTCGAAGGTCCTGCCACCCGAGGGCGCCCCTTCCCGCAGCCAGCGGAAGACCGGCAGGTCGTCGGGGTAGACACCGAACTTGCGCGCCGCCGGCTCCTCGGGGTGCACGCCGCGCGGCCAGGGGTACTTGGTCGCCGCGTCCAGCGCCGCCCGGGTCAGGTTCAGGCCCGCCGGGGCGCTCTCGTCCCCGCCGCGGAACCGCTTGGGCTCCAGCCGGGTCAGCAGTCGCAGCGACTGCGCGTTGCCCTCGAACCCGCCGCAGGGCTCGGCGAGTTCCGCCAGCGCCCCCTCGCCGTTGTGACCGAAGGGCGGGTGGCCGAGGTCGTGGGCGAGGCAGGCGGTCTCCACCAGGTCCGGGTCGCAGCCGAAGACGGCCCCCAGTTCGCGCCCGACCTGCGCGCACTCCAGGGAGTGGGTGAGCCGGGTCCGCGGGCTCGCGTCCCACGCGTGCTGCGCCTCCGGCTGGTCCGGGGTGACCACCTGGGTCTTGCCCGCCAGCCGCCGCAGCGCCGCGGAGTGCAGCACCCGGGCACGGTCGCGCTGGAAGGCGGTGCGCCCGGGCCGTTTGTCCGGCTCCGGGTCCCAGCGCTCGATGTCGGCGGGGCTGTAACCGGCGGGAAGGTCTCGCATGGCACCGACAGTAGCCCGCCCCCGGCGGTGCACCCGCGCCGGACCACCACCGGGCGCCGGCCGGCGGCCCGCTGCGGAGGGGGACCGGTCGGGGCGAGCCGGCGGATCAGCGGCGCCCGGCCGGGGCGGGGGCCGGGT
>NZ_JAAVJC010000516.1 GCF_012033785.1 Streptomyces bohaiensis
CGGCGGGGCCGGCCCCGCCGTCGAGGTCCGCCTCGGCGACGGCGCCACCCTCCCCGAGGGCACGGAACTGGTCGTCACCTCGCCCGGCTGGAAGCCGGACAGCCCGCTGTTCGCCGCCGCCGAGGCGGCCGGCGTCGAGGTCATCGGCGACGTCGAACTCGCCTGGCGGCTGCGCCGTCCGGCGGCCGACGGCACGCCGCCCGCCGACTGGCTGGTCGTCACCGGCACCAACGGCAAGACCACCACCGTCCAGATGCTCGCCTCGATCCTCGCCGCCTCCGGTGCGCGCACCGCGGCGGTCGGGAACATCGGCACGCCGATCATCGACGTGGTGCTCTCCGGCGAGCCCTACGACGTCCTCGCCGTCGAACTCTCCAGCTACCAGCTGCACTGGTCCCCGAGCGTCCGCGCGCACTCCGCCGCCGTGCTCAACCTCGCCCCGGACCACCTCGACTGGCACGGCTCCATGGCGGCCTACGCCGCCGACAAGGGCCGGGCCTACGAGGGCAACCGCGTCGCGTGCGTCTACAACGCCGCCGACCCGGCGACCGAGGCCCTGGTGCGCGAGGCGGACGTCGTCGAGGGGTGCCGTGCCATCGGCTTCACCCTCGGCACCCCCGGCCCCTCCCAGGTCGGCGTGGTGGAGGAGCTGCTGGTGGACCGGGCGTTCGTCGCCGACCGGCAGCGCGCCGCCGCCGAGCTCGCCGCCGTCGCCGACGTCCGACCCGCCGCCCCGCACAACATCGCCAACGCCCTGGCCGCGGCCGCGCTGGCCCGCGCCTGGGGCGTGGAGCCGGTCGCCGTCCGCGACGGACTGCGGGCGTTCCGGCCCGACGCCCACCGCATCGCCCACGTGGCGGACATCGGTGACGTGGCGTGGGTCGACGACTCCAAGGCGACCAACACGCACGCCGCGCAGGCGTCGCTGGCGGCGTACCCGTCGATCGTGTGGATCGCCGGCGGCCTGGCCAAGGGCGCCACCTTCGACGAGCTGACCGCCGGTGCCGCCGAACGGCTGCGCGGCGTCGTCCTGCTGGGTGCGGACCGGGCGCTCATCGCCGAAGCCCTGGCGCGACACGCGCCGGATGTGCCGGTGTCCGACATCGACCGGACCGACACTGGAGCGATGGCGGCCGCGGTGCGCGAGGCGGCACGGCTGGCCCGCCCCGGTGACACCGTCCTGCTGGCGCCGGCCTGCGCCTCCATGGACATGTTCACCAACTACAACGAGCGGGGCGACGCCTTCGCCGCCGCCGTACACGACCTCGTGGACGCCCCGGACGCGGACCGGAACTGATCCGGCCCGCGCCCGGGCGGGCGAGCGCCCCGCACCGGCGGGACACCCGGAGGGGACGACGATGCACCAAGACCGTTCGGCCGCCCCACCCGGCCGGGGCGGAGCCGCCCGGCCCCGTCGCGCCGACGCCCCCGCCCGGCCCCCGCAGGCACGCGC
>NZ_JAAVJC010000517.1 GCF_012033785.1 Streptomyces bohaiensis
GACGGCCGCTCCCGGCGAGCGGCCCGCCGGCCGGCCGCGTGACCGGCGCCCCGGCGGCGCCGTCCTGGCCCTGGTGGGCCCGCCCGGCGTCGGCAAGACCTCGCTGGGGGAGTCCGTCGCCCGCGCGATGGGACGGGAGTTCGTACGGGTCGCCCTCGGCGGGGTCCGCGACGAGGCCGAGATCCGCGGCCACCGCCGCACCTACGTCGGGGCGCTCCCCGGCAGGATCGTCCGGGCCATCAAGGACGCCGGCTCCATGAACCCCGTGGTGCTGCTGGACGAGGTCGACAAGGTCGGCAGCGACTTCCGCGGCGACCCGGCTGCCGCGCTGCTGGAGGTGCTGGACCCCGCGCAGAACCACACCTTCCGCGACCACTACCTGGAGGTCGAACTCGACCTGAGCGACGTGGTCTTCCTCGCCACGGCCAACGCTCTGGAGACCATCCCGCAGCCGCTGCTGGACCGCATGGAACTGGTGCAGCTCGACGGCTACACCGAGGACGAGAAGGTCACCATCGCCCGCGACCACCTGCTGCCCCGTCAGCTGGAGCGCGCCGGACTCGCCGCCGACGAGGCGACGATCACCGACGACGCGCTGCGCAGGCTCGCCGGCGAGTACACCCGCGAGGCCGGGGTCCGCGGCCTGGAACGCGCCGTCGCGCGGGTGCTGCGCAAGGTCGCCGCGCGCGGCGAGTCCGGCGACGGCACCCTGCCGGTGACGATCGGTGCCGACGACCTGCGCGCGCTGGTCGGCCGGCCGCGCCACACCCCCGAGGCCGCCCACGACCCCGCCGAACGCCGGACCGCGGTGCCCGGCGTGGCGACCGGGCTCGCCGTCACCGGGGCCGGCGGGGACGTGCTCTACGTCGAGGCATCCCTGGCCGACCCCGAGACCGGCGGGGCGGGGCTCACCCTCACCGGGCAGCTGGGCGACGTCATGAAGGAGTCCGGGCAGATCGCCCTCTCCTACCTCCGCTCGCGCGGTGCGGAGCTGGAGCTGCCGGTGGGCGACCTCAAGGAGCGCGGCGTCCACCTGCACGTGCCCGCCGGCGCCGTGCCCAAGGACGGGCCCAGCGCGGGGGTCACCATGATCACCGCGCTGGCATCGCTGCTCAGCGGCCGCCAGGTGCGACCCGATGTGGCGATGACCGGTGAGGTCTCGCTCACCGGCCGGGTCCTGCCGATCGGCGGGGTGAAGCAGAAGCTGCTCGCCGCCGACCGCGCCGGCGTCACCACGGTGATCATCCCGGCACGGAACGAGCCCGACCTGGACGACGTCCCCGCCGAGGTACTGGCCCGCCTCGACGTCCGGCCGGTCTCCGACGTGCGGACCGTCCTGGAGGTCGCCCTCACCCCGGGCCACCGGCCGGTGGAGGTCGCGGCCTGACGACCGGCGGCGCGCGGCGCCCGACCCGGGCCCACGGCCCGGGCC
>NZ_JAAVJC010000518.1 GCF_012033785.1 Streptomyces bohaiensis
AGGCGGCGCCGTGCGACCGGGCGCGGGAGCCGCCCCGTGGCCGCGTGCGGCGGCCCGCGCGCCGGGTCCCCGGGCGTGCTCTCCCCCGATGGTGGCCGGAGCCCGCCCGGCGACGCGTAGCGGGGTGAGGCGGTGGGTAGAGGCCGCGACATCCCCTCCGGGGGTGCCGCACCCGCCCGCGAGCCACGGTGGCGGGCGCGGGTAGATTGCGAGGGGTCGGACCGCCCGGACCCCGGCGGGCCGCACCGTGCCCGTCGACGGCGCCGCCTCCCGGTACCGGTGGCGACGCCCGCGCGTCGCCCCACCGCGGTCGTGCCGACCGCGGCCGGGACCACGGCAGCCGGGCCCGCCACGGGGCCGGCGCGAACGGGAAGGAAGTGGGCGGCGATGGACCACATCACACTGCGCGGGCTGCGGGCCCGCGGCTTCCACGGGGCGCTCCCCGAGGAGCGCTCCCTCGGCCAGACCTTCGTCGTCGATGTCCGTTTCGGGCTCGACACCCGCCCCGCGGCTGCCGAGGACGACCTGGAACGCACGGTCCACTACGGGGTGGTCGCCGAGGAGGTGACCGCCCTGGTGTCCGGCGAGCCGTTCGCCCTGATCGAGACCCTCGCCGAGCGCATCGCCGACCAGTGCCTGTCGCACACGGCGGTGCGGGAGGTGGAGGTGACGGTCCACAAGCCGGGGGCCCCGATCACCGTCCCCTTCGACGACGTGACCATCACCATTCTGCGGAGCAGACCATGACGAGCAGCGACAACGCCGCTTCCTCCTCCCCCGACCCGACCGTCCAGCCGGTCCCTTCCACGGTGGTGCAGCAGGTGGACGCCGCCGACGCCACCCTGCACAACCCGCGCCTGGCGGTGATCGCCCTCGGCAGCAACCTCGGCAACCGGCTGGAGACCATCCAGGGCGCCGTGGACGCGCTGGAGGACACCCCGGGGCTGCGGGTCACCGCCGTCTCACCCGTCTACGAGACCGACCCCTGGGGCGTGCCCGAGGACAGCCAGGGCACCTACTTCAACGCGGTCGTGGTGGTCCGCACCACGCTGCCGCCCTCCTCCCTGCTGGAGCGGGCGCAGGCGGTGGAGGAGGCGTACGAACGGACCCGTGACGAGCGCTGGGGTCCGCGCACGCTGGACGTCGACATCGTCTCGTACCAGGACGTCGTCTCGACCGACCCGCGGCTGACGCTGCCGCACCCGCGCGCCCACGAGCGGGCCTTCGTGCTGGTGCCGTGGCTGGACGTCGACCCGGAGGGCGACTACCCGGGGCGCGGGCCGCTCGCCGAGGTGCGGTCGTCGGTGGACGACAGCGGAGTGCGGCTGCGCGAGGACATCACGCTGGTGCTGCCCAGCTGACAGCGCGCCCCTGCCCGGCGGGCCGCCGCCGCGCCACCGGTGCGGCGCCGCGCGGTCCGCGGGCGGG
>NZ_JAAVJC010000519.1 GCF_012033785.1 Streptomyces bohaiensis
GGGCGGCCACGGGCCGGCGGCGGCCCGGTGAGGCGGCTGCCGCCGCGGCGGGCGATGGCGGCGTCCGTCGCCGACCAGGGCGTCGTCGCCCTCACCGGCATCCTCGTGGTGGTCGTCGCCGCCCGGCAGTCCACGGCCGCCGCCTTCGCCGCGTTCGCCGTGGTGTACACGGTCGCGACGGTGCTGACCGGCCTCTTCGCCGCCTACGTCGGCCAGGCCCTCGTCCTGCACCGCGGCGATCAGGAGCGACTCCACGCCGAGGCGCGCGGCGCGGCGCTGTTCACCGCGGCGGCCGCCACCGCCGCGGGGGCGGTGCTCCTCGTCGCGGGGGGCGCCGCGGGCGGACCGGCCGGCGACGCCTTCGCCGCTCTCGGCCTGGTCCTGCCGCTGGTGCTCACCCAGGACGCGCTGCGCCACGGCTTCTCGCTGCTCGGCGCGGCCCACGGCGCGCTCGCCGCCGACCTGTGCCGGCTCGCCGTCGCCGTGCCGCTGCTCACCCTGCAGCCGGACGGCGCCGGCCCCGCCCGGCTGGTCCTGGTGTGGGGGCTCTCCGCGCTGCCCGCGCTGCTGCTCGCGGCCGCCCTGCTGGTCCGCGCCACCCGCGGCGCCCGTCCGGCGCCGCTCGCCGCGCGGCTGCGCCGCGACCACCTCGGCCGCCGGTTCGCGGTGGAGTACGGGGTGGGTCAGGCCGGCACCCAGCTGGCGATCGTCGGCCTCGGCCTCCTCGCCAACCCGCTGGCCGTCGGCGCGCTCCGGGGCGCCGCCGTCCTCTTCGGGCCGCTGAACGTGGCGTTCAACGCGGCCAACGGCTTCGGTCCGCCGCAGCTCAACCGGTTGCACACCGATGAGAACAAGGCCCGCGCCGCCGCGCTGGCCGGCGGCGCGCTGGCCCTGGCCGCCGCCGCGTGGGGCACGGTGCTCCATCTGCTCCCCGACTCGGCCGGCCGCGCGCTGCTCGGCGACACCTGGGACGCGGCCGCCGCGCTGCTGCCGGCGACGGGGACGCAGTACACCGTGATGGCGCTCGGCGTGTGCGGGCTGGTCACGCTGCGGGTGGTCCGGCCGCGCGCGACGCTGCCCCTCCAGGTGGCGTTCTCCGCGCTCTCCGTCTGCCTGCTGCTCGGCGGGTACGCGCTCGGCGGGGTGCTCGGCGCCGCCTGGGGGCTCTGCGCCGGGTCCGCGGCCAAGAGCGCCGCCGCCTGGCTGCGGGTCCGCCGCGAGCTGCGCGGCCCCGCGGGCGACCCGGACGGCGACCCGGACGGCGACCGAGACGGCGACCGGGACGGCGACCGGGACAGCGACCCGGACGGCGACCCGGACGGCGAGATGGACAGCGGACCGGCGGCGGACCGGCCGGCGGCGACCCCGCGGGCGGAGCGGTGAGCGGCGACCCGACCGGCGGGCCCCCCGACGACC
>NZ_JAAVJC010000051.1:0-21049 GCF_012033785.1 Streptomyces bohaiensis
TCGCCGGCCTCCGGGTCGATGACGTGCAGCGCCCCGTCGGTGCCCAGCACCAGAGCCTCACCGGCCGGGCCGCGGCCCAGCGAGCGGAAGGTGTAGCTGGTGCCGAGGTCGACCAGGTTCAGCTCGCCGGTGGCGGTGTCCACCAGCGCGACGCGCTCCGGGCGCTCCAGCTCGGCGTCGGGGTCGCTCTTGTAGTCGCCCAGCACCACCGAAGAGATGTCGCTGCCGGCCTGGTTGCCGATGCGGCCGTAGTCGTCCGGGCTGTCTATCTTGGTGAACGCGCCGTCCTGGTAGATCAGCAGACCGTCCTGGCAGCCGACCACGAGCGTCTCGTCCTGCGCGGCCGCCTCGCCGTGGACGCCGGGGCACTCCTCGTTGCGGGCGATCTCCTCGCCGTCCGCGTCCAGCACCATGGCGCCGACGCGGGACTCGGGGTCGCCGAGGGTGGTGAGCAGTTCGCCGTTGGAGAGCTCCACCGCGACGCCGTGGTGCGCGTGCTCGGCGGTCCAGGTGCGGCTCGGCTCGGGGTCGCCGTCGACCAGCTCGGTCGGGTCGAAGACGATGACCTCGCCGGTGCCGTCGAAGAACAGCACCGTGCGATCGGCGTGCCGCACGACGTGGCCGGGGGTGTCGCCGGGGAACTCGGTCCCGCTGAACTCACCGGTGGTGGCGTCCAGCACCCGGAAGCCCGCCGAGGTGGAGACCATGACGTGCCGGTCGTCGCCGGCCGGGTTGAGGCGGTTGAAGCCGTCCAGCTCGATCTCGGCCGCCAGATCGAGGGTCTCGCCGTCGAGGACGAACAGGCCGCCGTCGAAGGTCGCGACCAGCGGCTCGTTGACCGGGTCGGAGACCGGTGCGGCGGACTCCTCGGTGGCGGCATCGTCGCCCGCCGAGGTGGTGTCGTCCTCGCCGCTGCCGCAGGCCGACAGCACCAGGGCGGTCAGTGCGGTCAGGGCGACGGCCGGGACGGCGCGGCGGCGCGCCGTGGTGATCCGCGGGGTGGTGTTCACGGTGGGGTGTTTCCTCTCGGACAGCCGCGGGGGTTCCGCGGCACGTGGGTGGGGCGCGTCGGCGCAGGGGAGGGCGCCGGCCGCCGCCTTCGGCGGCGTCGGGGACGCGCGGGGGACCGGGGCGGTCCTGTGGGAGTGGGAGTGAGGCGGGGCGGGCCGAGTGGTCGGCGGGCGCGCGGGCCGGCCCGTGGGTCAGCCGGTGCCGGTGAGCCCTTCGGCGATCGCGGCCGTGTTGGCGCGCATCAGCTCCAGGTAGGTGCCGGCGCCCTCGCCGGGTTCGGTCAGGGACTCCGTGAACAGCGGGACGACCTCGACCGCGCCGCCCATCTCCTCCCGCAGCACCTGCGCGAGCCGGTCGGGTTGCGAGGAGTCGGCGAAGACCGCCCGAACTCCGGCCTCCCGCATGGCGTCGGTGAGCGAGGCGAGATCGGAGGAGCTGGGGGAGGCGAGCGTGGTCCCGCCCGGCACGATGGCGCCGATCACCTCGAAGTCGAACCGCTCGGCGAGGTAGCCGAAGACGTGGTGGTTGGTCACCAGCTTGCGGTCCTCCGCGGGGAGGGCGGCGAACGCCTCGGTCATCTCCTCGGTGAGCGTCGCCAGTTCGGCGTCGTAGCGCTCGGCGTTGGCGCGGATCGCGGCGTCGTCGACGTCCGGCACGTGCTCCAGCACCTGCTCGGCGATGACGGCGGTCGCGGTCCGCATGCGGTCGGGGTCGGTCCAGAAGTGCGGATCGGGGGCGCCCGCGCCGTCCTCCCCGCGGTAGGGCAGCGGATCGGCGGCCTCACCGACGGCGACGACGGGGACCCCCGATCCTGCGGCGGCCTCCACGTGGCGGACGACGTTCTCCTCCAGCCCCATGCCGTTGTGCACGACCAGGTCGGCCTCCTCCAGCATCGCCGCCTCCACGGCGGAGAGCCCGAAGGAGTGCGGGTCGGCGCCGGCGCGCATCAACACCGTCACCTCCGCCTCGTCGCCGATCACCTCGCGGGTGACGTCACCGAGGATGTTGGTGGTGACCACCACGTGGGGCCGGTCCTCCCCGGCCGCGCCGCAGCCGACGGCGGTCACGGACAGCAGGGTCGCGAGCAGGGTCGCGGGCAGCAGGCGGCGGCGCGCGGGCCGCGGGGTCCGGCGGGTCATCGTCCCGTCTCCACCATCAGGGCCGGCACCGGGCCGGCGTCGAACGAGCGGGCCACCCGCAGGTCGTCGGCGTGGTCGATCTCGAACACCGTCCCGGAGGCGGCGTCGTTGACGTACGCCCGGGAGGCGGTGATCTCGATGAGGGGCGCGGGCAGGTCCCCGTCCGCCGGCTGCGGTCCGGTCAGCGGGTCGGCGGTGGAGGCCAGTGGCGAGCCGTCCGTGACGTCGTAGGAGGTGAGGGTGCCGTCGTCGGAGAGCGCCAGCAGCGGGCCCTCCTCTCCGGCTGTGGTGGTGGCGACCACCGGGCCGGTCGCGATCCGCCGCCACTCGCGTTCGGTGACGTCCAGGAACCAGACGGCCTCCCGGCCGGCGAGCGCCGCCAGCGCGTTCGACCCCGAACGGTGGTGGAACGATTCGGCACGGTCGGCCGGGTCGGTCCCCTCCGGGTACGGGATCTCCTCGACGGCGAACTCCCCGTCGGCCTCGGTGACCAACAGCGCCTTGTCGACGCACCCGAGCACCACGCCGCGGCGGGTGACCGCGTCGCCCAGCGGCTCCGCGCAGGTGGTATCCCACCGCTCGTGCTCACCGCCGTCCCGCGTCAGGAACGTCACGGTGGGCTCGGCGCCTGCGGCGTCCAACGCCACCAGGTGCTCGCGGAACGGCACCACCGGTGCGGCGAACCGACCGTCCAGCGGCTCGGCCTCCGGCAGCTCCGAGGCGTCGTGCTCCTCCAGCGGGCGGCGCGGCAGTACCGAGGCGGTGCCGTCGTCCGCCGTGGCGACGAGGACTCCGGCGTCGGCGCGGACCTCGACCGGCCCCTCGGCCGGCAGCTCGCCGAACTCGCGGACCGCGGCCCGGTAGTGGTGCACGTGGTCGCCGTGGTCCGTGGTCCAGGCCCCGGTGTCCACCAGGGTGGTGCCTTCGGCACTGTGGAGGTGGGCGAAGCGGCCGTCGCCGGTGAGTGCGGTGACGCCGTCCGTGCTCGTGAGCGGGTGGAACTCCTCGGATATCAGGTCCAGTACGCCTGCCTCGCCCGTGGCGGGGTCGGCCAGCAGCAGCCGCGTCTGCTGCTCGGCGGTCTCCTCCGCGCCCTCGACGTAGCCGTGCGGTACGTCCTCGGCGGTGGAGGCGGTGGTCTCCTCGTCGGGTTCGGTCGTGGTGTCCCCGCCGGCGCAGCCGGCGGCGAGCAGCGCGGTCAGTGCGGCGGCGGCCGCGGCACCCCGGTGGAGGGGGGAGCGGATGGTGCGTGTCATGCGGGTTGCCTCACAGCGGCGGGTCGGGGGGCGGGGGCGTCGGTCCCGGTCGCGGGCGCCGCGCGGACCAGGCGGTCGCGGATGGCGGAGACGGCGACGGAGACGAAGAACTGGGTGACGGCGACCGCCGCCACGGTGGCGCCGGCGGCGGTGCCGAGGTGCCAGGAGAGGAGCAGGCCGAGGACGGTGGCGCTGACACCGAGCGCTGCTGCCCCGGCCATCACCGCGCCGACCCCGCGCGCCCAGGGCAGCGCCGCCGCGGGCGGCGCGATCAGCAGCCCCAGCACCAGCAGGGTGCCGACGATGTGGAACGAGGCGACGATCGCCAGCGTCAGCAGTCCCAGCAGGGCGGCGTGGGCGAGCCGGGGCCGCAGACCCAGGGTGTGGGCGGTCCGCTCGTCGAACGCGAGGGCGAGGAACGCGCGGTGGCCGGCGGCGGCCGCGGCCGCCGCGACGGCCAGCGCCACCGCCAGGTGCACCAGGTCCCGCTCGCGCACGGCGAGGACGTCGCCGAAGAGGAACCCGGTCAGATCCACGGCGAAGGACTGGGACCGCGAGACGATGATCACGCCCAGCGCGAGCATGCCGACGAAGAGCAGGCCGATCCCGGTGTCCCGGGAGAGCCGCCGGACCCGGGCGAGCCCGGTGACGCCGGCCGCCATCACCGCGGCACTCGCGGCGGCGCCGACCAGCGGGCTCCCGCCCAGCAGAGCGGCGATCGCGACCCCGGGCAGCAGGCCGTGGGCCATCGCGTCACCGAGGAACGCCATGCCGCGCAGCACCACCCAGGTGCCGGCCAGCGCGCAGATCAGCGAGACCAGCACGCCGCCGAGCAGGGCGCGTTGTACGAAGGCCACCTCGAAGGGGGCGGTCAACCACTCCATGGACGGCACAATACAATGAAAACCATTGTCGATTACAAGAGGGGTCCCGCATGGTTGTCACACCGGCGTCCGCCACCGCCGCACCGGCGCCACCCACCGCCCGCGTCGAGATCGACGGGCTGTGCGCCGGATATGCCCGCCGCCCCGTGCTGCACGGCGTCACCGCCACCGTCCCCGCCGGTGCCGTGACCGCGCTCGTCGGCCCCAACGGATCGGGGAAGTCCACCCTGCTCTCCGCGCTGGCCGGCGTGCTGCGCCCCACCGGCGGCACGGTCCGCCAACCGCCGGACAGCCGACCGGCGTTCGTGCCGCAGCGCGGCACCGCCGCGACAGCGCTGCCCCTGACCGTCCGCCGCACCGTCGCCATGGGCCGCTGGGCGGAGCGCGGACCCTGGCGGCGGCTGACCCGCGCGGACCACGCCGCCGTCGAGTCCGCGATGGCGCGGTTGGGCATCGCCGATCTGGCGGAGCGCCAGCTCGCCGAGCTCTCCGGCGGGCAGCACCGCCGCGCGCTGATCGCCCAGGCGCTGGCGCAGGGCTCCGACCTGCTGCTGCTCGACGAACCCGGCACCGGGCTCGACGCGGACGCCCGTGCGGGGATCGACGCGCTGCTGTGCGACCTCGCCGCCGACGGGGTCACCGTCGTGCAGGCGACCCACGACCTCGCCGCTGCCCGCCGCGCCGACCACGTCCTGCTGCTGCGCGACGGGCGCCTCCACGCCGCGGGCCCGCCCCGGACGGCTCTCACCGCCGACACCCTCACCGCCCTCTGGCTCACCGACTGATCCGCCGTCCGTCCGCCCGTGGCCCCGCCCCCGCGGGGTCGGGTTCCGGTCGCCGACCCGTCGGAAGTGGCCCTCCTCACGCCGCGGGCGGCCTACCGGCCGCCGGTGACCTGGAAGAGTGGATGGCATGTCCAGGAGAACGGAAACGCCCGCCGTCGTCCCGCCCCGCACCGGCCCCGCCCCCCACGCCGGCCGCCGCCTCCCGGACCCCGCGCCCCGGTCCACCCGGTGAGGGCCGGCTACGCGGTCTGGCTCGCCGCGCTCCTGGCCTACGTCATGGCGGTCTTCCACCGGACCTCCCTCGGGGTCGCAGGTCTGGAGGCCGCCGATCAGCTCGGCGTCGGCGCCGGCGCCCTCTCGGCCTTCGTCCTGCTCCAGGTGGTGGTCTACGCCGCCGGACAGGTGCCTGCGGGGATCGCGGTGGACCGCTGGGGGGCGCGCGCCGCGCTCACCGCCAGCGGGCTGCTGCTCTTCCTGGGGCAGGGCACGCTCGCCCTCTCCGACTCCTTCGCGCTCGCCGCGGTCGCCCGCGTCCTGGTCGGCATGGGCGACGCCCTCGTCTTCGTCTCCGTGCTCGGACTGATACCCCAGTGGTTCCCCGCCGCCCGGGTGCCGGTGCTGACCCAGGTCACCACCTTCCTCGGCCAGACCGGGCAGGCGCTCTCCGCCGTCCCCTTCCTCGCCCTCCTCCACGGCATCGGCTGGAGCCGCGCCTTCGCCGTCGCCGCCGTGGCGAGCCTGGTGACCGGTGTCTTCGCCTGCGCGGTGGTCCGCCGCGGCCCCTACGCCGCGGTCCGCGCCGCCGAGCAGACCCCGCGGCCCGGCGAGGCGGCGGCGCCTCGCGGGCGCCGCGGGCGGTTCGCGCGCGGCGGGCCCCGCCCCGCCCGTGAGGTCGCGCTGTGGCGGGTGCCCGGCATCCGCCTCGCGTTCTTCGGGCACATGGGGACGCAGTTCTCCATGATGGTCTTCTCACTGCTGTGGGGCGTGCCCTACCTGGTGGGCGTCCACGAACGCTCGGCGACCACCGGCGCCCTGCTCATCACCCTCATCGTCGTCACCGCGCTCTGCCTGGGCCCGCTCGTCGGCATGCTGGCCGCCCGCTACCCCGCCCGGCGGGACCGGATCTTCCTCGTCGTCATCGCCGTCACCGCCGCCACCTGGACCGTGGTCCTCGCCTGGCCGGGCGCGGCGCCGACGTGGCTGCTCGTCCTGCTCGTCGTCGTGCTCGGCATCGGGGGCCCCGCCTCCGTCGTCGCCTTCGACGTGGCCCGCGCCAGCCTGCCGCCGCACCGGTGGGGCGTCGCCCAGGGGGTGGCCAACCTCGGCGGCTACAGCGCCACGCCGGCCGCGCTCGCCGTGATGGGGGTCGCGATGACACTCCTCGGTGGGCTGGACAACCCCGCCGCGCTGCGCCTGGCGTGGCTCGCCCAGTACCCGCTGTGGGGGCTCGCCGTCGTCGGCATCCTGCTCGCCGCGCGCGACATGCGGCGCGAGGCGGCCGGGGGCGCGGCGCCCGGCGTGCCGCCCGTCGCGGCCGGAGCCCGCCGCGCCGGACCCGCTCCCCGGATCGAGAACGGGATCGAGAACGGGACCGACAACCGGACCGACAACCGGTCCGATGTTCGAGCGACATCGGACAGCGGCCCCCCGCTTCGGTCGGAATGACGCCGTTCCGCTGACGCAGCGCCAGCGGCTGTGCGCACAATGCGCCCATGACCAGTGACGAAGAGACGTGCGCCCCGCCCCTCGTCATGCGCGTGGCGGAGCCCGACCATCCGGTGGCCGCGGCCATGGAGGCGGACGCCGCCGTCGCCGCCCGGCGGTACCGGCACTACACCGTCCGCGGCCCGCTCTTCGGTGTCGCCGCCCAGTGCGCCGACCACCCCGACCGGTGGGAGGTGGTCTGCCCGATCACCGACGGCTCCGGGCAGCAGGCCAGGGACCGGTTGCAGTCCGCGCTGTTCTTCCGCGCCAAGGACGACATCGACGACCCCGAGCAGCGCCGCCGGCTGATCGCCGGGGTCGCGGTGCTGGAGAAGGAGGCCGTCGACGAACTCGTCGTCGACGGCCGGCGGTACCGGGTGGTGCGTGCCGACGAGTTCCTCTATCTCGACGACGACGGACCGGAGACCGCCCGCCCCACCGACCCGCAGCCCGCCCGCCCCGTCTGGGACACCCGCGGTCGGGAGCCGGAGCCCGACGAGGGCCATGTCATCGACCACACCGCCGCCTCCGGGCTGATGGCCGGCGCGGAGCGGCTCGCGCTGCGCGACCTCGCCTACCGGGCGGACAGCTACCCGCCGCAGGTGCGCCGGGAGTCCGAGCGCGCGCTGGAGACCCATCCGGGCGTGGTGCTGCTGCCGCCCTCGTTCCGGGTCGTGGAGCGCTGCCCGGGCGGCTGGACCATGACCGCCGGCCCCTTCGCCACCGCCCACGGCGCGCGGACCTTCCTGTACGCCGCGCTGAAGTTGACGTTCCCGATGCTCCTCGACCTCGGCGCCGAGGAGAAGGAGGAGTACGTCCGCATCGCCGAGGAGTGGCGACGCCGCGGCGACGCCAACCGGGTGAGCGCGGGGGAGAAGGAGTACGCCATCGCGCGCATCGGCCGGCTCGTACGCATCGGGGCGGACGGCCCGGAGGGCCCCCGCCCCTCGGACATCGACCCCCACGGCCCGATGCGGATGCACCCGCGAATGGACCCCGACGGCGCGCTGCACTACGACGACGAGGAGTACGACCCCGCCGTGCTCCGCCCCTGAGCGCCGGTCCGCGGGCGTGGCGAACCGGACAGGGATGACCGGAAGTGTTCCCGGGTGTGCCCCATCCGTTTGCGGTGCGGGGCGCCGGGCACGCGACCGCTCACTCGACCGGCCGACCGGAAGGCAGACCTGATGACGACCCCGCACGACGGAGACCGCGACCGCCAGGAGCCGGTGCCCGGTTTCACCCCGCCCGCGGCGGACTGGACCCCGCCCCCGGAGGAGAAGCACCCGGCCGGCGGGGGCGGCGGGAACGGTCTCGCCGTCGCCGCGCTGGTGACCGGCATCCTGGCGGTGCTGCTCTTCTGGACGGTGCTCGGGGGTCTCCTGCTCGGGTTGGTCGCGCTGATCACGGGCCTGATGGGCGCCAAGCGGGCCCGTCGGGGCGCGGGCGGCAGCGGCACCATGTCGCTGATCGGGGCGGTTCTCGGCGGTCTCGGCCTGGCCGGCGGTGTGCTGATGCTGGTCATCGGGGTCGCCTTCTGGAACTCCGACGAGTTCGCCAACCTCCGCGAGTGCGTCGACGCCGCCGACACCCAGGAGGAGCGCGACCAGTGCGAGCGGGACTTCCAGGACGAGGTCGAGAACTGACCTCGCGCCGCCTCCCGCGCCCGAACGGGTGACGCGGGCGTGGCCCGGACTGCCGCATGTCGCGGCGGCCCGGGCCACAGCCGTGTCAGCCCCGGCGCACCCGGTAGCGCAGATCGGTCGAGTACCGGCCCCGGTGCACCGCGACCGGTTCCAGCGCGACCGGGTCGGAGCCCGGCGCGTCGAACAGCCGGACCCCGTCACCCAGCAGCACCGGCATCACGCAGGTGAGGACCTCGTCCAGCACCCCGGCCGCCAGGCACTGCCGTGCCACGTCGGCGCCCAGGACGTTGACGAGTCGGCCGCCGGCCGCCTCCCGGGCCGTCCGCACCGCGGTGTCGAGGTCCCCGGCGAACGTCACCCCGGGGACCGGGGCCGGTGGCGGGCGACGGGTCAGCACGATCTGCGGCCCGCTCCACCCGCCCCCGAACGCCTCGCCCTCGCCCTCCGTGTCCCGGTAGGCGTCGTCACCACCGAAGGTGCGCCGCCCGATCAGCAGCGCCCCGATCTCCTCGGTGAGCGGGTTCGGTTCGCCGCCCGGCGGTGGCAGCAGCGGCGTCAGCCAGGACAGGTCGCCGCCGGGGCCGGCGATGAAGCCGTCCAGGGACATGGAGACGGAGTACAGCAGTCCGGCCACGGCCGGTCCTCCTCGGTGCTCGGGAGCCGCGCGGTCGCCGTGCCGCGGCGCCGGTGCGGTTCACGGGTGACGGCGGGTGGGGCGGCCGTGCCGGTCAGGCGGGGTACCCGCCAGCGCCCGTGCTCCCGGGGACGCCGAGGTCCGGCCGTGCCTGGCGGTCGTCCGCTGTGCGTCGCCGTGCCGCGGCGCCGACGCCGCCCCCGGTTCGGGAGCGGCGTCGCGCGGGCGCGGGATCTGGTCGCCGGAGGCCATGACCGCATGGTGGCAGAGGGCACCGACAGTCCTGCCCGGCGACGCGCGGCGCCGGAGCGCTGCGCGTCCGGGACGGGCGCGTGGGACAGGCGTGCGGGGCCACCTACGCGCCACTGGTCACAGCGCGAGCGCCGTGGAGCGGGCGCGGCTGAGCCCGAAGCCCGACGGGCTCAGCCGCGGACCGAGCAGAACGCCAGCAGGCAGAAGTTCATCCCCTGGACGCCCTGTGCGCCCCCGCCGCCCGCGTGCGTCTCGCAGGAGGCCAGCAGGCAGAACTGCCAGCCCTGCACCAGCGAACCGGCTGCCGTGCCGCTGCCGGAGGAGGTCGCGGGGGCGACCGTGCCGGTGTGCGTGACCTTCTCGGGCGCCGCCGCCGGGGCGGCCGCCTGTGCTCCCGTGGCGGTCAGCGCCACCAGCGCCGCCGCCGCGCCCATCGCCGTTGCCAGACGCCGACCGTGGGTGTTCCTCATCGTGGATTCTCCGCTCGTGTGAACGACTGTCGTCCGTATGTGTTCGTCACGCCCCCGCGAACGGACTGGTGTGATCACCGGATTGCGGTGAGTTATGGGGATGACGTCACCTGTTGTGATGCCAGTCACACCACCAATCTCTCTGTGCCATCGGTGCCGAACGCACAGTCAAAGTACGATCTGGCCCGTGGGGGAACGCACCGTGACAAAGCGCCGCAAAGCGCGCTGACCCGCGTTCACCACTCCCCGCCCGAGGCGCGTCGGCCCGCAGCCGACCACGCCCCGGGTGCGCCGGCACGAACCGGCGCACGGCCGAGCTGCCGCCGACTCCTTAGCGCTAGGTGTGATCACGAGTGTTCGACCCGTCCGCCGCCCGCCTGCCCCTGACCGCCGGCCAGCTCGGTCTCTGGTTCGCCCAGAGGATCGACCCCACCAGCCCGGCCTACAACATCGCCGAGTACGCGGACATCCGCGGGCCGCTCGACCCGGCGCTGCTGCGCCGCGCCGTGCAGCGGGTCACCGGTGAGGCGGAGGCGCTGCGGGTGACGTTCGGGGAGACCGACGAGGGCCCCTACCAGCGCGTCGCCGACCACTGGGACATACCCGTGGCCGAGGTCGACCTGCGCGGTGAGGCGGACCCCGCCGCGCAGGCGCATCGGCTGATGGCCGAGGCGCTGGAGACCACTGCCGACACCGGCACCGGCCCGCTGGTCTCACTGATGCTGCTGCGCCTGGCGGACGAGCACTGGTACTTCCACCAGCAGGTCCACCACCTCGCGATCGACGGGTACGGTGCCGCGCTGGCCCTCGGCCGTATCGCCGACGTCTACACGCGGCTCGCCACCGACCCGGGCGGGGAGATCCCGCCGTTCCACGCCCCGCTCGACGCGCTGCTGCGCGAGGAGGCCGACTACCGCGGCTCGGAGCAGTTCGCCACCGACCGGGCCTTCTGGAACGACTACCTGCGCGGCATGCCGGACCCGGTCGGCCTGCGCGACGCCGCCGCACCGCCCGCCCGCACCGCGCTGCGCACCGGCAGGGACTTCGACCCCGAGTGGCTCGGGCGGCTCCGCGACGCGGCCCGCACGGCCGGCGCCGGGTGGCCCACCCTCTTCATCGCCGCCACCGCCGCCTACCTGCACCGCGCACGCGGGCAGTCCGAGGTGGTCCTCGGACTGCCCGTCACCACGCGCCGCACCGACACCGCGCGCTTCACCCCGGCCATGGTCTCCAACGTGCTGCCGCTGCGGCTGGAGGTCTCCCCGGCCGACACCGTGCAGGAGCTGCTGCGGCGCACCTCGCGCACGGTGCGGAGCGTCCTGCGCCACCAGCGGTTCCCCTCCGAGGAGCTGCGGCGCGAGCGCGGCCTGCTGGGGCGCCGCGACCGGCTCACCGGGCCCGTCGTCAACGTGATGGCCTTCGACGACAGCCTCGCCTTCGGACCCGGGCGCGCCACGCTCCACAACCTCTCCATCGGGCCCGTCGAGGACATGGCGCTGGCCGCCCACGCCTCCTTCTCCGACGGCGGACTCCGCCTGGACCTGCTCGGCAACCCCGACCTGCACGCCGCCGAGGACCTCGCCGTCCACCACGCGCGGATCACCCGGCTGCTGGAGTCCTTCGTCGCCGCCCCCGGCACGCCGCTCGGCGCGGTCGGCCTGCTGGGCGAGGACGAGCGGCGCCGCGTGGTCGCCACCGGCACCGGACCGCTGCCCGCCCCGCGCGACCCGGCCGGCGCTCCGCCGCTCGCCGCCGACCCCGAAACCCTCACCGCGCGGTTCGCCGCACAGGCGGCCCGCACCCCGGACGCCACCGCCGTCGTCGCCCCCGACGGCACGCTCACCTTCGCCGAACTGGACACCCGCGTCGACGAACTGGCCGGCCGGCTCGCCGCCCGCGGCGCCCGCCCCGGAGCCCGCGTCGCCGTCGCCGCGGCGCGCTCCCGTGACCTGGTCGTCGCGCTGCTGGCCGCGATGCGGTGCGGCGCCGCCTATGTGCCGGTCGACCCGTCCTACCCGGCCCGGCGCACCGCCCAGCTCCTCGGCGACGCCGACCCGGTGGCCCTGGTCGCCGACCCCGCCACCGCCGCCGCGGTCGACCCCGACTCCCGGTGCACCCTCGTCGCGCCCGACCAGGCCGACGACCCCGGCGCGCCCACCGCCGTGCCCCGCTCCCCGTCACGCGCCGACGCCGCGTACGTCATCTACACCTCCGGCTCCACCGGGCGCCCCAAGGGCGTCGAGGTCGAGCACCGTTCGCTGACCAACCTGCTGGAGCACCACCGGCTGGAGTCGCACGCCGCCGCCGAGGACGCCCTCGGCCGGCCGCTGCGGGTCGCGCTGACCGCCGCGACCTCCTTCGACGCCTCGCTCGACCCGGTGCTGTGGATGGTCGCCGGCCATGAGCTGCACATCGTCCCCGACGACGTGCGACGCGACCCCCAGGCGCTCGTCGCCCACCTCCACGGTCGGGGGATCGATGCCATCGAGACGACCCCCACCTACCTCCAGCAGCTGCTGGCGCACGGCCTCTTCGACGACGAGCGGCGGCCCACCGTCGTCGCGCTCGGCGGCGAGGCGGTCAACGACGCCCTCTGGCAGCAGCTGTCGGCCCGGCCCGGGCTCTCCGTCTTCAACTTCTACGGCCCCACCGAGACCACCGTCAACGCCGTCACCGCCCGGCTCGCCGGCGGCAGCCCCGTCATCGGGCGTCCCGTCGCCGGCGCCCGCGCCTACGTGCTGGACGCCGGCCTCCACCCGCTGCCCGCCGGCATGGCGGGAGAGCTCTACCTCGCGGGCGCCGGCGTGGCCCGCGGCTACGCCGGCCGCGCGGGCCTGACCGCCGACCGGTTCCTGGCCGACCCCTACGGCGCCGCGGGCAGCCGGATGTACCGCACCGGCGACCTCGCGCGCTGGCGGGCCGACGGCTCCCTGGAGTTCCTCGGCCGCACCGACCGTCAGATCAAGGTGCGCGGCCACCGCGTCGACCCCGGCGAGATCGAGGCGGCACTCACCGCACTGCCGGGCATCACCGAGGCCGCCGTCCTCACCCGCCCCGCCGGCCGGGACGGCGGCGAGCTGCTCGCCGCCTACGTCGCCGTGACCGACCCGGCCACGGGAGACCCGGTGCGGCTGCGCGCCCACCTCGCCGAAACCCTGCCCGGCCACCTGGTGCCCGGACTGTACGCCGCCGTCGAGCGGCTGCCGCTGACCCCCAACGGCAAGCTCGACACCGACGCCCTCCCCGAGCCGACGGCCCCCGCCGCCGACGGTGACGAGCCGCCCCGCAACGAGACCGAGGCGGCGGTCTGCGCCGTGTACGCAGAGGTGCTCGGCGTCGAACGCGTCGGCCGCACCAGCGACTTCTTCGACCTCGGCGGCCATTCGCTGCTCGCCGCCCGCGTCGTCGCCGGACTCCGCGCCGCGCTCGGCACCGAACCCCCCATCCGGTTCCTCTTCGAGTCGCCCACCCCTGCCGCGCTGGCCGCCCGCCTCGACGAGGCCCCCGACTCCGGCCGCCCCGCCCTCACCGCCGCCGAGCGGCCCGCGCGGCTGCCGCTCTCCCCGGCTCAGCAGCGGCTGTGGCTGCTGGAGCGCATGGGCGAGGGCGGCGCCACGTACACCATCCCCGTCGCCCTGCGGCTGACCGGCACCCTGGACCGCGCGGCGCTCCGCGGGGCCCTCCACGACCTCGTCGCCCGGCACGAGAGCCTGCGCACCCTCTTCCCGGAGGACGCCGACGGTCCCTACCAGCGGGTGCTGACCGCCGCCGAGACCGACGTCCCGTTCCACGAGGCGCCGGTGGGCGAGCGGCCCGCGGCGGACCCCGCACACGCCTTCGACCTCACCCGGGAGATCCCGATCCGGGCCGCGCTCCACACCCTCTCCGACCACCGCAGCGTCCTCGTGCTGACGTTGCATCACATTGCGGCGGACGGGTGGTCGATGGGTCCGTTGTCGCGTGATCTGTCGGTGGCGTATGCGGCGCGGTTGTCGGGTCGGGTGCCGGAGTGGGAGCCGTTGGGGGTGCAGTACGGGGACTACGCGGTGTGGCAGCGTGAGGTGCTGGGGTCGGTGGACGATCCGTCCTCGCGTGCGGCGGAGCAGGTGGGGTTCTGGCGTGAGGCGTTGGCGGGGTTGCCGGAGGAGTCGGCGCTGCCGGTCGACCGGCCCCGCGGCACCGCCCCCGCCGCCGGCGGTGGCAGTGTCCCGCTGGCGCTGGACGCCGCCACCCACACCCGGCTGCGGGAACTCGCGCGTGCCTCGGGTGCGAGCCCGTTCATGGTGCTGCACGCCGCGCTGGTCGTGCTGCTCTCGCGGCTGTCGGGTGCCTCGGATATCGCGGTGGGCACGCCGGTGGCCGGTCGCAGCGACCAGGCGCTGGCGCCGTTGATCGGGTTCTTCGTCAACACCCTGGTGCTGCGGGCGGACACCTCCGGCGACCCGAGTTTCCGGGAGCTGCTGGCACGGGTGAAGGAGACCGACCTGGCCGCCTACGCCCATCAGGACCTGCCGTTCGAGCAGCTGGTCGAGGAGGTCAGCCCCGCGCGCTCCCTGGACCGGCACCCGCTCTTCCAGGTGATGCTCAGCCTCGACAACAACGAGCCGCCGCGACTCTCCCTCCCCGGGCTCGCCGTCGACCGCGAGGAGTCCGTCGGCCGCAGCGGAGCCAAGTTCGACCTCACCGTCGACCTCGCCGAGCAGCAGGACAGCGACGGCCGACCGCTCGGCATCACCGGTGAACTGGAGTACAGCCGCGAGCTGTTCGACGAGTCGACCGCACTGCGCACCGCCACCCACCTCCAGCGGGTGCTCACCGCGGCACTCGACGCGCCCGACACGCCCGTCGCCGACCTGGAGTTCCTGGACGAGGCCGAGCGCGCCGCCGCCCTCGACCGCGCCGATCCGGACCGCGGCACCCCGCCCGCCGGCCGCACCGTCGTCGACGTCCTCACCACCCAGGCGCTGGTCACCCCCGAACGGATCGCGGTGGCGGACGCCGACGGACCCCTCGCCTTCGGCGACCTGATGGCCGCCGCCGAGGCCCTGGCACGCCGGCTACACCACGCCGGCATCCGCCCCGGCGACCGCGTCGCCGCGGCGCTGCCCCGCACCCGACTCCAGATCATCGCGCTGGTGGCGGTGCTGCGCCTCGGCGCCGTCCACGTGCCGCTCGACCCGACGCACCCCGCCGAACGCAACCGGCTCGTCCTGACCACGGCCCGCCCCGCGCGCGTCCTCACCACCACCGCCCTCGCCCTCGCCCTGCCCGCGGGGGAGTGGCCGCTGCTCAACCTCGACACGACCTCAGCCCCCCCCGCCCGCACCCCGCTGCCGGAGGGGCCGGCCCCGCGCGACGCCGCGTACGTGCTCCACACGTCCGGATCCACCGGCACCCCCAAGGGCGTCGTCGTCGAGCACCACTCGCTGGTCAACCTGCTCGCCGGGCACCGGGACCAGCTGATCGGGCCGGCCGAGGCCGCGGCCGGCGGCAGGCCGCTGCGCGTCGCGCTGACCGCCGCCGCCACCTTCGACGCCTCCTGGGACCCGGTGCTGTGGATGATCGCCGGCCACGAACTGCACCTCGCCGACGACCACACCCGCCGCGACCCCGAGGCGCTGACCGCGTTCCTGCGCCAGCACGCCATCGACGTCCTGGAGACCACCCCCTCCTTCCTCGCCGAACTGCGGACCGCCGGGCTGCTGACCGAGGGAACCCACCGCCCGGCGGTGATCGCCCTCGGCGGCGAGGCCGTCGACGCGGAGCTCTGGCGGGATCTCGCCGCGCTGCCGGACGTCACCGGCTGGAACCTCTACGGGCCCACCGAGACGACCGTCGACAGCGTCGTCGCCCCCGTCACCGCCGCCACCCCGCCCCGCATCGGCCACGCGGTGCCCGGCAACCGCGCCTACGTGCTCGACGGCCGGCTCCGGCCCGTCGCCCCCGGTGTCACCGGTGAGCTGTACCTCGCGGGCGCCGGCGTGGCACGCGGCTACGACCGCCGCCCGGGCCTGACCGCCGACCGGTTCCTGGCGGACCCCTACGGCGGCCCCGGCGCCCGGATGTACCGCACCGGCGACCTGGTCCGCCGCCACGGCGACGGCTCGCTGGAGTACACCGGACGCGTCGACGGCCAGGTCAAGATCCGGGGCCACCGGGTGGAGACCGGCGAGGTGGAGGCCGCACTGCTGCGCCACCCCGGTGTCGCCCGCGCGGCCGTCGCCGTCCGCCCCGACGCCTCCGGCGCCGCCGCACTCGTCGCCTGGGCGCTCCCCACCCGCGACGGCGCCGAGCCGCCGACGGCCGCCGAGCTCCGCGACACGCTGCGTGGCGCGCTGCCCGGGTACATGGTGCCCGCCGCCCTCGGCGTGGTGGACACCCTTCCGCTGGGCGCCCACGGCAAGACCGACACCTCGACCCTGCCCTGGCCGGCCGGTGCCGCCGAGGCGGAGGCGACGCCGCCGCGCACCCCTCGGGAGCGGGCGCTGTGCGCCCTCTTCGCCGACATCCTCGGACGGACCGGGATCGGCAGGGACGAGAACTTCTTCGACCTCGGCGGCCATTCGCTGCTCGCCACCCGCCTCATCGCCCGTATCCGCTCCGCCTTCGGCGTCGAACTCCCCGTCCGCGCGCTCTTCGAGGCGCCGACCGTGGCCGCGCTCGCCCCGCGCCTCGACACCGCCGAGGCGGCGCGCCCCGCCCTGCGCCCGGCGACCCTGACCGGGCCCGCCCCGCTGTCGCCCGCCCAGCGCCGCCTGTGGTTCCTCCACCGGCTCGACCCGGACGACCCCGCCTACCACCTGCCGCTCGCCGTCCGCCTCACCGGAACCGTCGACCGGGAGGCGCTCCGCGCCGCCCTCGGCGACCTCACCGACCGGCACGAGGTGCTGCGCACGGTGCTGGCCGCACCCGCCGGCGACCCGCGGGACGCGGGCACCGAGCCGGTGCAGCAGGTGCTGCCCGCGTCGGCGCACTCCCGCCCGGAGCTCGTCGTGCGGCAGGTCGACACCGCCGACCTGCCCGGGGCGCTGCGTGAGGAGTCGGCGCGGCCGTTCGACCTCACCCGCGGCACCCCGCTGCGGGCCGCCCTGCTCTCCACCGCCCCCGACAGCCACGTGCTGCTGCTGACGTTGCATCACATTGCGGCGGACGGGTGGTCGATGGGTCCGTTGTCGCGTGATCTGTCGGTGGCGTATGCGGCGCGGTTGTCGGGTCGGGTGCCGGAGTGGGAGCCGTTGGGGGTGCAGTACGGGGACTACGCGGTGTGGCAGCGTGAGGTGCTGGGGTCGGTGGACGATCCGTCCTCGCGTGCGGCGGAGCAGGTGGGGTTCTGGCGTGAGGCGTTGGCGGGGTTGCCGGAGGAGTCGGCGCTGCCGGTCGACCGGCCCCGCGGCACCGCCCCCGCCGCCGGCGGCGCCGTGCCGCTGCCCCTCACCGGAACGGCCGCCGAGGACCTCGAACGACTCGCGCGTGCCTCGGGTGCGAGCCCGTTCATGGTGCTGCACGCCGCGCTGGTCGTGCTGCTCTCGCGGCTGTCGGGTGCCTCGGACATCGCGGTGGGCACGCCGGTGGCCGGTCGCAGCGACCAGGCGCTGGCGCCGTTGATCGGGTTCTTCGTCAACACCCTGGTGCTGCGGGCGAACACTTCCGGGGACCCGAGCTTCCGGGAGCTGCTGGCACGGGTGAAGGAGACCGACCTGGCCGCCTACGCCCACCAGGACCTGCCGTTCGAGCAGCTGGTCGAGGAGGTCAGCCCCGCGCGCTCCCTGGACCGGCACCCGCTCTTCCAGGTGATGCTCAGCCTCGACAACAACGAGTCGCCCGACCTGGCCCTGTCCGGTCTGCGCGCGGAGCCCGCGCGCGTCGAGACCGGGGGCGCCAAGTTCGACCTCTCCTTCAGCCTGGGGGAGACGACTGCCACCGACCCGGCGGCCGGCAGCTCGCTCGGCGGCACCCTGGAGTACCGCACCGACCTCTTCGACGAGGCCACGGCCCGGCGGATCGCGACCTGGTTCGCGCGGCTGCTCGCCGCCGCCACCGCGGCGCCGGACTCCCGCCTGTCGGCGCTGCCGCTGCTCTCCGCGGAGGAGACCTCCCAGCTGCTCGCGCTGGGGGACGGCGGCCCGGCGCCCGAGGCCGGCACCTCCCTGGTGGAACGCTTCCGCGCCACCGTGGCCACCGCCCCGCCCGGAGCGCACGCCCTCGTCGCAGGGGACGGCCGCCTCGACTTCCCCGAGCTGGACCGGCGCGTCACGCGGCTCGCCCGCGAGCTGCGTGACGCCGGCGTCGCCCCCGGCGACCCGGTGGCGACCGTGCTGCCGCGCACCAGCCACGCCGTGGTCTCGATGCTGGCCTGCTGGACCGCTTCGGCGGTGTACACGCCGCTGGACGCGACCCTGCCGGAAGGCCGCATCCGTACCGTGCTGGACGAGGCGCGCCCGGTGGTGACCCTCGTCACCACCGACACCGACCACCTGCTGCCGGCAGCGGCACCCCGCCTCGTCCTGGACGAGCCCGGAACCGAGGCCCGCATCGCCGCCCGCACCGCCGAACCCCTGCCGGACACCCCGCGGCCCCAGGACCCCGCCTACCTGATCCACACATCGGGCTCCACCGGCCGCCCCAAGGGCGTGCTGGTCGAACACCGCTCCCTCGCCCGACTGCTGGAGCACCACCGCCGCACCCTCTACCGTCCCGCCGCCCGGGAGGCGGGCGACCGCCGGCTGCGCGCCGCGCTCACCGCGGCGTTCTCCTTCGACGCCTCCCTGGACCCGGTGCTGTGGATGCTCGCCGGCCACGAGCTGCACCTCGCGGAGGAGGACGTCCGCCGCGACCCGGAGGCGCTGGTCGCCTGGGCGCACGACCACCGCGTCGACGTCCTGGAGACCACCCCCTCCCACCTCGAACAGCTGCTGGACGCCGGCCTGCTCGACGACGGCCCCGACCGTCCGGGCGCCCACCGGCCCCGCGTCCTCGCCCTCGGCGGCGAGGCGGTCCCCACCGGGCTGTGGCACACCCTGGCCGCCGCCCCCGGGGTGCGCGCGGTCAACCTCTACGGACCCACCGAGGCCACCGTCGACACCCTGACCGCCCCCGTCGGCGCCACCGCGACCCCCGTGCTGGGCCGTGCCGTCGCCGGCACCCGGGCCTATGTCCTCGACGCGGCGCTGCGCCCCACCGCGCCCGGTGTCACCGGCGAGCTGTACCTCGCCGGCGACTCCCTGGCGCGGGGCTACCCGCGGCGCCCCGCCGAG
This sequence comes from Streptomyces bohaiensis, assembly GCF_012033785.1. Classification (GTDB taxonomy): domain Bacteria; phylum Actinomycetota; class Actinomycetes; order Streptomycetales; family Streptomycetaceae; genus Streptomyces; species Streptomyces bohaiensis. Next base: position 19,036 of record NZ_JAAVJC010000051.1, read on the forward strand.
ACCGCCCAGCGTTTCCTCGCGGACCCCTACGGCCCCGCCGGCAGCCGGATGTACCGCACCGGCGACCTGGTCCGCCGCACCCCCGACGGCGAACTCGCCTACGTGGGACGGGCCGACGGCCAAGTCAAGGTCCGCGGTTTCCGCGTCGAGCCCGACGAGATCGCCGCGGTCCTCGCCGACGCCCCCGGCATCTCCCGGGCCGCGGTGGTGCTGGACACCGGCGCCGGCGCCCCGGCCGGCGGGCGGCTGGTGGGCTACCTCGTCCCCGCCACCGGCTTTGACCCCGGCGGTGAACCGGACGAGGGGGAGGCCGCGACCCTGACGGCCGTGCGCGAGTACGCCGCCCGCACCCTTCCCGGCCACATGGTGCCGGCCGCCTGGGCCGTTCTGGAGCGCCTGCCGCTCACCGCGAACGGCAAGCTCGACCGGGCGGCGCTGCCCGCCCCCGCCCAGGGCGGCACCCCTGCCGGGCGCGGCCCGCGCACCCCGCGCGAGGACGTGCTCTGCGCGCTCTTCGCCGAGACCCTGGGCGTGGAGCGGGTCGGCGCCGAGGAGGACTTCTTCGCCCTCGGCGGACACTCGCTCCTCGCCGCCCGGCTCATCGGCCGCATCCGCGAGTCGCTCGGGGCGGAGCTCTCCATCCGGGCGCTGTTCGAGGCGCCGACCGTCGCCCGGCTCGCCGAACGCCTCGCCGACGGCACCGACGACGACTCGCTGTCGGTGCTCCTCCCGCTGCGCCCCGCCGGCGACCGGCCGCCGCTGTTCTGCGTCCATCCCGCCGGCGGTCTCGCCTGGGTGTACGCCGGGCTGCTCCAGCACCTGGAGGCCGGCCAGCCGGTGCACGGACTCCAGATGCCCAACCTCGCGGGGACCGAGCCGTTCCCCGAGTCCATCACGGCGATGGCCGACCGCTATGTGCGGGAGATCCGCGCCGTGCAGCCCGAGGGGCCCTACCGGCTGCTCGGTTGGTCCTTCGGCGGCAACGTGGCCCAGGAGGTCGCCGCGCGGCTGGAGCAGGCTGGTGAGGAGGTCGCGCTGCTGGCGCTGCTGGACGCCTTCCCGCTGCCGCCGCTGGACGACCTGGACAGCGCCGACCGCGACACGGTGTTCCGCGCGCTGCTGCTCAACGTGGGTGTCGAGTCCGCTGTGCTGGAGGGCGACGGGCCGTTGGACGCCACAACGGTGCGTGACGCGTTCCGCGAGTCCGGCAGCCCGCTGGGCGCGCTGGAACCGGCGACCATCGACCACATGGTCGACAACTTCGCCGGCCAGTCCCAGCTCATGCGGCGGCACACGCCGAGTGTCTACACCGGCGAGACGGTGTTCTTCACCGCCACGGTCGGCCTCCCCGAACAGCTGACGCTCGACCTCTGGAAGCCGTACCTCACCGGTCGGCTCCGCAACACCGACGTGGCGTGCGCCCACGCCCAGATGATGCAGCCGGAGCCCCGGCAGCACATCGGGTCGGTGCTCTCCGCGGCGCTCCGCGACCTCCCCGACACACCGCGGCGGCCGGCGGCGCCCCCGGCCGGAGCGGGCCCTCACCCGCCCGGCCCCGCGTGCCACGGCCGGCCCGAGAACCCCAGCCGTTCCACCAATCCGAACGTTCACACCATCCGAACTACCTATGAGCGCCGACACCGTGGCCGACCGCCACGCGACCGGCCCCGCAGCCACCACGCCGGAGGAGCCCCCATGACGAACCCGTTCGACGACCCCGCCGTCCAGCACCGCGTCCTCGTCAACGACGAGGGCCAGCACTCGCTGTGGCCCGAGTTCGCCGCCATCCCCGACGGGTGGGACGAGGTCCTCGCCCCCGCCGAGCGCGCCACCTGCCTCGAGTACGTCGACCGCAACTGGACCGACCTCACCCCGCGCAGCGCGATGGCCGCCGCCGAGTGAACGGCGGGGCGCAGCCGGGGCAGCACCTGTTCCAACGCGGCCGGGCCGTCGTCGGTGGCGACGCTGAGCAGCCCGCGTTCCCCGGCCTCCGGCGTGTGGGGGCCGAGCGCCG
>NZ_JAAVJC010000051.1:21059-24384 GCF_012033785.1 Streptomyces bohaiensis
AGGAGAAGGAGATCGCCGTCGAACTCGCCCAGGACGCCGGCGCCGCCCCTCCCACCACCACCCGACCCAGGCCGAAAGGGCGCACCCCGTGCCGGACCAGTCACACGCGATCACAGCCGAAGGGCTGACCCGATCCTTCGGTGACCGACGCGCGCTCGACGGCGTCGACCTCGCCGTCCCGACCGGTACCGTGCTGGGGCTGCTCGGCCCCAACGGCGCGGGCAAGACCACCACGGTGCGCGTCCTGGCCACGCTGCTGCTGCCCGACGGCGGCACCGCCCGCGTCGCCGGCCACGACGTGGTCCGCGAACCCGACGCCGTGCGACGCCGGATCGGTCTCTCCGGCCAGTACGCCGCCGTGGACGAGAAGCTCACCGGCCGGGAGAACCTCTACCTGGTCGCACGGCTCTACGGGATGCGCCGTGCGGCGGCCCGCCGCCGGGCCGACGAGCTCCTCGCCCGCTTCCGGCTGGAGGAGTTCGCCGACCGGCCCAGCGGCTCCTTCTCCGGCGGCACCCGCCGACGGCTGGACCTCGCGGGCGCTCTGGTCGCCCCCCCGCCGGTGGTGGTCCTCGACGAGCCCACCACCGGCCTCGACCCCCGTGGGCGCGCCGACACCTGGGAGTCGGTCCGCGAACTCGTCGCGGAGGGCACCACCGTGCTGCTCACCACGCAGTACCTGGAGGAGGCCGACCAACTCGCCGACGCCGTCTGCGTCATCGACCGCGGCCGGGTCGTCGCCCGCGGCACCGCGGCGGAGCTGAAGGCACGCGTCGGCGGCGAACGGCTCTCCGTCGTCGTGCCCGACCCCGACCACCGCGTCACCGCCCATGCCGTCCTGGCGGCGCTCGGCCCCCACACGCCGGAGGCCGGGGAACGCGGGCTGCTCAGCGTCGCCACCGACGACGGCCCGGCCGCGTTGGAACAGGTGCTGCCCCGGCTGCGCGCCGCCGGGGTGGCGCTCGGCGAGGTCACGCTGGCGCCGCCCACCCTGGACGACGCCTTCCTCGCCCTCACCGGCCGGACGGGGACCGTCGCGGAGCAGGCCGACGAGAGCACCGAGGCGGCCGGTGACGGCGGGCCGGGTCGGGACGCTCCCGCGAGCGGTGGCGCCCCGTCCGCCGCCGGAGCCGGCCCCCGGCCGGCCCCCTCCGGTACCGCCCCGCGCCACGCGGCACCGGTGGGAGCCCCGCCACCGACGACGAACGGAACGCCCGGCCCCGGCCGGCACGCCCACCGCCCCCGGCGCTCCCGCGCCGCCGGCCGCGGGGCGGGGGACCAGCGATGACCGCCCTCGCCCTCGCCGGCCGCGACGCCGGCATCATCGCCTGGCGCAACCTGCTCAACCTCGGCCGGACCCCCGGCTCGGTGATCGCCGCGCTCGTCCAGCCGCTGATGTTCGTCCTGCTGCTGGCCTACGTCTTCGGCGGCAGCCTCGGCGGCGACGACTACCGCGTCTACCTGATGGGCGGCATCTTCGCCCAGGCGGTCACCTTCAACGCCGCGTTCACGGCGCTGGGACTGGCCAACGACATGCACAAGGGGCTGGTCGACCGGTTCCGCTCGCTGCCCACCCCCCGCTCCTCCGTCGTCCTCGGCCGGACGCTCTCCGACCTGACGATGAGCACCGTCACCCTCACCGTCACCGCCCTGTGCGGCCTGCTCGTCGGCTGGCGCACCGACGCCCCCGCACACCACGTGCTGCTCGGCTTCGTCGTCATCCTCCTCTTCGCCTTCGCGATGTCCTGGGTCGGCGCCACCATCGGCCTCACCGCGCGCAGCGTGGAGGTGGCGCAGAGCGCCGGGCTGATCTGGCTCTTCCCGGTCACCTTCGTCTCCTCGGCCTTCGTCTCGCCCACCGCGATGCCCGGACCGCTGCGGACGGTCGCCGAGTGGAACCCCGTCTCGGCGACCGCCACCGCCGCGCGCCGGCTGTTCGGCAACGTCCCGCCGGCGGGTCTCGGCCCGGGCGATGCCTGGCCGGTGCGGAACGCCCTGCCCTACTCGCTGCTGTGCACCGCCGTCATCACCGCCGTCTTCATGGCGCTGGCGGTGCGTCGCTATCGGCGGATCACCCGCGGTTGACACCCCACGCCCCGTCCCGCCTCGCCCGTGGGGCCGAGGCGGGACGGCCGGCGGCTCAGCTGCAGGTGCTGCGGGCGGAGTTGTGCAGCGTCAGGTTGCGGTAGGCGATCCCGACGCCGCAGGGGCTCTCCCGCAGCGCCGTGTCACGGATGGTCAGGTTCTGGAGGGTGACGTCCCGCGTGACCGCGAACTCCGCCCGCGAGGCGATCCGCACGTCGCCGGGGCCTGAGACGGTCCCGCCGGCGGTCGCGAGGTTCACGTTGTAGCAGTTCTCGATCAGGATCGCGTTGCTGCCGGTGCCCGCGATGTCGACCCGCCCGATCTCCACGCCGCCGCTCTCCGAGACGCAGAACACGCCCCGGCCGCCGCCGCGCGCCACGACCTCCCCGACGCGGATGTTCACCGGGTAGGCGTTGCCGACGCGGCCGTTCCGGTTGGCCATGCGGAACGCGGCGTAGCCGGTCCCGGTCCCCGCACCCACCGCGTCCACCCGCCCGACGGTGGCGTTGGTGGTGTCGTTGAGCAGCAGGCCGCTGTAGCCGGTGTCCCGCGCGATCACGGTGCCCACGGTCAGGCCGTCCACGCCGTACGTCTCGACGCCGTGGTTGTCCGTGCCGGAGACGAGGACGTGGTCGATCCGGACGTTCCGCGTCCGCACCGAGCGGTCGCCGTGGTTGTCGATCCGCACCCCCAGCCCGCCGGAGAGCCGCAGGTCGAGCGCGCCCAGGGTCACCCCGGTGGCGTTGCGGACGAAGACGCCGAAGTAGGGATGCCCCGTCATGGCGAGGTGTCCGACGGTGACGTCGGTGGCGTTCCGCACCCGGATCGGGGCGTGGTTGGCCGCGACGGCGCCGCTGACCTGGAGCGTGCCGCAGACGTCGAGCGAGGTGTGGCTGGGCAGGTCGAGCGACTGGTTGGCCGGGACGGTCCCCGAGCCGCGCACCACCACCCGCTGGGCGGTGGTGCGTCCGGGATCGAGACTGCCGACGGCGGCGCGCATCGCCGTCAGCATGTCCGGGCCGCTGTACCCCGGCGCCCGCCAGGTGTTGCCCTCCCGGACCGCCTGGGCGTGGAAGGAGCCGTCGCCGCAGGCGAACGGCCGGACGGCGCCGCCGGCGCCGGTGTCGAGTTCAGCGGCCGGGGTGGAGGCGTCGACCGGGAGGGCCGCGGACTGCGCGGTGTCGGCGGCCGGAGCCGGCACGGGGCGGTCCGGGGCCGCGGCCGCGGGACCGGCCAGGGC
>NZ_JAAVJC010000520.1 GCF_012033785.1 Streptomyces bohaiensis
TGCCGGTCCCGCCGGCGGACCGGCGGCCGCTCCGCCGCCGCCGGTCCCGGCCGTCGGGGCCTGCCCGGGCCGGGCCGACCGCGCTAGGTTCCTCCTATGAACGTAGCAATCACATCCGGATACGTGGTGCCCGTCGACGGCGACCCCATCGAGGGCGGCACCGTGCTGATCACCGACGGCAGGATCGCGGCCGTCGGGCCCGACGCCGAGGTCGAGATCCCCGAGGGGGTCAGGCGGGTCGACGCCACCGGCCGGTGGGTGCTCCCCGGCTTCGTGGAGGCCCACGGCCACCTCGGCGTCTCGGAGGAGGCCGAGGGCTGGGAGGGTCAGGACACCAACGAGATGACCGACCCCAACGGCGCCCGCCTGCGGGCACTCGACGCCATCAACCCGGCCGACATCGGTTTCCACGACGCGCTGGCCGGCGGCGTCACCAGCTCGGTGGTCAAGCCCGGCTCCGGCAACGTCATCGGCGGCCAGACCGTGGCGATCAAGTGCTGGGGGCGGACTGTCGACGACATGCTGCTGCGGCAGCCGGTCAGCGTGAAGAGCGCGCTGGGCGAGAACCCCAAGCGGGTCTACGGCGACAAGAAGCAGCTGCCCTCGACCCGGCAGGGCGTCGCCGCCGTCATCCGGGACGCGCTGACCAAGGCCCAGGACTACCGGGTGCGGCGCGACCACGCCGCCGCCGAGGGCAAGCCGTTCGAGCGGGACAACACCTCCGAGGTGCTGGTGCGCGTCCTGGACGGTGAGCTGCCCTGGTGCCAGCACACCCACCGCGCCGACGACATCGCCACCGCCCTGCGGCTGGCGGACGAGTTCGGCTACCGGGTCGTGATCAACCACGCCACCGAGGCGCACCTGATGGCGGACGACATCGCCCGCCGCGGCGTCCCGGTCATCAGCGGCCCGCTCTTCACCACCCGCCGCAAGGTCGAGCTGCGGCACCGCACCCTGGCCAACCCCGGAATCCTGGACCGGGCCGGGGTGAAGGTCGCGATCACCACCGACCACCCCGTCATCCCGATCAACTTCCTGGTCCACCAGGCGACGCTCTGCGTCAAGGAAGGCATGGACCGCGACGCCGCGCTGCGCTCCATCACCCTCAACCCGGCGGAGATCATGGGGCTCGACGACCGGGTCGGCGCGCTCCGCCCCGGGCTCGACGGCGATGTGGTCGTCTGGTCCGGCGACCCGCTGGACGTGATGAGCCGCGCACTGCACACCTTCGTCGACGGCCGCGAGGTCTACACCTGGGACGAGGCGACCCGCACCGGAGAGGTCGCGGACCCGTACTACCGCGTCGGGGTGCCCGCGGTCTCCGGGCTGTGGCGCGAGACGCTCAACACCGACGGGACCCGCTACGGCGGCAGCGGAGTCGGAAACCCGGAGCCGCTGCGGAC
>NZ_JAAVJC010000521.1 GCF_012033785.1 Streptomyces bohaiensis
GCCCACCCCGGCCGAGCCCCACCCCGACGCGGGCCGCCCCGGCCCCGTCGTCCGCCCCCAGGTCGAACACGCCCGAGACCACGGGCACGTCAAGGAAAGTGAGCGGGGATTACTGATGCATGACCTCGTCGTGGTGGGCGCAGGCCCCTACGGACTGTCGATCGCCTCCCACGCCGCCGCAGCCGGGCTCGACATCCGGGTGCTGGGGCGGCCCATGGCGAGTTGGCGGGACCACATGCCCGAGGGCATGTTCCTGAAATCCGAGCCGTGGTCCTCCAACCTGTCCGACCCGGGGCAGCGGCACACGCTCGCCGCCTACTGCGCGCCGCGCGGCCTGCGCGCCGAGCACGCCTCCCCGCTGCCGATCCGCACCTTCAGCGACTACGGGATGTGGTTCGCCGACCAACTGCAGCCGAGAGTCGAGGAGGTGACGGTCACCCACGTGGCCCGCACCGACGGCGGCTTCTCGGTCACCACCGCGGAGGAGGGGACGATCCGGGCCAGGTCCGTCGTCCTGGCGATCGGCGTCATGCCGTTCGTCAACCGCCCCGGACCGCTCCGCAAGCTGCCGCCGCAGCTCGCGTCGCACAGCAGCGACCACGGCGACCTCTCCGGCTTCCTCGGTCTGGACGTCACCGTGGTCGGCGCCGGGCAGGCGGCGCTGGAGACCGCCGCGCTGCTCGCCGAGGCGGGAGCGCGCCCCCAGATCCTGGCGCGGGCCGAGCGGATCAACTGGAACACCCTGCCGCAGCCGCTGCGCCGTCCCCCGCTGGCGTCGCTGCGGGAGCCGCACTCCGGTCTCGGCACGGGCTGGTCCACCTGGGCGTGGTCGGAGCTCCCCTGGGCGGTGCGACGGCTGCCGAGCACCCTGCGGGTGCGCATCGCCGACAGCGCGCTGGGGCCGGCCGGGGCCTGGTGGCTGCGTGACCGGGTCGAGGGCGTCGTGCCGGCCTTCCTGTGCCGGAGCATCGTCTCGGCGGAGGCCGCAGGCGGCGGGGTCCGGCTCCGGGTCGCGGGTCCGGACGGGACGCGCCGGACGATGGAGACCGGCCATGTGGTGGCGGCGACCGGCTTCGTGCCGGAGCTGGACCGGTTGGCGATGCTGTCCCCGTCGCTGCGTGCCGGGATCCGCACCACACCGGGGAGCGGAGCGCCCTGGCTCGGCTCCGCCTTCGAGTCGTCGGTGCCCGGGCTGTTCTTCGCCGGACTGCTCAGCGCGCCGTCCTTCGGTCCCGCGATGCGTTTCGTGCACGGCGCGACGTTCACCGCCGGGCGGCTGGTCCGCGGTGTGCGGCGCCATCTGGACGCGGTGCGCCCGGCGGCCGGCGGGGCGGCGCTCTCCGCGCCCGGCGCCAACACCGCCGCGGGGCTGACGGCCGGCCGGGAGTCCTCGCAG
>NZ_JAAVJC010000522.1 GCF_012033785.1 Streptomyces bohaiensis
GGGGGGGCGGTAGCCGTGGGCCGGCGCCGCGAGCGGGTCGCCGGGCCCCGGGTCGCCGATCAGCCCCTCCGGCAGCTGCACGAAGGCCGTGGCGTCGCTGTCGTACTCCCCGCCCCAACTGGTGCCGGGTGCGGGGACGTCGCTGTGGCGCGGATCGGGCTCCCCGCCCTGCGGTCCGTGCCGTTCCTCGTTCACCGTGCCTCCCGGGACGCCGCGCCCGGCCGGTGGCCGCGGGCGGCGGTGTCGATGTGGCCGCGCCGCGAGGGGCGCGCTGCCGGTCCGGTCGCGCCGGTCCGACTCGTCGCGGCGGTCGGTGTCGTCACGACAGCGCCCTTCCGAGCCCGCGCCGTGCGAGCGCCGCGACCGTGCGGCGCAGCTGCAGCAACCCGGCGGACAGCGCGGCGACCTCACCGGTGGCGGGGTCGGGCTCCGGATCGGGGATGCAGGCCGTCGCGACGTAGTCGCCGAACGCCGCCAGCGCTTCGGGCGGCACCGTGCGGGCGCCGTCCCAGTCGACGAGGGAGGCGATCCACGCCTCGGCCTCCAGCGGGCGCAGCGGGACCTGCGCGATGGCGCCGACCGCGCACCGCACCTCGCGGCGTGCCGGGTCCAGGGCGACGGCGACCGAGGCGACGGCCCGGCCCGGCCCGGTGCGACCGGTGGCCTTGAGGAAGGTCTGCGGAGCGTGCAGCAGCGGCACGCGCGCGTAGGCGAGGAGTTCACCGGGCCGCAGGTGCTCGCGGCCCACCAGCAGCTCACTGACGGGTACTTCACGGCGCGCGCCGTCCGGGCCCGCCACGACCAGCTCCGCCTCCAGCGCGGCGAGGACCGGGAGGGTGTCCCCGCTCGGCGCACCGGTGATGACGTTCCCGCCCAGGGTCCCGGCGTTGAGGATCTGCGGCGGCCCGGCGCTGCGGGCGGCGGCGGCGAGCGCCGGCATCAGCACCGCGAAGTCGGGCCGTCCCATGCGGGCGAGGGTGAGGCAGGCGCCGAGCAGTGCGTGACCGTCGCGGTACTCCCACCCGCGCAACTCCGCCACGCGGCCCAGCCCGACGAGCGCCGTGGGGCGCAACAGGCCGCCGTTGACGGACCCCATCAGGTCGGTGCCTCCGGCGACCGGCACGGCTGCGGGCTGCGCGGCGAGCGCCGCGACCGCCTCGTCGAGCGTCGCCGGGAGCGTCACCGGCTGCGCTGTGTGCGGTGCGTGCGTGCTCAACTCCAGCCGCCCCTTCCCCGGTCTACTGGGCCCGTTGGCCGTACGCTACGTGCTCCCGGCCCGGAAGTGGCAACTCTGGCATATGTTCCGCCGCCCCGGCGCCCGGGGTTCGCCCGTCGCAGGGGCCCGCGGCGGCCGCGTGCGGCGCCCGGCGCGGCCCGGGGCC
>NZ_JAAVJC010000523.1 GCF_012033785.1 Streptomyces bohaiensis
CGCCGGGGCCGCCGCGCGGTGCGCCCGGCCGGGACTGCTCGGCCTGCGCGGCAAGCTCGCGCTCAGCGTGGCCGCGGCCGCCGCCCTGGTGGCGGCCGTCATCGGGGTGCTGGTGCACGACCAGACCTCGCGCACCCAACTCGACACCGCGCGCCGCGACCTGGACGCCGGGCTGCTCGCCGCCGTGGCCGACTACGAGCGGATGATCGACGGCGGGGTGCTGGTGAACCCACCGGACCTGCCGGACGCACTGCGCGAGGCCATCGCGACGCGGCCGGTGCGCGCCACCTTCCTCGACCGCGCGGGCGAGGATCCGGTCCTCTGGGCGGCGCTGCTCGAACGGCCCGCGGCGGCGCCGCCCGGCGACGGCGCTACGGCGGGCGGCGGCTCCGCCGAGGGCCCGGCCACGGTGCTGGCGGTCCGGCAGAGCTACCTGCCGCAGACCGAGGCGCTCGGCGCGCTCGACCGGACACTGCTGGGCGCGGGGCTGATCGCCACCGGGCTCGGCAGTCTGCTGGGGCTGCTGCTCGCCACCGTCGGCGGTCGGCGCATCGCCGGCTCGGCGCGCACCGCGCAGCGGATCGCCCAGGGTGACCTGGCGGCCCGCGTCCGGCCGCGCGGCCGGGACGAGATCGCCCGCATGGCGGCGGCCGTCAACACCATGGCCGACGCCCTCCAGGTCCGGCTGGAGGCGGAGCGGCGCATCACCGCCGACATCGCCCACGAACTCCGCACCCCCGTCGCCGGGCTGGTCACCGCCGCCGAGCTCCTGCCGCCCGGCCGGCCCACCGAGCTGGTGCGGGACCGCGCCCGTACCCTGCGGCGGCTGGTCGAGGACGTGCTGGAGGTGGCGCGGCTGGACACCGAGGGGGTGGAACAGGCGGAGTTCGAGTGCTGCCGCACCAGCACCCTGGCCCGGCACGCCGCCGCGGCCTGCGCCGACCAGCTCCCCGAGGCGGCGGGAGGCGAGGCGATCACGCTGACCGTCACGGCGGACGCGGAGGTCCGCACGGACCCCCGGCGGGTCGCCCGGGTCCTGGCCAACCTGCTCTCCAACGCGCTGCGCCACGGTGGTGCGCCGGTGGAGTTGGAGGTCGACGGCACGGTGCTGCGGGTCCGCGACCACGGGCCGGGGTTCCCCGCCGACCTGCTCGCCCAGGGGCCGCAGCGGTTCCGCACCGCCGCTCGGGAACGCGGACGGGGCACCGGGCTCGGGCTGACGATCGTCGCCGGACAGGCCCGGCTGCTGGGGGCCGGCGTCCGCCGGGCCAACCCCGCCGCCGGCGGTGCCGTCACCGAACTGCTGCTTCCGGACGGGAGCGCGCCACGCGGCCCGGGAGCCGCGCCCCCGCCGCCGCGGACGCCGCCCTCCGGGGG
>NZ_JAAVJC010000524.1 GCF_012033785.1 Streptomyces bohaiensis
GCCCCGCCGACCGGGCCCGCCTGACGGCCGCCGGCGCCCGCCCGCCGGGCCCCGCCGACCGGGCCCGCCTGACGGCCGGGGACGGCATCGAGGGGGGAACCGCGGCCCGTGGTGGAGCGTCGGAGCGGCATGACGAGCGGCGCGGCGCCGCCGTCGACCGAGGGGCGGCTCATGCCGATGGGGACGCGGGGGCGGACGGGAGAGCGGGACGGCGGGGAGGCGCGGCGCGCGCACGGCGGGCGGGTCCGCCGGCGGTTCGCGGCGGCGCTGACCACCGTGCTGCTGCTGGTGCTCGTGCAGGCGGCAGCGGTGGTGTGGCCCGCGTACGCGTGCGGGTGCGGCGCCATGGTCACCGCCGACGGCAGTGACCTGGGCGTCACCGAGGAGAGCTCGGTGGTGGTGTGGGACGGGGACGGAACCCAGCAGATCGTGATGCGGTTGACGGTCGACGGCGATGCCTCGGCAGCCGCCTGGGTCATGCCGGTGCCGAACCGGGCGGAGGTGACCCTGGCGGAACCGGAGCTCTTCACCGAACTGGAGCGGGTCACCGCGGCGGAGCAGCGGGTGGACCGCTATCTCTGGCCGCGTCCCGGCGACTGGCCCCGTGCCGCGCCGGACGCGGCGGGGGCTCCGGAGGGCGCTGCCCCGCCGGTGGCGGTCGTCGGCCGGGAGCGGCTGGGCCCGTTCGACGTGGCGCGGCTGACGGCCGAGGAGCCGGCGGCGCTGGCCGACTGGCTGGCGGAGAACGGCTTCGCCCTCTCCGACCGGCTCGCGGCGGCGGTGGAGCCCTATGTGGCGGAGGGCTGGGAGTACGTGGCGGTCCGGCTCGTCCCCGCGGGCGCCGAGGACGCCGCGGCCGGGGAGGACGCCGAGGGCGGGGGCCCGGTGCTCTCCGGGCCGCTGGAACCGCTGCGGCTGACCTTCGCCACCGAGCGGCCCGTCTACCCGATGCGGCTCTCCCGGCTGGCCGACACCCAGCAGGTGCTGCGGCTCTTCGTGCTGGCCGACCACCGGACGGCCACCGCGGGGACCATCGGCGGCGACCCCGTCGACGTCGTGTTCGCCGGCCGGCTCACGCCCGACGCCCTCCCCGAGGGCCCGCTGCGACAGCTGGTCGGGGACGGGCGCTTCCTGACCGCGCTGCACCAGGACTTCCCCGACCCCGGGGGCATCGACGGCGACCACGAACTGGTCAGGGACGGGACGGACGCGGCGTTCCGCCGCGTCGAGGTGCGCGAGGAACTGCTGACCTGGGGGCCGGTCCCGGCCTGGCAGGCGGTGGTCGCGGCCCCCGTGGCGCTGACCGCCGCAGCGGTGGCGGCCGCGCTCCGGATGCGCCGTCGGGCGGCGCGGCCCGAGCCCGGGGGCGCCCC
>NZ_JAAVJC010000525.1 GCF_012033785.1 Streptomyces bohaiensis
GCTCCCAGCACGGCGGCGCGCCCGTCCCCGCGGGAGCGGGCGCCGGCCCGGCGCCCGCAGCCGTCCGCCCGCCGGACGCCGCGTCTCACCGGCCGGACGCCCGCCGACGACGCCTCCCGCGAGGGACTACGCTCACCCCGTGGCCGAGATCCAGATTCCCGCTGACATCAAGCCCGCCGACGGACGCTTCGGGTCGGGCCCCTCCAAGGTGCGGACCGAGGCGCTCAGCGCCCTCGCCGCCACGGGCAGTTCACTGCTCGGAACCTCCCACCGGCAGGCCCCCGTCCGCGACCTCGTCGGCCGCGTCCGGGACGGCGTCCGCACCCTGCTCTCGCTCCCCGACGGGTACGAGGTGATCCTCGGCAACGGCGGCTCCACCGCGTTCTGGGACATCGCCACCCACGGGCTGATCGAGCACCGCTCGCAGCACCTCACCTTCGGCGAGTTCTCCTCGAAGTTCGCCAAGGCCGCCAAGCTGGCGCCGTGGCTGGAGGAGCCCACCGTCATCTCCGCCGAGCCGGGCGGTCTGCCCCAGGCGCGCGCCGAGACGGGCGTGGACGTGTACGCCTTCACCCACAACGAGACCTCGACCGGCGTCGCCGCCCCGCTGCAGCGCGTCGCGGGCGCCGACGACGACGCCCTGGTGCTGGTCGACGCCACCTCCGGCGCGGGCGGTCTCCCGGTGGACATCACCGAGACCGACGTCTACTACTTCGCGCCGCAGAAGTCCTTCGCCTCCGACGGCGGGCTGTGGCTCGGCGCGTTCTCGCCGGCCGCCCTGGAGCGCGCCGCCCGGGTGCACGGCTCCGGACGCCACGTCCCGGAGTTCTTCTCGCTGCCGACGGCGATCGACAACTCGCTGAAGAACCAGACCTACAACACCCCCGCGCTGGCGACGCTGTTCCTCCTCGCCGAGCAGCTGGACTGGATCAACGGCCAGGGCGGGCTGGGCTGGGCGGTGGACCGCACCGCGGACTCCGCCTCCCGCCTCTACGGCTGGGCCGAGAAGTCCGCCCACGCCTCGCCGTTCGTCACCGACCCCGCGCTGCGCTCGCAGGTCGTGGGGACCATCGACTTCGTCGACGGGGTGGACGCCGCGGCGGTCGCCAAGGTCCTGCGCGCCAACGGCATCGTCGACACCGAGCCCTACCGCAAGCTGGGCCGCAACCAGCTGCGGGTCGCGATGTACCCGGCGGTGGACCCCGCCGACGTCGAGGCGCTGACCGCCTGCGTGGACCACGTCATCGACAGGCTCTGACCCTCCCGTGCCCGGCACCGCCGGGCACGGCCGCGTCGGCGACGGGGCGGCGGATACCGGCGGCCGGCCCGGTACCCGCCGCCCCGTCGCGTGGGTAGCACC
>NZ_JAAVJC010000526.1 GCF_012033785.1 Streptomyces bohaiensis
GCGCTGGGCAAGGGCGCCGGGGGCGGCGCGGGCGGCGGCCGGCGCAAGTTCCTGCGCGGCGGCCTGGCCGTGGCGTGCGTGGCCGCGGTGCTGGCCGCCGCCACCTACCTCACGCCGGGCTCCGGGGGCGACGGTGCCACCCGGGTCGGGATGTCGCTCTCGACGCTCAACAACCCGTTCTTCGTGCAGATGCGCGACGGGGCACAGGCGGAGGCCGAGGCGGCCGGGGTCGACCTGACGGTCACCGACGCGCAGGACGACGCCTCGCAACAGGCCGACCAGTTGCAGAACTTCGCCAGCGCCGGAATGGCGGCGGTGATCGTCAACCCGGTCGACTCCGACGCCGCCGGTTCGGCGGTGCGCGGCGCCAACCGGGACGGGGTGCCGGTCATCGCCGCGGACCGCGGGGTCAACGACGCCGAGACCCGGGCGCTGGTGACCTCGGACAACGAGGAGGGCGGGCGCCTCGCGGCGCGGACGCTGGCCGAGCGCATCGGCGGCGAGGGGCGCATCATCGTGCTGGAGGGGACACCGGGGACCTCCGCCAGTCGCGAGCGCGGCGCCGGGTTCACCGAGGGGTTGCAGGACTACCCGGACATCGAGGTGGTCGCGCGGCAGCCCGCCGACTTCGACCGCACCAAGGGGCTGGACGTGATGACCAACCTGCTCCAGGCGCACCGCGACATCGACGGGGTGTTCGCGGAGAACGACGAGATGGCGCTGGGCGCCGTCCGGGCGCTGGGGGACCGGGCCGGCGACGAGGTCGCGGTCGTCGGGTTCGACGGCACGCCCGACGGACTGGCTGCGGTGGAGGCGGGCACGCTGCACGCCTCGGTGGCGCAGCAGCCCGAGGAACTGGGCCGGGTGGCGCTGCGCAACGCGCTGCGTGCCGTGGAGGGCGAGGAGCTGGAGGAGACCGTGCTGGTGCCGGTGAAGGTCGTCACCGCGGAGAACGTCGGTGAGTTCCGGTGAGCGGCGCTCTCGGGACACCGGCGGCCGTCGCCGCCGGAGACGCCCCCGGCGGCGACGGCGGGGTGACGGTGGAGGTCCTGGTCGTCGGCTCGGCCAACGCCGACCTGGTGGTCGGGGTGGAGCGGCGGCCGGGAGCCGGGGAGACGGTGCTCGGCACGGACCTCGCGATCCACCCCGGGGGCAAGGGCGCCGCGCTGGGCGCCGTCCGGGCGCTGGGGGACCGGGCCGGCGACGAGGTCGCGGTCGTCGGGTTCGACGGCACGCCCGACGGACTGGCTGCGGGGGAGGCGGGCACGCTGCACGCCTCGGTGGCGCAGCAGCCCGAGGAACTGGGCCGGGTGGCGCTGCGCAACGC
>NZ_JAAVJC010000527.1 GCF_012033785.1 Streptomyces bohaiensis
CCCCATGCCGCTGGAGGAGTCGCTGCGGCGCCGCGCCTTCGACGTCTGGGTGCACGAGCAGGACCTCCGCCGCGCGCTCACGACAAGGCGCGCCGACCGGCCCGCCGCCCCGCGGAGCGGGCACGGGTGCGGGGCGCGGTGGCGCGGGGCCGAGGTCAGGGGCCGGGCCGGGCGGCCCGGGTCAGGGCGTGATCGAGAAGTTGGCCAGAATGCGGTTCGTGATCTCCTGCTCACCCTCGACCTTGAGCCGCTCGGCGGCCCGGCGGCGGCGCATCCGCCCGCAGGCGAGCCGGGCGTAGGTCTCCCAGTCGGTGGTGAAGGTGGCGACCGGGCCCAGCGACGGGCTGCTGGAGACCGAGCCGCGGCCCTCCTCGTCGACCCGCACCGTCCGCAGGAACTCCATCGGACCGCTGACGTCGAAGACGACGGCCGAGCGCGGGGCGATCTTCGCCCGGTCGGCGATGACGGCGGGCAGCGCCTCGATCATCATGTCCCGGGCGATCTCCGCGGCCGGGGAGTCGAGATTGCCGGGCTCGTCGAGCGCGCGGCGGAGGTCCTGCTCGTGCACCCAGACGTCGAAGGCGCGGCGCCGCAGCGACTCCTCCAGCGGCATGGGGCCGAAGACGGGGCTGTTGACGATGTGGTCGGGGGCGCGCTTGTCGTTGCGGAGCTGCCGGCAGCGCCGGATGATCGTGTACTCCAGCTCGCCGGTCATCTCGGGGCCGGTGTGGTGCCGGCGGACGTCGACCTGGACCTCCATGTAGCGGCTGGTCTCATCGGTGACGTGGTAGAGGTCGCGCGGGAGGGTGTGGATCGGGCGCGGATCGCCGAGCGCTTCGCTCTCCAGACCGATGACGTGCGAGACGATGTCGCGGACCGACCAACCGGGGCACTCCGTCCGGCTGTTCCACTCTCCCTCGGTCAGGTGCGCGACGAGCTCGGATATCGCCTCGATGGAATGCGTCCAGGCGTCGATGGACGGCTGAAGGCTTGGGCGTTCGCTCACAGGACCCCTCGAAGCGGTGAGTGTGCCGGTTGAGTGTGTGCTCATCCTAGGGCGCTCGCAGGGGTCTGTTCGAGCGGCGTAGCAAGTGTGCTCGTGATGTCACCTCTCCTCGGCCAGGGTTGCGCGCGGGGCGCGGGTGGCCCGGATCGCTGCTGCGGCACGGGATGTGGCACCCGCGACGAGGGGGCGCGCGCCGGTTCCGGTCCGTCGCACCGTCACACCTGCAACGCCCGCATCGCGCGCCCCCCGCCGCACCAGCTTCGACGAACTCGCCGAGCACCGGCTCCAGGAGCGGCGCGGCATGCTCCGCAC
>NZ_JAAVJC010000528.1 GCF_012033785.1 Streptomyces bohaiensis
GTCCCGCCCGCCGGGGCGGGGACCGGCGCCGGGTGCCGCGGCGGGGCGTCAGGCCGGGTCGTTCGCGCCCGGCGCGCCGATGGTGAGGCCGGTGAGGGCGGCGGCGGCGCGGTCGAGTGCGGCTTCGGCATCGGCCGGGCCGGGGGTGTCGCCGGCGAGGAAGGCGAAGGCCAGGACTCGGCCGTCCGTGTGGACCACGGTGCCGCTGAGGGCGTTGACGCCGGTGAGGGTGCCGGTCTTGGCGCGGACCAGGCCGTTGCCGCCGTCGGCGGCCCGCCCGGTGAGGGTGCCGGTGAAGCCGGAGATCGGCAGGCCGGTGAGGACGGGCCGCAGCTCGGGCCGGTCGGGGTCGGCCGCGGCGGCGAGCAGGCCGGTGAGGGCGTGCGGGGTGAGCCGACCGGCGCGGTCCAGGCCGCTGCCGTCGACGAGTCGGACGTCGGAGACGTCGATGCCGAGATCGGCGAGCTGGGTGGTGAGGGCGGCGCCGACGCCCCGCAGGCTGGTCGGTTCGCCCAACTCCACGGCGACGTGACGGGCGAGCGCCTCGGCCAGGTCGTTGTCGCTGTCGGTCAGTATCCGCTCGACCAGGTCGGCCAGCGGGGCGGAGAGGTGGTGGGCGAGGCGCTCGGCGCCGTTGGGGGCCTTCGCGGGCACCGGCTCGTCGACCACGGTGACCCCGGCGGCGGCGAGTTCGGCGGCGAACAGCGCGACGGCGTCGGCGGCGGGATCGGCCGAGCGCGGCGCCGGTCCGCTGCTCGACGCGTCGAGCCGGCCGGCGTCGATCATGAGCGAGGTCAGCGGGGCGATGTTGTCGTTGACGCCGATGGGGTGCCGCTCCTCGCGGCCGGCGTAGCGCTCGGTGTCGTAGCCGACGGTCACCTCGGTGACGGAGCGGCGGGCCAGCGCCCGCGCGGTGTCGGCGGCGAGCCGCGCGACGTCCGGTGCGGTGAGGGTGGTGTCGGAACCGCCGACCAGGACGACCCGGTCCGTGCCGCGGCCGCCGGAGTCCAGGACGGTGCGGGTGGCCAGCCGGTGCTCGGTGCCGAAGGTGTGCAGGGCCGTCGCGGCGGTCACCAGCTTGACGGTGGACGCCGGGGCCATGGGTGCGTCGGGGCGCTGGGCGAAGAGCTCCTCCCCGGTGGTCAGGTCCACCACGGATGCGCCGGGGCGGCGGCCGAGGCCGGGGTCGGCGAGCAGGCCGGGCAGGGCCGCGGCGAGCGCGGTGGTGTCGGTACGTCGGGGCGCGTCACCGCCGAGCGGGCCGAGCGGCACCAGGACGGCGTCCGCGCTGGGGCCGCGGCCGGGCCCGGCC
>NZ_JAAVJC010000529.1 GCF_012033785.1 Streptomyces bohaiensis
CCGCGCACCCGCGCGGTGCGGGGCCGGCGGCGTGACGGGGGCCGGCGGTGTGATCGGGCCTCGCGACCGGCCGTCGCGCAGCCCGGGTGGCACGACCGCGGCCGGGCTGGGCCGTGGTCCGCATCACACCCGCTGAGCTGCGGTGACGCAGCTCTCACCCCGATGAGCGACCGGCCACGGGAATGATCCAGGCTCGTCACGGCGAGGCAATCTTCGCTTAACACCCGTCCGGCAGAGTTCTGGATGTCGGCGTCACGGACTTCCGGAGCGGCTCCCGGACCTCCCATGGACGCCAGAACGGCGGCAGCGACCCGATCGCCGTTCCCGCGGGGACCGTCGTCGTCCCGCCTCCGGCCTCGGCCGGGGGTGCGACGGTCCCCGCGCAGACCTTCCCGGCGCCACCGCGACCCTCCCCGGTCCGGTGGCGTTCCGGCGTTCCGGTGTTTCGGCGCCCGGCTCGGCGCCCGGGGGCGGCGGGCGACGCCCCGCCCGGCGTTGGACCGATGCCGGCCGTCCGGCGTCCGGAAGCCGTACCCGAGCGGACCCGAAACCCGCCGCGCGGTGCGGCCGTCGCGTATAAAGACACCGTGACCACCGACCACGCCCCGACCAGCGGCCGCCCCACCCTGGAACAGGTCGCGCGGGTCGCCGGGGTCTCCCGGGCGACGGTCTCCCGCGTGGTCAACGGCGAGGCCAGCGTCGACCCCCGCCTGCGGGAGCTGGTCGAACGCGCCGTCACCGCCACCCGGTACGTGCCCAACCGCGCGGCCCGCTCGCTGGTCACCGGCCGCACCGACGCCGTGGCGCTGGTGGTCTCGGAGCCCGACCCCGCAGGGGACGCGGCCGCGGCGGGCGCCCTGGCCGACCCCGTCTTCGGCCGGACCGTCACCGGCCTGCTGCGGGTGTTCGGCCCGCGCGGCGTGCAACTGCCGGTGAGCCACGCCGCCGACGCGGCCTCCCGGGACCGGCTGTTGGCCTACCTCGGGCAGGGTCACGCCGACGGCGTCGTGCTGTTCTCGACCCGCCCCGCCGACCCGCTCGCGGAGCGCCTGGCGCGCGGCCCGCTGCCGCTGGTCCTCGCGGGCCGCCCCGCCGGGGCGCTGCCCGCCAGCTACGTGGCGCTGGACCAGCGGGCCTGCGGACTCCTCGCAGCCGTCCACCTGACGAGGCTGCACCGCTCCCACTCCGCCGTCCTCACCGGGCCCGTCGACGGGGCCGGCGCGGACCCGGCCCACCGCGAGCGGTCCGCCGGATTCTCGGACGGCGTCACCGATCACGGCGCCCCGGCGCCCGCCCTGGCGGCCGC
>NZ_JAAVJC010000052.1 GCF_012033785.1 Streptomyces bohaiensis
CGCCGCGGCCCGCCACGCCGGGAGCACCGGCGATCCCGAGGAGAGCACCTCATGACCACCGCAGGCCCCGAACCCCGCCCCGAGCCGGCCGTCCTCAACCTGCTCCCCGCCGCCGCCGACACCTCGGCCGCCGCGGCGGCCCCGGGATGCGGCTGCGCGGCCGACGGCGCCGGCTGCGCCGGTGCCGGCCCCGGCCACCTCGACACCGTCTGCGGGCTCGACCCCGAGCTGGCGGGGCTGCTGGAGTCCGCCGGACTCGACCCCGTGGGGGTGGAGGAGGTCGCGCACCTGGCTCTCGCCGAGGACCTCGACCAGGGGCCCGACGTCACCACCCTGGCGACCGTCCCCGACGAGGCCGTCGCCACCGCCGACTTCACCGCCCGCGAGGCGGGAACCGTCGCCGGGCTCCGCGTCGCCGAGGCGGTGCTGTCCGTGGTGGCCACCGACGACCTGGAGGTCGAGCGCCACGCGGAGGACGGCGACCGCGTCGCCGCCGGGGCTGTGCTGCTGTCGGTCACCGGGCGGACCCGGGATCTGCTGACCGGTGAGCGGACCGCGCTCAACCTCCTGTGCCGCCTCTCCGGTGTGGCCACCGCCACCCGTGCCTGGGCCGACGTCCTGGAGGGCAGCGGCGCGACCGTGCGGGACACCCGCAAGACGACCCCGGGGCTGCGGGCGCTGGAGAAGTACGCCGTGCGCTGCGGCGGCGGCGAGAACCACCGGATGTCCCTCTCGGACGCGGCGCTGATCAAGGACAACCACGTGGTCGCGGCGGGCGGGGTCGCCGAGGCGTTCCGCGCCGTCCGCTCCGAGCTGGTGGCCTGGGGCACGCCCGAGGTGCCGATCGAGGTCGAGGTCGACCGGCTGGACCAGATCGAGCCGGTGCTGGACGCGGGTGCGGACCTGCTGCTCCTGGACAACTTCACCCCGGAGGAGACCGCCGAGGCGGTGGCGCTGGTGGCGGGCCGCGCCCGGCTGGAGTCCTCCGGCAGGCTCACGCTGGAGAACGCCCGCGCCTACGCGGACACCGGCGTCGACCACCTCGCCGTCGGCGCCCTGACGCATTCCTCCCCGATCCTGGACATCGGTCTGGACCTGCGGTCCGGGGAAGGCTCCTGATGCTGCTGACCATCGATGTCGGTAACACCCACACCGTCCTCGGCCTCTTCGACGGCGAGGAGATCGTCGAGCACTGGCGGATCTCCACCGACGCCCGGCGGACCGCCGACGAGCTGGCGGTGCTGCTCCAGGGGCTGATGGGACGGCATCCGCTGCTCGGCCGCGACCTGGGCGACAACATCGACGGGATCGCCGTCTGCTCGACGGTGCCGTCCGTCCTCCACGAACTGCGGGACGTCACCCGGCGGTACTACGGCGACATCCCGGCGGTGCTGGTCGAGCCCGGCGTCCGCACGGGGGTGCCGGTCATCACCGACAACCCGAAGGAGGTCGGCGCGGACCGGGTCATCAACGCGGCGGCCGCCGTCGAGCTGTACGGCGGCCCCTGCATCATCGTGGACTTCGGCACCGCGACGACCTACGACGCCGTCACCGCGCGCGGGGAATACGCGGGTGGCGCCATCGCGCCCGGTGTCGAGATCTCGGTCGAGGCGCTCGGTATGCGCGGTGCCCAGCTGCGGAAGGTGGAACTCTCACCGCCGCGTCAGGTCATCGGAAAGAACACCGTGGAGTCGATGCAGTCCGGCATCGTCTACGGATTCGCCGCCCAGGTCGACGGAGTCGTCGAGCGGATGCGCCGGGAACTCGCAGGCGACCCGGATTCCGTCACGGTGATCGCCACCGGCGGTCTCGCTCCGTTGGTACTGCGGGAGGCGACGGTGATCGACGAACACGAACCGTGGTTGACCCTGATCGGACTGCGATTGGTGTTCGAACGGAATGCGCCCCGTCTCTGACCGCGAGCGGGGGCCGACGCTGCTGCCGGATGGCCCAAGGAGCCACTCGGACGAGTGATTCCGGCCCGCTCCACGAAGGCGTTCCCGGCGGACGGTTTCCCGAGGAAGGCGGCGGACCCGCACTGGCGCCGGCCGGCGCCGCCGCTGCGCCGCGGCTCCCGCACTGGCGCCGGCCGGCGCCAGTGCGGGTCCGAATTCCGGCTCTCGCCCCGCCCCGGCGGACGGGGGGAGCCGCGGCGCAGCGGCGCCGGTCGCGTGCGAACTCGGCGGGTCGACGGGGCCCCGAGCGCGGTAATCCGGCACGAGGCGCGGGGCGGTCGGCGGGGCATCGACCGGTGCGCACCCGGCGGTCGACGGGCCGGCCGTATCTTCTGAGAATTGTCCGGTTAGCGGCTAATCTCGACGCATGCGTACGTCAGACGCCGAGAGCGGCGAGCAGGAGAACGCGCGACGCGGCGGTGGGGAATCCCGCCGGCGTCCCGGCGGGAATCCGGCCCCGGGTCGTCCCGTGCCCACACCGGCCGACGTCTTCCGCCACAAGCGGCCGGCGCCGGACAATCCCACGCCCCCCGACGAAGCCGACGAATAGGTCCCGATACGCTGGAGGGCGCCCCGGGTCCGGCCCGGGCGCCCTACCCAGGAGACGGAGATCGTGGACTACGTCATCGCCCTCTTTCCCCCCACCGTGATGGCCGTCGCCTTCACCTGCCTGATCGTGACGATGATCCGGTCGCAGGGCGGCGCCAACAAGTACAAGGAGGACGCCGCGGCCGACGCCATGGCCGCCGCCGCCGCGTCCCGCGCCGCCGACCGGCGGGAGACCACCGCCGACTGAGCGGGCCCCCGCGTCGCGCGCCCGGGTCGCACGACCCGGGCCGTCGCCGCACCCCGACGCACTCCGGCACATCGGACATTTCGCGCTATCCTTCAGGCGTGCCGCGCCGCCTGGGAGAACTCGAAGACGCCGTTATGACGCGCGTGTGGGCCCGGAACAAGCCGGTCACCGTGCGGGAGGTCCTCCAGGAGCTCCAGCAGGACCGCGCCATCGCCTACACCACCGTCATGACGGTCCTGGACAACCTGCACCGCAAGGGCTGGGTGCGGCGGACCCAGGAGGGCCGCGCCTACCGCTACGAGGCCGTCTCGACCCGCGCCGCGTACTCCGCGGTCCTGATGAACGAGGCGTGGTCGGAGAGCGACAACCCCGCCGCCGCCCTGGTCGCCTTCTTCTCGATGATGTCCCCCGAGCAGCTTCCCGCGCTGCGGGACGCGCTGCGCGTGGTCGGGGTCGCCGGGGTGAGCCTGGCCGACGGCGAACCCGCGGCGCCGCCCGCCGCGCCGGAGCCGGGCCCGGCCGAGCCGGGGGCGGGCACCGCGGGCACGGACGAGGGGGAGGCCGGCCCCCGCGCCGCCGACCCCGCGGCGCCGGGCGACGGTCCCTCCGCCCCCGCCCGGGGCGGTGCCGGCACCCGGCGGTAGCCTCGCGGCGTGAAGGCCCCGGAAATCACGATTCGAAGAGCGCGCACCGCCGATGTCCCGGCGGTGCGGCGCCTGGTGGACTCCTATGCCGCCGAACGCATCCTGCTCGACAAGCCGACGGTGACCTTTTACGAGGACATTCAGGAGTTCTGGGTGGCGGAACGCGACGACGACGCCGCCGTCGTCGCCTGCGGGGCGCTGCACGTCATGTGGGAGGATCTCGCCGAGGTCCGGACCCTTGCTGTCGACCCCGCGATGCGCGGTCGGGGAGTCGGGCACGCGCTGCTGAGCAAGCTGATCGGCACGGCACGCTGGCTCGGTGTGAGACGCATTTTCTGCCTCACCTTCGAAGTCCCCTTCTTCGCCCGTCACGGCTTCGAGGAGATCGGCGATACACCCGTTGACGGTGACGTCTACAGCGAGCTGCTGCGCTCCTATGATGAGGGAGTTGCCGAGTTCCTCGACCTCGAACGCGTGAAGCCGAACACTTTGGGTAACAGCCGCATGCTGCTGGTGCTCTGAACAACGAACCCCGCGAATCCGCCCGGGGGGCTATGCCCGAATCGTCCCGACTGTCGGGCGAACTGCTTGTCCCAAAGAGGGTCCAGGGTTTGTGTTTTCGGTGCCGGGGCGGTTTGATTACGCAAGCAGTACAAAACATTCGGCGAGCAAGAATGAGGAGCAGCCCGGTGGCACAGAAGGTTCAGGTCCTTCTCCTCGATGACATCGACGGCGGCGACGCGAGCGAGACCGTCTCGTTCGCCATCGACGGCAAGTCCTACGAGATCGACCTCAATGAGGCCAACGCCAAAAAGCTCCGCGAGGCACTGGAGCCTTACACCGCGGCCGGTCGCCGAGGCGCCGGTCGCGCCGCGCGCGGCAGCCGCGGCACCCGCGCCTCCTCCGGTTCCCAGGACACCGCGAAGATTCGCGCCTGGGCGAAGGAGAACGGCTACGACGTGAATGACCGCGGCCGCGTTCCGGCGAACATTCGCGAGGCCTACGAAAAGGCATCCGCCTGACGTTCACGGTCGGGGCCGCCCGTCGGGGCGGCACCGTCGTGTTCCGCCCGCCCGTGGTGGTCGAGGCACGCACGAGCGCCGATTCGGTGCTTTCCCCCGCGTGACCTCCCGGCCGCTCGGCGGGTCCCCCGCCCCGGTCGTGCCGGGCCCCTCCGGCGGGGCCCGCGGCGCGGCGGTGGCGGTATCGATGTGCGCCGAGCCGGCCCGGCCGGTCCCGAGCCCGTGGGTTCCCGCCCCCGGCGGACCGCCCGGGCCGCAGGTGTGCCCCCGCCGCGTCGCGACGGCCACGCCCGCGGCCGCCCCGGCCGGTCCGGTGCCTCTCGGTGCCGTTTCCCGGTCGTCCGGGGCGCGTCACGCGTGCGTGGCACCCCGCTGGGCGGGTCGTCCGCGCCCACCGCGCCCGCCATCGGGGTCTGGGCTACGCTTGGTCCCGATGCTGCTGCTCTGCGTGTTCGCCGGTGGTTCCTGGTGCCGCCCGGGAGGGCACCGTCCCCGACAGCACCGTCGCCCCGGTCCCGCAGGAGGCGTCGGGCGCGCCCGCGGGGAGGTCCCGGGGGCCCGAGCGGCGCCCCGGCCACCCGTCCGCCCCCGTCCGGTGTTCGCCGGTAGCGGATGTTGTGGGTCCGCGCTGCATGGAGTGACAGCCTGGGCGGGTAGGAAGCCCCTAGTGAAGAGGGGGTGCCCCCGGCAGGGTGATGGAGGGCCCCACCTGCGCGGCGAGCATTGATGTTCGCCCTCGGCGTAAGCCATGTCAGGTGGAATCTCCTGGCCTACGGGAACATCGTCTCTCACTATCGGGTTGAACTGTTGTCGGCTGTTCGGGGCAGGAGGGCCGGTGTCGGCTGCATTGATCCGACGCTGAGGCGATTCGGGCCGGTGTCGGCAGTTGGAATGAGCGGTCCCGGGCCGCGGGACTAAGCTGCGGAAGGACAGAGAGGGGACCGACCCCTTACTGACTGACCGCTCTGAGGAGCGATTAACGATGTTCGAGAGGTTCACCGACCGTGCGCGGCGGGTTGTCGTCCTGGCTCAGGAAGAAGCCCGGATGCTCAACCACAACTACATCGGCACCGAGCACATCCTTCTGGGTCTGATCCACGAGGGTGAGGGTGTCGCCGCTAAGGCCCTGGAGAGCCTCGGGATCTCGCTCGAGGCGGTCCGCCAGCAGGTGGAGGAGATCATCGGCCAGGGCCAGCAGGCCCCCTCCGGCCACATCCCCTTCACCCCCCGGGCCAAGAAGGTGCTGGAGCTCTCGCTGCGCGAGGCTCTCCAGCTCGGCCACAACTACATCGGCACCGAGCACATCCTGCTCGGCCTGATCCGCGAGGGCGAGGGCGTCGCCGCCCAGGTCCTGGTGAAGCTGGGTGCCGACCTCAACCGGGTGCGGCAGCAGGTCATCCAGCTGCTCTCCGGCTACTCCGGTGGCAAGGAGGCCGCGACCGCGGGCGCCCCCACCGAGGGCACCCCCTCCACCTCGCTCGTGCTGGACCAGTTCGGCCGCAACCTCACGCAGGCCGCCCGCGAGTCCAAGCTCGACCCGGTCATCGGGCGCGAGAAGGAGATCGAGCGGGTCATGCAGGTGCTGTCCCGCCGCACCAAGAACAACCCGGTGCTGATCGGTGAGCCCGGTGTCGGCAAGACCGCCGTCGTCGAGGGCCTGGCGCAGGCCATCGTCAAGGGCGAGGTCCCGGAGACGCTGAAGGACAAGCACCTCTACACCCTCGACCTGGGCGCGCTGGTCGCCGGTTCCCGCTACCGCGGTGACTTCGAGGAGCGCCTGAAGAAGGTGCTCAAGGAGATCCGCACCCGCGGCGACATCATCCTGTTCATCGACGAGCTCCACACCCTGGTCGGTGCCGGCGCCGCCGAGGGCGCGATCGACGCCGCGTCGATCCTCAAGCCCATGCTGGCCCGCGGTGAGCTGCAGACCATCGGTGCCACCACGCTCGACGAGTACCGCAAGTACCTGGAGAAGGACGCCGCGCTGGAGCGCCGCTTCCAGCCCATCCAGGTGGCGGAGCCGTCGATGCCGCACACCATCGAGATCCTGAAGGGGCTGCGCGACCGGTACGAGGCGCACCACCGCGTCTCGATCACCGACGCCGCCCTGGTCGCCGCCGCGCAGCTGGCCGACCGGTACATCTCGGACCGCTTCCTGCCGGACAAGGCGATCGACCTGATCGACGAGGCCGGCTCCCGGATGCGCATCCGCCGGATGACCGCGCCGCCGGACCTCCGCGAGTTCGACGAGAAGATCGCGAACGTCCGCCGCGAGAAGGAGTCCGCGATCGACTCGCAGGACTTCGAGAAGGCCGCCTCCCTGCGGGACGACGAGAAGCAGCTGCTCTCGCAGAAGTCCCAGCGGGAGAAGGAGTGGAAGGCCGGCGACATGGACGTCGTCGCCGAGGTCGACGAGGAGCTGATCGCCGAGGTCCTCGCCGCGTCCACCGGCATCCCGGTCTTCAAGCTGACCGAGGAGGAGTCCTCGCGTCTGCTCCGCATGGAGGACGAGCTCCACAAGCGGGTCATCGGCCAGGAGGACGCCATCAAGGCGCTCTCCCAGGCGATCCGCCGTACCCGTGCCGGTCTGAAGGACCCGAAGCGCCCGGGTGGCTCGTTCATCTTCGCCGGCCCGTCCGGTGTCGGTAAGACCGAGCTGTCCAAGACGCTGGCCGAGTTCCTCTTCGGCGACGAGGACGCGCTGATCTCCCTCGACATGTCGGAGTTCGGCGAGAAGCACACCGTCTCCCGGCTGTTCGGTTCGCCTCCCGGCTACGTCGGCTACGAGGAGGGCGGGCAGCTCACGGAGAAGGTGCGGCGCAAGCCGTTCTCGGTGGTCCTCTTCGACGAGGTCGAGAAGGCCCACCCGGACATCTTCAACTCGCTGCTGCAGATCCTGGAGGACGGTCGTCTGACCGACTCCCAGGGCCGGGTCGTGGACTTCAAGAACACGGTCATCATCATGACGACCAACCTCGGCACCCGGGACATCTCCAAGGGCTTCAACATGGGCTTCGCCGTCGCCGGCGACGTCAACACCGGCTACGAGCGGATGAAGGCCAAGGTCAACGAGGAGCTGAAGCAGCACTTCCGCCCCGAGTTCCTCAACCGTGTCGACGACACGGTGGTCTTCCACCAGCTCACGCGGGACGACATCATCAAGATCGTCGACCTGATGATCGCCCAGGTGGACGAGCGGCTCAAGGACCGGGACATGGGCATCGAGCTCTCCCCGGAGGCCAAGTCCCTGCTGGCCAAGCGCGGGTACGACCCGGTGCTCGGCGCCCGGCCGCTGCGCCGGACGATCCAGCGGGAGATCGAGGACGTCCTGTCGGAGAAGATCCTCTTCGGCGAGCTGCGCCCCGGCCACATCGTGGTCGTCGGCACCGAGGGCACGGACAAGGAGGCCAAGTTCACCTTCCACGGTGAGGAGAAGGCCGCCCTGCCCGACGTCCCGCCGGTGGACGCCGCGGCCGGCAACGGTCCGAACCTCTCCAAGGACAGCTGAGCAGCTGACCCGGGCGGTCGTGTCGGGGCGCGGGGGCGGGGTCAGCCCGTGGTGCCGTTGACGGCTCCCGCCGAGGCGGCCCGGCCGCCCGTGGGGCCGTCGCCGCCGCCGTCGCCGTCGCCGGCACCGTGGTCGGCCGCGGCGGTGAGGAGCTCCTGGGCGACCTGGAGCGCGGCGAGCCGCTTCTCCTCCGGGCCGACGTCGATGTACTGCGAGACCGCGAAGACCGCGGCGTGGATGGTGTGCAGCGCCGCCAGGCCGCGGATGCGGTCGACGGTGGCCGCGGTCGGCGGTACCAGCAGCGCACCCAGGACCCGCACCCGCTCCTTGAACCGCTCGCCGAGGTGGAACCGCCCCAGGCTCGCCTGGTTCTCCTGCATGAAGCGGAACAGCGGCCCGGCGGAGGCCATGGCCTCGCTGTAGCGTCGCAGGACCTCCCGCTTGTTCTCCAGCGTCGGTTCCTGCTCTCCCGCCCACGCCACGATGGCGTCGATGGGCTGGGTCCACTCGTCGTAGATCGCGACGACGAGCTCCTCCTTGGTCTTGAAGTGGTAGTAGAGCGCCGCCTTCGTCACGTCCAGTTCCTCGGCGATCTCCCGCAGCGAGGTGTTGTCGTAGCCGCGGGCCACGAACAGGCGGAGGGCCACCTCCTGGATCCGCCCGCGGGTGTTGCCACGCCGGCCTCCGGTCGTGTCGCCTTCCGTGCCGCTCATCCCTCTCCTTCGCCGTGCTGCCTCGTGGTGGTGCCGCTGTATTGTCCCGCAGCCGTGGCGGCGCGGGGGCGGGCCGTGTCGGACCCGGCGCCACCTGCCCGCGCGGTCACCGCCGGCGGCGGCCGCGTCCGCGCGCCCGGTGCGGGGTGGGCTCGGGCGGAGCAACTGACTTGACGCCCGGCAAGTAGCTGCCGTAGCTTGCCTGACTGTACCTGAACTAGCCGGTCGGCAAGTAAGTGAGGCCGGTGCGAGCAGAACCGGTAGGAGCGCAGTGACCCGGGACACCCCACCCGATCCGCAGGCCGACCAGCAGGTGGGCGGCAGGAAGCCGCGCGGCATCCGCATCGTTCTCGTCGCCCTGATGATCTCGGCGTTGCTGGCGATGCTCGACAACATGATCATCGCCACCGCGATGCCGACCATCGTCGGCGACCTCGGCGGACTCGCCCACCTCTCGTGGGTCGTCACCGCCTACACCCTCGCCACCGCCGCCTCCACCCCCGTGTGGGGCAAGCTCGGCGACCTCTACGGGCGCAAGGGGATCTTCCTCACCGCCATCGTCATCTTCGTCGCCGGCTCCATCACCTCCGGAGCGGCCCAGACGATGGGCCAGCTCATCGGCTTCCGCGCCCTCCAGGGGCTCGGCGCCGGCGGCCTCCTCGTCGGCGTCATGTCGATCATCGGCGAGTTGATACCGCCTCGGGAGCGCGGCCGGTACCAGGGGCTCTTCGCCAGCATCATGGCCGTCGCCATGATCGGCGGCCCGCTGCTCGGCGGCATCATCACCGACAGCCTCGGCTGGCGCTGGGCCTTCTACATCAACGTGCCGCTCGGCGCGGTCGCCATCGCCATGGTCGCCACCGTCCTCCACCTGCCCAAACGCCGCAGCACCGCCCGGATCGACTACACCGGGGCCGTGCTGCTGACGGTCGCCATCACCGCACTGGTGCTCGTCACCACCTGGGGCGGCTCCGAGTACGGGTGGCTCTCGCCCACCATCGTCGGCCTGGCTGTCGTCGGTGTCGCCACGCTCGCGGTGTTCATCGTGGTGGAGCGCCGCGTCGCCGAGCCGCTGCTGCCGCTGGGCCTGTTCCGGAACGCCAACTTCTCGCTCGCCGTCGGCATGGGCTTCATCCTCGGCATCGTCATGTTCGGCGCGATGATCTTCCTGCCCGTCTACCAGCAGGCCGTCCAGGGCGCCTCCGCCACCAACTCCGGCATGCAGTTGCTCCCGATGCTCCTGGCGATGATGAGCGTCTCGCTCATCGTCGGACGCGCCACCACCCGGACCGGCCGCTACCGCGTCTTCCCCATCGTCGGCGGCGCGCTGGTCGTCACCGGGCTGCTGCTGCTCTCCACCGTCGGCACCGACACCACCCGGCTCACCACCGGGCTCTTCATGGCGGTGCTCGGCTGCGGCATGGGCTGCCTCATGCAGCTCACCATGCTGATCCCGCAGAACAGCGTCGAACTCCGCGACATCGGCGTCGCCTCCTCGACCGCGACCCTCGCCCGCACCCTCGGCGGATCCTTCGGCGTCGCCGCCCTCGGCTCCCTCTTCAACTCGCGGCTCGCCGCCTCCCTCGGCGATGCCGCCGGAGCGGTCGACGTGGAGATCGGCGAGGGCGGCGGCCAGCTCGACGCCGCCTCGCTCGCCGCCCTCCCGGAGGCAGCGCGCACCGCCTACCAGGAGGCGGTCAGCTCGGCGGTCGGCCTGATCTTCCTCGTCGGCGCCTGCGTCGCGGTCGCAGCCTTCCTCGCCGCCTGGTTCATCCGCGAGGTACCGCTGCGCGGCGCGGAGCCGACGGGCGCCCCCGCCGCCGGCGGGCCCCCGGCCCCGGCCGCGCCGCTCGTCCCCGGACCCGTCGGCGCAGCCGACGACGCCGCACCGGCGGGCGACACCCCCACGGCCGCCGGCACCGGCACCGACCACGACACCGGCACCGACGCCGCCCGGAGCGCACCCACCGGCACTCGCGGCTGACACCCGCCCGCCGCTCCACCCCGCCGGGCGGACGCGCACCATGGAACCGCAGATCCACCGGCCGGCCGACGACGAGGTGGTGCCGTCATGGAACACACCATGCGAGCGGAGTACACCGAGGAGGACCCCGACCGTGTGCGCAGCTGGCACATGGTCCGCGCGGGAGCCTCGACCGCGATGTGCGGAAAGATCCTGCGCGCCGACGCCGCGAGCCGCCCCGACGGCGACTGGGGGGACGACCCGTCGATGATGTGCCACACCTGCGGCGCGCTCTACCTCCGCGAGGTCCCCTGAGAGCGTGTTTGAGACCCCGCGCCGGGCCCGCGACGCCAGCTACGGCCATCTGCTGCGTTGTCAGGAACGCCCGAATACAACCCGGTATGAGGGCGCCCCTCCGCCTTGCAGCTGACCGCATCTGACGCCGCGAGCTGATCCGACGCGGGGTCTCAAACACGCTCTGAGCTGAGGAGCGGTTCGGCGCCCACGCGGGGCACGTTGTCGGACGGGTGGTGCAGACTGCCCGTTATGGACGACATCACCACAACGGGACAGGACGCCACCGGAGCGGCCCGCCCCGTGGCGGCGGACCTCCAGGGCCCCGTGACGGGGGCGGACGGCCTCCGCCGCTGCCCCTGGGGCGCCGGCCCCCACGCCGACTACCGCACGTACCACGACGAGGAGTGGGGACGCCCGGTCCGCGGTGACGACGCGCTCTTCGAACGCCTCACGCTCGAAGCGTTCCAGTCCGGGCTCTCCTGGCTCACCATCCTGCGCCGCCGGGAGGGCTTCCGCGCCGCCTTCCGCGACTTCCGCATCGCCGAGGTCGCGCGCTTCACCGACGAGGACGAGGCCCGACTGCTCGCCGATCCCGGCATCATCCGGAACCGCGCCAAGGTCGCCGCGACACTCGCCAACGCGCGGGTGCTGGCCGCGTGGGCGCCGAACGAGCTGACCGAGCTGATCTGGTCCCACGCGCCGGGCCCCCGGCCCGCCCCCGAGCACCTCGGGGACGTGCCCGCCACCACCCGCGAGTCGTTCGACCTCGCCAAGGCGCTCAAGGGCCGGGGCGTCCGCTTCGTCGGACCGACCACGGCCTATGCGCTGATGCAGGCCTGCGGTCTGGTCGACGACCATCTCCTCGGCTGCCACGCCCGGCGGGCCGACGACGCCTGACCGCGGCGGCGGGGGCGGCGCTCCCCGCCGGACGGCTCCGGGCCGGTGACGCGGCGCCCCGTTCGGAGCCCGCCGCGGGGTGTCGGCACGCCCGGTGCGCGGGCGGGCGGCGATCCTGACCGGGCACCTTTCCCCGCACCGCCGCCCGGAGGACCGCCCATGACCGTGCGCCGCGTGGTGCCCGACATCCCGACCACCCCCGCGGGCGTGGCCGCCTCCCGCACCTTCTACCGGCGGCTCGGGCTGGAGCCGGTCATGGACCTCGGCTGGGTCATGACCATGGCCTCGCCCAGCAACCCCACCGCGCAGATCACCTTCGGCACCGAGGACCGCACCGCGCCCGTCGCCGCCGACATCTCCGTCGAGGTCGCGGACGTGGACGCCGTCCATGCCGCCGTGCGGGAGTCCGGCGCCGAGATCGTCCGCGACCTCCGCGACGAGGAGTGGGGCGTCCGCCGCTTCTTCGTCCGCGACCCCAACGGCAAGGTCGTCAACGTCCTCAGCCACCGCGACACCCTGCGCCCTCAGTAGCGCGGCGCCGGCGGCGCGGAGAAGTCCACCCCCTCGGGCAGCCCGGTGCCGGGGTGCGGGCTGGAGGAGGTCACGGATCGGAGGTGGGGAAGAGCGCGCAGCGGGCTCAGGTCCTCGGGGTGGAGGCCGGACCCCAGGGTCACGCCGGTCGCTCCGGGGAAGACCCGAGCAATCGCCGAGAGATCCGTCGCGGGGTCGTTGGTGCGCCATTTGAGCAGACCGACGGTTTCCACACGCGGCAGCGTCGTGCCCATCCGGTCGAGATCGTGCAGCAGGGCCGGACTGCAACGCAGGGTCCTCAGGCCCGGTGTTCCGCAAGAGCGGCAGCGTCCGTCTCCGACAAGGGCCACGTGCGCTGCCAGATACTGAGCCATGCCAGGTGAGGCAGGTCCGCCAGGAAGGTGAGCGGAGGCTGACTGCGACGCGGCAGCTCCAGCAGCCTGACCCCGGCCGGGATCAGGTCCGCGGTGGGAAGCGGCGTCTCCCCGTGGAGGTACAGCTCTGACACGCCCGTGAGCGGCAGTGCCTGCAGTGCGTCCACGGATATCGCCGACGCGCCCGGAGCGATGACCAGCGTGGTCAGGTCGAGACTCGTCAGCGGCTCCAGGCCGCCCGCTGCCGACTCGCTGCACAGCGACAACGTCCCCAGCGATTCCGCCGAGCGGAGCGGCTCCAGGTCGGGCAGCGGCACGCCTCGAAGGTCCAGGTACCGCAGGCGCCGTGTGGTGAGGAGAGCGTTCAGCAAGCCGGGAGGCGGCGGCTCGTGAAGCGCTATGTGGTCCGCTCCGGGAGTTTCCGTCAGCAGTTCCACGATCCGGTTGGACGCTGCAGGCCACCGCACGCCCGCCGGGGGCAGGTGCGAAGCAATCTCCGTGTGGTAGCGGTCGGCGTCGTACCAGCGCCAAGCGCCCGCCAGCTGTCGGACGACCTCGGCGGACCCGACCTCGCGGTAGCGGCGCAGCACTGCCAGGGCGCGGTCACCGCCGCCGAACGCCGCGGCCGTCCGCACCGACGCCACCTGCTCGTCCTCCGTCAGTCCCTCCGGCCCCGGCAGCAGGTCGAGGATGATCGGTCCCGCCTCGGCAAGTGCGTCCGCTTCCTCGCCGCAGCGTGGCGGCAGGTACTGCTGCGCCCGGTCGCGGACCAGGTCGCGTACCTCCGGGGACAGCTCCGCCGCGTGCTCCAGACAGGCGACGGCCAGCAGGTGCAGCCGGATGCGGTGGCGCTGCACGGTGTCGCCGCGCTTGACCAACTGCCGCAGCAGCCGGTCGCGTTCTCCCGGGCGGCCGTGGGCGACGGCCATGCGGATGACGTCCTCGAACTGGTCCTTGTGCGCCTGCCGCACCAGCCAGGGGATGTCCCGCGCCTCGACCGCGGCCTTGGCGGCGAGGTAGTCCTGAAAGGTGCGGTGCACGAAGTCGACCACCCCGTCGGCGGGTTCACGCAGCAGCCCCGAGCGTTCCAGCAGGAAGCGGTAGAGCTGGGCCGCGTCCGCCGTGTCCGCGAGCGCCGGCATGCCGGGCAGCGCGTCGGCGAGCACGTCGACGGCGTCCTCGCGTTCCATCTCCGCCCGCTCGTTCCGGATCAGCCAGTACGCCAGCCGTTGCAGCAGCAGGATCTGGGTGGCGGCGTCGAGGTCGACCCCCGCCCGCACCCGCCGCTCCTGGTCGCGGCGTTCCAGCAGCATCTGCAACGCCGCCTGGTACAGCGCCTCGCGGCCGCGTGGCAGATAGCCGTGGCGGGTGTGGTGGAGGGCGCAGATCAGCCCGCACATCAGCGGGTTGGTGGCGAGCCGGGAGAGGTCGGGGCGGCGGTGCAGCGCGTCGAGGAGATCTTCCGCGGACTGCTCGGGCAGCCGCGCCGCGGTGTGCCAGCGCCGGACGAAGGTCTCGGTGTCGGTGCCGCTCATCGGCGCCAGCGAGAGGTCGCCGAACCCGGCGTCGGCCAGCCAGTCGTGCCCGACCGCCGACGGCCGGGCGGTCACCAGCCACAGGCAGTCCGGGAACGCCCGCACCAGCGACACCAGCCACTGGCGCACCTCACCGCGCTCGCTCTCCGGCACCTCGTCGATCCCGTCCACGAGCAGCAGCCCCCGCCCGGCGTTCAGCACCCGCTCCACCCAGCCCTCCGGCGGGGTGTGCGGGCAGTCGATCGCCGCCGGGATCTCCGCCGGGCGGGGGAGGGCCGCACCGCGCCGGGTCAGCCGCCGGAGCGGCAGCACCAGCGGCACCCGGCCGGCCAGCCGCAGCTCCAGCGCCCCGGCGCCGCCCCGCTGCCGCGCCGCGAGGACGGCCAGCCACTGCACCAGCGTGGTCTTGCCGCAGCCGGCGCCGCCGCGCAGCAGCACCCGGTCCAGGTGGCGCAGCGCCGCCTCCGCCCGCTGCGGCGCGGCGCGCGCCCCGCCCAGCTCGTCCGCCACCCCGCCGGGGTCGTGCCCGGTGGTGGTGGTCTCCAGGCTCAGGTAGGCGTCGTCCAGTGGCCAGCGGTCGCCCACGTCGATGCCGTGGATGGTGACGTGGTCGTGGGTGTCGACGACCCAGCGGGCGTAGCGCTCTTCGAACGCCGCGTCCGCCGCGGTCCGCGACGGCAGCCGTTCCGCGAGGACGTCGAGCCGCTCGGCCAGCGCCCGCGCCTGACGGGTCTGTTCCACCAGGGTGCGGGCGACGAAGGTCGAGCGCCGCGTGAAGTGGTCGATCAGGTGGGTGCAGAGCGCGAGCAGCACCGGCTCGTACAGCGCGTCGGCCGCCGCCGAGAGGTCCGCCGGCCGCCGCACCCGCCCCGCCAGTTCCTGCGGGCCGAGCGAGACGGCCTGCACATCGTCCATCTCCAGCCCGCCCAGCGCCGTCAGCGACCGCAGCAGCGCCTCGGTCAGCTCCGCGCGGACCTCCGCATCCGGTGCCTCGTGCGGTCCGGCCGCCCGCGCGGCGCGGTCCACCAGCTCCGCCACCGGCTTGCGCAGCTCGCCGGCGCTCACCGCGTCCCGCTCCGGTCCGACCACCAGCAGCGAACCGATCCGTACCGGCCCCTCCGCCAGCCCCGCCCCCGGCTCGCCGCGCCGCACCAGCTTCTTCAGCAGCGGCGCGACCACCGCCGACGCCAGCCTCAGCCCGATCATTCCGCCGTCCATCCGGCCCCCTCCCGGCCCGTCCACCCCGCGAGCGTTGAGCCTAGGGCAACCGGGCCGTCACGCGCGGGCGTTGCGACGCGCGGGGCGGGGCCGCGCCCGCGCCGCGCCGCGCGGTCCGTGCCTACGCTGGCAGGGACAGGCGGAAAGCACCGACGGCGGACACGGAGGCGACGCGATGGTCGAGGTAGAGGCACTACGGGCCGAGATGCAGCTGGAGCGCGATCCGTGGCCCACCACGCGGGCCGGCGCCGAGGTCGAGGTGCGGGCGGCGGCCTCCGAGGAGGAGATCATGGCCGCCTCGGCGCTGTTCGACGGGCCGGTGCGCGCCGCGTGGGCCGAGCGGTTCGCCGCCGAGTCCACCCACCACCTGCTGTTCGCCTACGCGGACAACACTCCGGTGGGCATGGTCAGCGGTATGGAGATCACCCACCCCGACAAGGGCACCGAGATGCTGCTCTACGAGCTCGGCGTGGACGAGGAGCACCGGCGGCGGGGTGTCGGGACCGTGCTGGTGCGGGAACTGCTGCGGATCGCGCGGGACCGGGGATGCGGTGGGATGTGGACGGCGGCGGAGACCGACGACGAGGCCGCGCTGCGCACCTACCGCTCGGCGGGCGGTGACCGCGAGAGCGACGCCGCGACGGTCGTCTGGTCGATCTCCGCGCCCGGCAGCCGCTGAGCCGGGCCCGGACCGACCGGGCCCGTCAGACACGACCGCGCCGCGGTACCGAGCGGGGAACGCCCGCCGGTACCGCGGCGCGGTGCGCGCTGCCCTGCGTCAGGCGCCGGGCAGCCGGTACGTGCCGTCGGGCAGCCGCTCGACCAGCCCGTCGGTCAGCAGCCCCCGCAGCGCCCGGTTGCGCTGCTCCGGCTTGTTCCAGACCTGGTCCAGCGTGGCTCGGCTGACCGGGTCGACCGACTCGCGCAGTACGGCGAGCAGCTTGCCGCGGACCTGGCGGTCGGTACCGGCGTAGGTCTGGCCGCGCCGCTCCGGCCCGTCGTGGGCCGGGGCGCCGGCGCGGCGCCAGGCGCACTGGTCCGCGATCGGACAGGCCGAGCAGTCGGGCTTGCGGGCGGTGCACACCAGCGCGCCCAGCTCCATCGTGGCGGCGGCCCAGCGGGCGGCGGTCGCCGGTTCCTCCGGGAGCATCGTCCGGGCGAGCCGCCGTTCGGCGGCGGTGGTGGCGTTCGGCGGGTACTGGCTGCCGCCCGCCGCGCGGGCGAAGACCCGCCGGACGTTGGTGTCGAGCACGGCATGGCGTTGGCCGTAGGCGAACGACGCCACCGCCGCCGCCGTGTACTCGCCGACGCCCGGCAGCGCGAGCAGCAGATGGTGGTCGGCGGGCACCTGGCCCTCGTACCGTTCCGCTATGGCGGCGGCCGCCGCGTGCAGCCGCAGCGCGCGGCGCGGGTAGCCGAGGCGGCCCCAGGCGCGCACCGCCTCGCCGGTCGACTCCGCGGCGAGGTCGCCGGGGGTCGGCCAGCGGCGCATCCACTCCTCGTAGACGGGCAGCACACGGCTGACGGGTGTCTGCTGCAGCATGAACTCGCTGACCATGACGCCCCACGCGCCGGCCTCCGGGCGGCGCCAGGGCAGGTCGCGGGCGTTCTCGCCGAACCAGTCGATGACCGGCGCGTGCAGGTCGGCGGGTCGGGGGCCGGGAACGGTGTCACCGGCGCTGGGGACGGTTTCCACGGGGCTGGTACTCATCGCAGTCATGGCACACCGATCCTGGCACGTTCGCGTCGCGGTGGTGAACGGCCCGCGCCGGGTGGCGCGCGACCGGCCCCGAAAGGAGGGCGGCCGGGCGTGCGGAGCGCGAAGGGTGGCGCCGGTGCACCACGGCGCGCACATTGCCCGTGATCGACGCGCGGCACGCGGTGGTCGAACGCTTCATCTACGGTCCGGCGTCGTAGAGTTTGCGCGTGGGATCTCTGCGCAATCCGATCGGCCCGCTCCCTTCCTCGATCTACTGGCGGCGAAGGGGAGTTGTGCTGCTCGTGTTGGTCCTGCTGGGGGTGATGTCCTGGGTCGCGCTACGCGGTCTCGGGGCCGGCCCGGCCGGCGGGTCGAGCGACGACGGCGCGGGCGGCGGACCGGCTCCGTCGATCACTCCGGGGGAGACGGACACCGAGGACCACATCGACCAGCGCCCCGGCGGCGGAGGCGGCGACTCCGAGGACGACGAGGACGCCGACGACGCCGACGACGCCGAGAACGGCGGCGGTGACCCCGACGAGGCCGACGCCGCGGGCGGCGGCTCCGGGGACGGTGGCGAGGACGGCACCGGCGAGGACGGCGACGGCGACGGCGGCGGCAGCGACGAGGGCGCGGGCGACACCGACGCCGCCAACGGCGGAGACGACGGCGACGCGGCCGACGCCTCCCGCATCGCGAGCCTGGCCGAGTGCGCCGGCATCGACGGCGTCACCGCGTCCCTGCGCAGCGACGCCAACGCCTACGCCCCGGGCGAGAAGCCGAGCATCCGGCTCACGGTCCGCAACGAGTCCGGCTCCCCCTGCCGGGTCGACGTGGGCCACGAGGCGCTGACGCTCCGCCTCACCACCGACGACGAGAACGTCTGGACGTCCGCGCACTGCCCGACCGGCGCCGGCGCCCTTCAGCGCGAGGTCCCGGCGGGCGGCAGCGCCAACCACGTCGTGGAATGGGACGGCCGCTACTCCAGCCGTGACGCCTGCGAGGGCCCCGCCCAGCCGACCGCCCCCACCGGCACCTACCTCGCCGAGGCCGACCTCACCGGGTTCGACATCATCCGCACGACCTTCCGCATGGACGAGGACTAGCACCGGTCGGACACCGTTCGGCTCGCGCTGAGCCGCGGTGCGGCGCCGGCCGTCGCCACGTCGGCCGGCGGAACAGCGACGTCGAAGTGAGTCCGGAGAGCGCCTGGGAAAGCCCGGGCGGAGGCTAGGTGAGCTCCGCCGGTGCCGCGACCCGGCGGAAGAGCGCGGTCCACAGGAAACCCTCGCCGAACAGCGCCGACTCGGCCGGTTCCTGCCGCATGCGCCGCAGTTCCACCTCCGTCAGGTCGGAGAAGATCCGTCGCAGCGAATCCGGCGAGTAGGCCAGGCCGCCCCGCAGTTCACGTTGGCGGTAGATGTCCGCGTCGCTCAGTTCGGACCCCATCCCCTGTTCCCCGGCGGCGAAGCTGGTGAGCGCGAGGTGGCCGCCGGGGGCGAGGACCCGGTCGAGAAGAGCCAGGTAGCTGACGCGGCGGTGCGGCGGCAGGTGGTGGAAGCAGCCCGAATCGACCACCAGGTCGTAGGGGCCGCTCAGCGCGGTGGCCGGGAGGGTGAAGGCGTCACCGCACAGCAGGCGGACGGCGACGCCGACGCGGCGCGCCCGGTCCTCGGCCCAGGCGATCGCCACGGGGGAGAGGTCCACCGCGTCCACCTCGAAGCCGTGCGACGCGAGGTA
The DNA here is from genome assembly GCF_012033785.1 of Streptomyces bohaiensis. Classification (GTDB taxonomy): domain Bacteria; phylum Actinomycetota; class Actinomycetes; order Streptomycetales; family Streptomycetaceae; genus Streptomyces; species Streptomyces bohaiensis. The sequence continues at coordinate 18,893 of NZ_JAAVJC010000052.1, forward strand.
CAGGGCGTTGCGTCCCGCGCCGCACCCCAGGTCCAGGGCGCGGCCCGGCGTGATCAGCCCACGGTCGAGGTGGGCGGCCAGGTTCTCGTCCGGCTTCGACACGAAGAACGGCACCGGCCGTGACCGGTCGGTGTAGAAGCTGTCCCAGAAGTCCCTGCCGTCGCCCGTGGCCAGCAGGCCGGTCTCCGACTGGGAGGCGAAGAGCCCGTCCAGGAGCGTGAAGACATCCTCGACGGTCCGTACGGTCCGGTCCATCCGGCCTCCTTCCACCGTGCTCGATCCTAGGAGCAGGCAGGGTAAAAGGCCAGGTCAGGCGGGGTGTGCTGGGGGTTGGGGTGGGCAGCTGCCGGCCTCGCAGGCCGACGGTGGACCTGCCCGCCACCGGTTGGCCCGGCGTCCTCCCAGCCGCCCTCCCGGGCTCGGGCAGGGGGCTTCCAGGGGCGAGGCAGGGGCGCTGCTTCGGCGAATCCGCCGGACACGGCGACGGGGCCGGGTGCCCGGGGGAGCAGAGCTCCCGCAAGCACCCGCCCCCCGCCGGTCGAACCGCCGCGGCTCCGCGCGGCGCCGTCGTCAGACGTACCGCTCCAGGATCGACGACTCCGCGAGGCGGGACAGCCCCTCCCGTACCGATCGCGCCCGGGTCTCCCCGACGCCGTCCACCGCCTGGAGGTCGTCCACGCTCGCCGCGAGCAGCTTCTGCAGCCCGCCGAAGTGGTCCACCAGCCGGTCGATGACGGTGCCCGGCAGCCGCGGCACCTTGGCCAGCAGCCGGAACCCGCGCGGCGAGACCGCGCTGTCCAGCGTCTCCGGCGACGAGCCGTAGCCCAGCGCCCGCGCCACCATCGTCAGCTCCAGCAGCCCCGGGTGCGTCAGCGCGTCCAGGTCGGCGAGGGCGGCGGAGACCTTGCGGGACCGTTTCCCCCCGGTCTCCGGCAGGTAGTCGCGGACGATCAGCTGCCGCTCCGGCTCCACGCCCGCGATCAGCTCGTCGAGCTGGAGGGAGAGCAGCCGCCCGTCCGTGCCCAGCTCCACCACGTACTCGGCGATCTCCGTGGCGATGCGGCGGACCATCTCCAGCCGCTGCGCCACCGCCGCGACGTCCCGGACGGTGACCAGGTCCTCGATCTCCAGCGCGGAGAGCGTGCCCGCGACCTCGTCCAGCCGCAGCTTGTACCGCTCCAGCGTCGCCAGCGCCTGGTTGGCGCGGGAGAGGATCGCGCCCGAGTCCTCCAGGACGCGCCGCTGGCCCTCCAGGTAGAGGGCGATCAGCCGCATCGACTGGCTGACCGACACCACGGGGAAGCCGGTCTGGATCGAGACGCGCTGCGCGGTGCGGTGCCGGGTGCCGGTCTCCTCCGTCGGGATCGAGGAGTCGGGGACCAGCTGCACGCCGGCCCGGACGATCTTCGCCGTCACCGGGTCGATCACCACCGCGCCGTCGAGCTTGCACAGCTCACGCAGCCGCGTCGCGGTGAACTCCACGTCGAGGACGAAACCGCCGGAGCACAGCGTCGCCACGGTCTCGTCGAAGCCGAGCAGGATGAGCCCGCCCGTGTTGCCCCGGAGGACACGCTCCAGGCCGTCACGCAGCTGGGTGCCCGGTGCGACGGCGCTCAGCGACGAACGCAGCAGCCCCTCCGCGCCGGATCGCACCGGTCCTGCCGGCCGGTCGCTGCCTGCCATGCACTCCTCCGGTCATCTCGTTCAGTGCGACAGGAGTCTACCGGCGCGATTCCTCGGCCTGCCCTGACTCCCGCCGCGTCGTCCCGCCACGTGCTGCCCGGGCGGCCCCGCGGCCGGTCGGGAGAACCCGCAGCGCCTCGCCGATGTCGGCCACCTCCAGCACCCGCATCCCGGGCGGGGTCTCGCCGGAGTCCGCCGGGGCCAGCGCGTGGGTGAAGCCCAGGCGGGCCGCCTCGGCCAACCGCCGCTGCACCCCGGTCACCCGGCGCACCTCGCCCGCCAGCCCGACCTCGCCCACCGCCACCAGGTTCTTCGGCAGCGGCACGTCGGAGGCCGCGCTGGCCAGCGCCAGCGCCACCGCGAGGTCGGCGGCCGGCTCCGTCAGCCGCACGCCGCCGACCGTGGCCGTGTAGATGTCGTTCTTGCCCAGCGCGGTGATCCGGCCGCGCTGCTCCAGCACCGCCAGCATCATCGACACCCGGGAGGTCTCCAGGCCGGAGGTGGTGCGGCGCGGGGAGGGGATCTGGCTGTCGACGGTCAGTGACTGCACCTCCGCGACCAGCGGCCGCCGTCCCTCCAGCGCCACCGTGAGGCAGGTCCCCGGCACCGGCTCGGAGCGCCGCGTCAGGAACAGCCCGGACGGGTCCGCCAGCGAGGTGATCCCGGCGTCGTGCAGCTCGAAGCAGCCGACCTCGTCGGTGGCGCCGTAGCGGTTCTTCACGCCCCGGACCAGCCGCAGCCGGTTGTGGCGGTCGCCCTCGAAGTGCAGCACCACGTCGACCAGGTGCTCCAGCAGCCGCGGCCCGGCGATCGAGCCGTCCTTGGTGACGTGGCCCACCAGCAGCGTGGCCATGCCGCGCTCCTTGGACTCCCGGATCAGCGCGGCGGCGACCTCGCGGACCTGCGCCACGCCGCCCGGCGCGCCGTCGAGTTCCGGAGAGGCGACCGTCTGCACCGAGTCCATCACCAGCAGCGCCGGCTTCACCACGTCCAACTGGCCCAGCACGGCGGAGAGATCGGTCTCGGCGGCGAGGTAGAGGTGGTCGTCGATCGCGTTGATGCGGTCGGCGCGCAGCCGGACCTGCCCGGCGGACTCCTCACCGGTGACGTACAGCGTGGGGCTCTGCGCCGAGGCCGCCTTGGCGGCGACGTCCAGCAGCAGCGTCGACTTGCCGACGCCCGGCTCGCCCGCCAGCAGCACCACCGCGCCCGGCACCAGGCCGCCGCCGAGCACCCGGTCCAGCTCGGGCACCCCGGTGGAACGGGCCGAGGCGCGGCGGCTGTCGACCTGCCCGATCGGCAGCGCCGGCTTCGCCACGCGGGTCGCCGCCGTGGTACGCACCGCCGCGGTGCCGGCGCCGACCTCCTCGACGGTGCCCCAGGCCTGGCACTCGGAGCAGCGGCCGAGCCACTTGACGGTGGTCCAACCGCACTCGCTGCACCGGTAGCTGGGGCGGTCTGCTTTACGTGCCATGCCCAGACCGTACCGGCAGCCGCCGACACCGCCCGGGGCGCACCGTGTGCGGGCCCGCCACCCCGGGCTGTCGCGCCCCGCGCCCCTCCGGCGCGCGATGGCAGACGCACGCCGGTGGGCGCGTGGCACCGCTCGGTGGGCGGACACGGCTGCGCCGGGCGCGCACGCGTTTGCCGTGCGGCGGCGGGGGCAGCGCGCCCGCGCTGCCACGGTCCGGCCCCCGCACCGACCCCGAGGCCGGGCCTCGGCGGCTCCGATGCCCGTCAGGGGCACCGGAACCGCCACCCTCCGTCACCCGATAGGTGGAACCTTGTGCCGTGTGTGGCGGTCCGGGCCCGTGGGGCGCCTAGCGTCGCAGGGGTGATGTCCAGCAGCCGAGAGCGCACCCGGCACGCCCACAGCTCCCGCGCGCGCCGTGGTCCGTCCGCCGACCACGGGCGCCGCCCCGGGCGGGCGTACGACGACGCCTATCTCGACGGGCTGTACACCTACTGCCTCTCGGTGATGTGCGAGCACGACGCGGCGACCGAGGCGCTCGGCGAGGCGCTCGCCCACGCCGAGCGGCTGCACGGACACGGCAAACGGCCCGCCGCGCGGGACCTCCACCGCGCCTGGCTCTACGCCCTCGCCCGCCACAGCTGCCTGCGCCGCCTCGCCGACCAGCGCGACCGCGAGGGGTACGCCCCCGTGGTGCCGCGGGTCACCGCCGCCGACCCCGCGGTGCGGCGCCGTGAACTCGCCTCCCTCGCCTGGCCCGAGGCGGCCGGCACCGTCCCGGAGCAGCGCGAGGCGCTGGAGCTCACCGTCCGCCACCAGCTCACCCCCGCCGAGGTCGGCCGGGTGCTGCGCCGCTCCGAGGACGACGCCCGCGCCCTGCTGACCAGCGGCGCGTGCGAGGTGGAGCGTGCACGCGGGGCGCTGGCCGCGGTGGAGGCGGGGGGCTGCCCGGTGGTCAGCGTCCTCTCCGGTCAGGACCGGCTGCTGATGGCGCCGGGACTGCGCCGCGAACTGGTGCGCCACGTCGACGAGTGCCCCGTCTGCCGCCGCAGCGCGCAGCGCGCGCTGGCCGGCAGCGGCTGGCCGGGCACCGCGCCGGTGGCCACCGAGCGGCTCACGGTGCTGCCCGCGCCCCGCGCCGAGGTGCACGCCGCCCGGTCGGCGGCGCTCCGCACCCGGGCGCAGCACACCCCCAAGGTCGACCGCTCCGGCTTCCCGCTGGACGAGCGGGACCGGGCGGCGCGCCGGGAGCGGCTCCGCAGCCGCGCCGTCACCACCACGGTGGTCGCCACCGTGCTGGCGGCGCCGGCGCTGGCGCTCTGGGCGGCGTACCGCAGCGCGCCCGTCACGGGCGAGTCCCACGGTGCGCCCGCCGCGGCGGACGACGACCGCTCCGGGCGCGACCAGTACGAGTACCCCTACGAGAACGCCGGCCGCGCCGGCAGCTCCGGGGAGACCGACCGTGCGCCGGCCGCGGACGGCACCGACCCGCAGGAGCGCACCGACCCGGACGACGAGCCGGGGGAGCGGCCCGATGAGGACGCCGAGCCCGACGCCTCGCCCGACGACACCGCGCCGCCGGCCTCCGACGGTGCCTCGCCCGGCCCCGGCCGGCTCGCGGTGGAGGCGGTCGCCACGTCCTCCGGCACCCGCGTCACCCTCACCGCCTCCGGCGGGTCGCCGGTGGAGTGGCGCGCCTCGACCGACGCGGGGTGGCTGCGGCTCGGGCAGAGCTCGGGGACGCTGCGCCCGGGGGAGCAGGTCAGCTTCCTGGTGACGGTGGACCGGGACCGCGAGCCGTCCGGCCACTGGCAGGGGCGGATCACCCTCGCGCCGACGGGCGCGGTGGTCACCATCGAGGGGCAGGGGCCGCAGGCACCCGACCCCGGCCCGAGCGACCCGGACCCCTCGCCCGATCCCGATCCCGACCCGGACCCGGACCCGGACCCCGATCCGGACCCCGACCCGGACGACCCCGAGCAGCCGGGCGCGGAGAACGGCGACCGCCGCTCGTAACCGGGGGCCCGCGCGCCGACCCGAAGCCGTCCCCTTCCCGTGCCTCCACGACGGCGCCGTCGGCACGCCCTGCGGGCCTTCGGCGCGGGAGGCCCGCCCCGGGCACCACCGTGGCCACGCACCCCTTCGGCCGCCCCGTCAGCTGTCACCGCTCCCGCGGTGCAACGGGAACGCGCCCACCCCCGGGCCGGGCCCGGCAGCGCCGCCCCGACCTGTCGGACCGCCGCCCCGGCATCCCGCGGCGG
>NZ_JAAVJC010000530.1 GCF_012033785.1 Streptomyces bohaiensis
CTCGCGGTGCTCCCCGACGGCCGCGCCGCCGCCCGGGTCGACGCCGCGCTGAACGCGCTGCTCGGGCCCGGGCACCACGTCCTGCTCACCGCCGACGCGGGCGCCGAGAGCCGGTACCGCCGTTGGCTCGCCGTCCACCGCGGGGCGGTCCGTGCCGTCGTCGGCACCCGTGCCGCCGCGTTCGCACCCGTCCGGGACCTGGGGCTGCTCGCACTGTGGGACGACGGCGACCCGAACCACCGCGAGGAGCGGGCGCCGCAGCCCCACGCGCGTGAGGTCCTGCTGCTCCGGGCGGTGGCCGCCGACGCCGGCCTGCTCCTCGGCGGCCACAGCCGCACCGCCGAGGCGGCGCAGCTGGTCGCCGGCGGGTGGGCGGGGGAGCTCACCGCCCCCCGCGCCACCGTCCGGGAGCGGGCCCCCGCCGTCCGGACCCTCGAGGAGCGCGACGACGCCCGCGACCCCGCGGCCCGCAGCGCCCGCCTCCCCAGCCACGCCTGGGAGACGGTCCGCGGCGCGCTCGCGGACGGGCCGGTCCTCGTCCAGGTCCCGCGCCGCGGCTACGTCCCCCGGCTGGCGTGCGACCGCTGCCGCCACCCGGCCACCTGTGCGCACTGCCCCGGTCCCCTCCAGTCGCCGGGCGGCGACCGGGCCCCGCGCTGCGGCTGGTGCGGGCGCGAGACGGAGGTGTGGCACTGCCCGGAGTGCGGGGGCGGTCGGCTGCGCGCCAGCGTCGTCGGTGCACGGCGCACCGCCGAGGAGCTCGGCCGCGCCTTCCCGGCGGTACCCGTGCGGACCTCCGGGCGCGACCACGTCCTGGACACCGTGCCCGACCGGCCCGCCCTGGTCGTCGCGACCCCCGGCGCCGAGCCCCGCGTCGACGACGGCCCCGGCTACGCGGCGGCGCTGCTGCTCGACGGCTGGGCGCTGCTGGGCCGCCCCGACCTCCGGGCGGGGGAGGAGGCCCTGCGTCGCTGGCTCAACGCCGCCTCGCTCGTGCGACCCGCCCCCGCCGGCGGCTCGGTCGTGGTGGTACTGGCCGAACCGACCGCCCGGCCGGTGCAGGCGCTGGTCCGCTGGGACCCGGCCGGCCACGCGGAGCGCGAGCTGGGGGAGCGGGCGCAGCTCGGGCTGCCCCCCGTGACCCGGCTCGCCGCCGTCACCGGGCCGCCGGAGGCGGTCACCCGGCTGCTGCGCGCGAGCGAACTGCCCGACAGCGCCCAGGTGCTCGGCACCACCGACGTGGAGCCGCCGGCACCCGGC
>NZ_JAAVJC010000531.1 GCF_012033785.1 Streptomyces bohaiensis
CCCGCTGCCGCCGCCGGCGCCCGGGGGCCCGCCGCACGCGCCGGCCACCAACCGGCCCGACCTGCGGTCGACCGCGCTGGCGCTGCCGGTGCCGCGCGTGGACCCGCAGGACCCCAACGCGGGCTTCCTCGCCGGGCTGGTCGCCACCGAACCCGAGGATCTGCTGGCCGCGTTGGGCGAGGCGCCGGAGGAGTCGGTGGAACGTTCGCTCCGGGAGGTCCGGGCGCTGATGGAACAGGCCACCGGGTCGGCCACCGACTCCGCGTGGCACCGGGCCGCCGACAGCGTCCTCACCGCGCTGGCGCGCGACCACGGCGACGACTGGCGGGTGGTGTGGCACCGCGGGCTGCTGGCTCTCGACGGTGGCGACCTCGACCTGGCCGCTCTCGCCTTCGACGCGGTCTACGACGCGTTCCCGGGGGAACTGGCGCCCAAGCTGGCACTGGCCGTCTGCGCCGAGCACCTGGGTCAGTCGGACAACGCCGCCGACTACTACGAGCTGGTGTGGTCGACCGACCCCAGCCACGTCAGCGCGGGTTTCGGGCTCGCGCGCGTCCGGCTGGCGCTGGGCGACCGCGCCGGCGCGGTCCGCGCGCTGGAGTCCGTCCCCGACACCTCCGCCCACTGGACCGCCGCGCGCGTCGCGGGCGTCCGGGCACGCCTGCGCCAGCGGGCCCCCACCGAACCTCTCCTGCCGGACCTGCGCGCCGCTGCCGGACAGCTGACACTGCTCCGTGAACAGGGTCTGGAACCGGCACTGGCCGAACGGTTGTCCTGTGAAGTGCTCGGTTCAGCGCTCGACTGGTTGCTGGCGGGTCGCGTCGGGGACGACCGGGTCCACACGGGAGAGGAACGACTGATGCCGGACCAACCGTTGACCGAGACCGGCGTCAGACTGGGACTGGAACGCTCGTACCGGGTGCTCGCCCGGTTGGCGGCGACCAGTGGAGAACGGATCGAACTGGTGGAGACGGCCAACCGTCTCCGCCCGAGAACATGGGTGTGACGATGCCGCAGCGTGATCAAGTCTCCTGTCCGGCCTGTGGGGAGGCCCCGCGTACCGACGAGCGGTACTGCGCGGTGTGCGGTTCCGGGCGGCAGGCGCCGGCGGGTGACTCCGCCGGGGCGCCCGCGTCGTCGCCGAGCCCCGCCGGGGGCGGCACCGCCGCTGCTCCGGGCCACGCACCGGGAGCCGCGTCGCCACCGGGC
>NZ_JAAVJC010000532.1 GCF_012033785.1 Streptomyces bohaiensis
ATCACGTCTGCGCCGAGGTCGCCAGCGCCGCCGGGGGTTCTCACTTCAGTACAACCGTCGCCACGGCATCGCCCTCCCGGGCCGCGGCGGCGACGTGCGCCGCGGTGGGCGGCCCGCCGTCCGGCGCGCGGAGCCCGTGCTCCCCCGCCCAGCGGGCGATCGCGGTACCGCTGGCGATGCCCTCCACGCACCCCCGCCCGCCGCAGGGGCACTTCTCCCCGTCCAGCTCCACGCAGAGGTGGCCGATGTGGCCGGCGTTCCCGCTCGGGCCGGTCCGCAGCCGGCCGTCGAGCACCAGCCCGCCGCCGACCCCGGTGGAGACGACCATGCAGAGCGCGTTGTCGACGCCCCGGGCCGCACCGCACCAGTGCTCACCGGCGGCGATGGCCGCGCCGTCACCCACCAGCGTGACCGGCAGCCCCGCGCCGAGCGTGCGGCGGACCGCCGCCACCAGCGGGAAGCCGCGCCAGCCGGGGATGTTGACCGGGCTGACCGCGCCGGCCGCCGCGTCGACGGGACCGGCGCTGCCGATGCCGACGCCGCGGACGGCCGCCCAGCCGGGGGTCGCGACCAGCGCGGCGAACACCTCCTCGACCGCGGCGAGGACGGCCTCGCCCGGCTCCCGGGTCGGCGTGGGCACCTGGAAGCGTTCGCGCACCGCGCCGGAGTCGTCCACCAGCGCCCCCGCGATCTTCGTTCCGCCGATGTCGAGCGCGGCGACAAGATCAGTGGTCATGGCCTGGAAGCCTCACCCGCCGGGGCGCCCCTTGTCCAGCCCTGCGCCGCCCCGGCCCCGGGGCGTGGTGGCGCGGTCACCGGGTGGCGCGCCGCGGCTGGGGCCCGCGACGGCCTCCGGCCGAAGGCGTGCGACCGTCCGACACCTGATCGCCACGCGGCTTTGATCACCGGGTAAACCCGACGAAACGGCAGGCGGGGAGGGTGGTGGCACGGACGCCGCGGGGCGTTCCGGCCCGGGATACCGGGAGACCGAGGTCCAGGGAGACGTCATGGAGCACTACGCGATACTCGCCGGCTTCGCGCTGGAGACCACGCCGCAGGACCGGGGCATCGGAGCACCGCCCGCGGTGTCCGGCGCGGAGGCGGACCGGCTCGCCGCCGCACGCTCGGCGCGGGGCTGCCGGTCACGCTGGTGGGTGACGGCGCGGCCATCGCCGCCGGTGAGCACTGGTGCGGTGCGGCCCGGGGCGT
>NZ_JAAVJC010000533.1 GCF_012033785.1 Streptomyces bohaiensis
CCGTGGGACCGGTCGGCGGCCAGGGGGCGAGCGGGTGGGTGTAGGGGCGGGTCGGGTCCATCGGCCGGCCGGTCGCCTCGCCGGCGGCGGGGCGCGGCAGCAGCGGGGCCAGGGCCGCGTGCAGCTCCCGGGCGTCGGCGGGACGGTCCGCGGGGCTGGCGGAGAGCATCCGGTGGAGCAGCGCGACGAGCCCGGCCGGGGCGTCGGGGCGGAGTTCCCCGAGCGGATCGGGGGACTCGTGCTGTTTGCGGTAGAGCAGCCCCGCGGCGTTGGGCGCGCGGAACGGCGGCCGCCCGGCGAGCAGCTCGTAGCCGAGGGTGGCGAGGGCGTAGAGGTCGGTGGGCGGGCCGACCGTGCCGCCGAGCGCCTGTTCCGGGGCCATGTAGAGAGGGGTGCCGATCAGGGTCCCGGTGCGGGTCAGTCTGGTCTCCTCGACGTCGCCGGTGACCGCGGCGATACCGAGGTCGAGGATGACGACCCGGCCGTCGGGTCGCACCATGAGGTTGCCCGGCTTGAGGTCGCGGTGGACGACCCCGACGTCGTGCACGGCGGCGAGGGCGGAGGCGATCTGGGCGAGGACGGCCAGCGCCCACGGCCAGGGGTAGGGGTCGTGCTCGGCGAGGTGGTCGGCGAGGTCGCTGCCGTCGACCAGCTGCATCACCAGGTAGAGGGTGTCGGCGTCGGCACCGGCGTCGTGCACGCCGACCAGCCCCGGGTGGTCGATCCGGGCGGTGGCGCGACTCTCCCGCAGGAACCGGCGGCGCAGCTCATCCGGATCGGTGGTGCCCGCGAGGGAGGCGAGGCGGGCGGCGTGGAGCAGCTTCACGGCGACCTTCCGGTCGCCGAGGGCCAGGTCGCGGCCGAGCCAGACCTCGCCCATGCCGCCGCGGCCGAGCGGGCGCTCCAGGCGGTAGCGGCCGTCGAGGACCCGGCCGGTCACCGGCGGTCGTCCCGCTCCCGCAGCAGGTCGCCCAGCTCGTCGAGCTCCGAGGCGGCCTGCCGCAACCGGGACGACGAGGCGGGGTCGGGCCCGTCGGATGCGGGGTCCGACCCGGCGGAGGCGGGGCCGTCGGGCGGCGGCGTGTGGGCGGGTCGGCCACTCGGACGTGTCCAAGCTGCGGGAGGCCGCCGACGAGGCGCGGCGCTGGGACTCCAAGTACGGCGGTGGCGACTGGCGTTCGGCGATGGTCCC
>NZ_JAAVJC010000534.1 GCF_012033785.1 Streptomyces bohaiensis
GGGGGCCGCGCGGCCCCGAGCCCGGCGAGGGCGGCCGCCTCACCCGCGACCCCCGTGAGGCGTTCGACTCCTACGGACCCGATCCCGACGACGACCGCGGCGCCCCGGCGGAGCACACCGACGGCCCCGGCCGGCGACCCGGCGGCAAGCCCGACGCGCGCCAGGGTTACTACCCCGGCCGCAACATGAGCCTGGGCATCGTGCTGCTGCCGCTCCGGCTGCTGCTCGGCTTCATCACCATCACCGCCGGTTTCGCCAAACTCACCGACCCCGTGTACTTCGACGGCGGCGAGCGCGGCTCCATGGTCACCTGGCTTTCCGGGCTGGAGCCCTGGGCACTGGCCGCACCCCTCCACGACTGGGCGCTCGCCCACCCCGTGGGCGCCGGCCTGACGGTGGCGTTCGTCCAGATCATCGTGGGCGTCCTCACCATCGCCGGTCTCTGGCAGCGGTTCGCCGCCGTGATCGGGGCGCTGCTCTCGTTGGCGCTGCTGGTGACGGTCAGCTGGGGCTCCGGCCCCGCCTACGACGCACCGGACATCATCCTGCTGGCCGCCTGGTCACCCATGATCATCGCCGGTGCCCCCGTCTACTCGCTGGACGCCAAGCTCTCCGGTGAGGCGTGGCGGACGCTGGGGCCGCGCGTCGCCGTCAACGACCTGCGCCGCCGGGTACTGCGCCGCGGCGGGCTGCTGGCGATGCTGCTGCTCGGCGGCACCCTGCTGATCGGCTCGCTGCTCGGCAGCGCGGTCCGCTCCGCGGAGCTCAACCCGGTCACCCGTCCCGGGGAGCTGCCGCGCAACAGCCAGCAGGGCATCACCCTCCCCGGCGAGGAGGCCGAGGAGGAGGGGGCGCTGGAGGAGAACGCCACCGAGGCGCCCGCGTCCGGCGGCGTCCCCGGCGAGGAGACCGTCCCCGGCGAGCAGCCGGCCGGCGGCGCCGAGTCCCCGTCGGAGGAGACGGCGGAGGACACCGCCGGCCCCGCCACCGAGCAGACCGTCCCCGACAGCGGCAGCACCCCGGGGACCGCCCCCGAGGAGCAGCCCGCCCCGCCCGCGCAGCAGCCCGCGCCCGGCCAGGAGGCGCCCGCGCCCCACGCCAGGCCCATCGCGACACCCAGGAGGGCGCCGAAGAGGGCGATGACGACGGCCTCCAGGCGGATCATGCGGCGCAGCTGGCG
>NZ_JAAVJC010000535.1 GCF_012033785.1 Streptomyces bohaiensis
CGTGGGTCCGCGCCGCGGCGCTCCCCGACAGAGCCGAGCCGCCGCACGCGGGTGCCGTCTCGGGGATTTGTCGATTTATCCCGGCGCGGGGTCCGGCGGGAGGAGCCCGGCGACGCCGAGCGCCGCGGAGCGCTGCTCGGGCCCCGCGTGGTCGCCGATCCCCTCGCCCACCGCGCGCAGCGCGCGGCCGAGCGCGGCGGCGGAGGGGCGCTGGGCGGGGTTCTTGAGCAGGCAGCGCTCGATGACCGTCCACAGGGGGTCGGGCAGTCCTTCGGGCCGGCGCGGCTGCTCGTTGAGGTGGCGCTGGAGCAGCTCCAGGGCGCTGCCGCCGCGGAACGGCGGCTCACCGGTGACGAGTTCGAAGAGCAGGATGCCGGCGGCGTAGACGTCCACGGCCGAGGTCTGCTCGCGGCCCTCCGCCGACTCGGGGGCGACGTAGGACGGGGAGCCGACGAACTCGTGGGCGCGGGTGACACCGGGTGCGTCGGCGAGCCGGGCGATGCCGAAGTCGGTCAGCATCGGCCGCAGCAGTTCGCCGTCCGCGCCGTCCCGGGCGAGCAGCACGTTGGCGGGCTTGAGGTCGCGGTGCACGACGCCGCGGCCGTGGGCGGCCGCGAGCGCGTCCGCGATCTGCGCGGTGAGCAGCGCCGCGGCGACCGGGGAGAAGGGGCCGTTGTCGTAGAGGTGCCGGTGCAGGTCGGGGCCGTCGACCAGGTCCATCACCAGGGCCAGCAGCTCGCCCTCGACGACGAGGTCGCGGGTGCGGACGATGTTCTGGTGGCTGTCGCGGCTGAGCCGCAGCAGCACGGAGCGTTCGCGGAGGAAGCGCATGACCACGTCGGGGTCCTGGGCCAGCTCCTCCTTGAGGATCTTGATCGCGACGGCCTCGCCGGGATGGCCGGTGACCGCCGCCTCGGCGCCGGCCTCCTCCCGCTGGCGGCCCCGCCAGACGGTCCCGGTGGCGCCGCGCCCCAGCGGCTCATCGAGCAGGTACTTGCTGCCAACGGGCCGCACGCGTGCTCCTAGTGACTCGGTTCCTGGTGGTCTGGCGCCGGGACGGCAGCGTGGTCCGACGCGGCTCCCCGGACCTACTGTAATGGGGGTGGTCCCGGCCGGTCCCGAGCTCGGCGGGGCCGTCCGCAAGGCGCTGGTCCGCCGGGGCGCGGCGCGCCGCGGCCG
>NZ_JAAVJC010000536.1 GCF_012033785.1 Streptomyces bohaiensis
GGCCCGGTGGGGGCGTCGGCGCCGGAGCCGCCGGCGAGGGTGCCGGCGGCCTCCCAGGCGCGCAGCACCCCCCGCACCCGCTCGGCGACCGCCGCCGCCGAGAGGCGCCCCTCGTGGCGGAAGACGCGGCTCAGGCGGCGGCCGTCCCCGAGTTCGACCTCCGCCTCCAGTCGGGCGCAGACCACCCCGGCCGCGGTCAGCCGCTGGTGGAGCCGGTCGGCGGCGGCCTTGGCGGCGAACACCACCGGTTCCAGCAGCAAGGTGGCCGGTTCGAAGGCGTGGGTGACGGAATGGTCCGCCGTCCCGGCGCGGGAGGAGACGGGTCGGGCCTCCACCCCCCGGGCGGTGCGGTGGGCGGCGAGGCCCTCGGCGCCGAAGCGGGCGGCGACCCGGTCGGCGGGGAGGGCGGCGAACGCGCCCAGCGTGGTGATGCCCAGCCGGTGCAGCAGCTCGGTGAGGCGGGGCCGCCCCAGCACCCCCGCCGGGTAGGGGGCGAGGAAGGCGGCGCTCTCCCCGGGCGGTACCAGCACGCCGCTCCGGGCGGCGAGCGCGGCGGCGAAGACGGTGTCGCCGGCCCCGGCCCGGGCAGGGTGCCCCAGTTCGCGCAGGACGGTGGTGACCCGGGCGACGAGCTGCTGCTCGCCGCCCCAGTAGCGGGCCGGCCCCCGGGCGGGGGCGGCGAGCAGCCCGGGGCGGACCACCTCCAGGCGGGGCATGACGGCCTCCTCCAGCTCCCGCACCAGCGGCTCGAAGCCGCGGATCTCCTCCTCGACGTCCCGCTCGACCGCGCGCAGTTCCGGGCAGCGGGCGCGGGCGGGGCGCAGCCGCATGCCGCGGCGGACGCCCGCGGCGCGGGCGGCCGGCGAGCAGGCGAGGACCAGCCCGCCGGCCATCACCGCCAGCGGGACGTCCGGGGCGGCGCCGGCCACCCGGACCGGCCAGTCGGGGACCCAGACGCAGAGCACCCGGTCCATCGCTCTCACCCCACCGCCCGCAGCGGCACGACGGAGGCTGCGGGGGCGACGGGACGGCGCTCGCCCGGGCGGGGCCCGGCCGGTGCGGTGCCGGCGGCGGGGGTGATGCCGGTGGGGGCCACGGCGGGCGCCGCGACGGAGACCGTCCCGTCGGGGCCGGGCAGCCACAGGTCGGCGCGGCGGGGGCGGTCGGCGG
>NZ_JAAVJC010000537.1 GCF_012033785.1 Streptomyces bohaiensis
CGGGGGCACCGACCCACGCGCTGCGCGACGCCCCGGCGCAGCGCCGCCGACCGACCCCCGGAGCCCCGCCGTGCGCCCCAGCCGCCCCGCACCCCGACTCGCCGTCCTCGCCCTGCTGCCGCTTCTCGCCACCGCCGCCTGCTCCGGCCCCGGCGCCGCACAGCCACCGGAACCCGCGTCCGCCGCCGACGAGGCGACCGAACCGCAGGTGCCCGGCGCCGCCGACGCGGTCGAAGCGGTGGTGCCGGCCGCCTCCCTCACCGCCGACCTCACCCTGCCGCTGGACGAGTACCACATCCCCACCGAGGACCAGCGACTGCTGGAGGAGGCCCGTGACGTCCTGATCACCGACTGCATGGCGCGGTACGGGCTGGAGTACACCCCCGCCGAGAGGCGGGCGGCCGACCTCGGGACGCACCTCTACCTCTACGGCGTGGACGACGCCGACGTCGCCGCCGAGCACGGCTACATGCACCCCGTCGACCTCGACCCGGCCACCTACGCCCCCGTCTTCCCGCACGACCTCACCCCGGACCAGGAGCTCGCCCTCCACGGCGACCCCGGGCTCGACCTCGACCACCCCGAGACCCTGGAGGAGGCGCAGCGGATGACGGGCCCCGAACTCGGGGGCGAACCGGTCCCCGTCACCGGCTGCCACGGCGAGGCCACCCTCACGGTCAACCGGCCGGAGGCCGACTGGGTGGACCCCACGGTGATCCTGCAACTCGCCGACGAGGCGGCCCATCTCGCCGACGAGGACCCCCGGCTGGAGACGCTGCTCGCCGAGTGGTCGGACTGCATGGCCGACCACGGCCTCACCACCGACACCCCGCTGGAAGCCGCTGCCCAACTCGGCCTCGGCGGCGACGTGTCGGGGCGCGAGGCACGGGAGGCCGCCGTCGTCGACGTGGCGTGCAAGGAGCGGACCGACCTGGTCGCGCGCTGGGCGGCGATCGACGCCGACCACCAGGAGGCGGTGATCGCCGAGCACGCCCCCATGCTGGCGGACTACCGCGAACAGCACGAGGAGCGCATGGCCCGGGCCCGCGCCGTGCTGTGACCAGCGCGCCGCGTCCGGGTGCCGCGGCAACGACGACGCGGCGGCCCGGCCCCCGCCCCTGTCGGGGTGTGGGGACCGGGCCGCCGCGCGGTCGGGGGGG
>NZ_JAAVJC010000538.1 GCF_012033785.1 Streptomyces bohaiensis
GGCGACCGGTGCGCGCGTCGCCGCGGCGGTCGCTCCGACGGGCCCGGTCGTGGTCGCCACGGCGCCGTCGGCGCGGCGCGGGCGCTCGGTGGCCGCGGGGGCCCGGACGGCGGGGGAGTCGGTCACGGGCGAGAGCCACTGCACCGGCAGGAAGACGCTCGCCCGGGTCCCGCCGGTGATGGACGGGCGGAACTCGATCCGCATACCGAAGCGCTCCCCGGCCAGCCGTGCCGCGGCGAGCCCGAGGCGGCTGCCCGACAGGTCGGTGATGTCCAGCGGCCGTTCGAGGTCCACGGTGAGGCGGGCGCGCTGCAGCGTCTCCGTGCGCATCGGCAGGCCGCTGTCGTCGATGTGCAGGACGATGCCGCTGGTGGCGCTCTCCACGGTCACATGGACCTGCGTGGTCGGCGGGCTGAACTGGAGCGCGTTGTCGATGAGCTCGGACAGCACGTGGATCGCGGCGTTGACCGCGGGACCGCGCACGCCCTGCGGGACCGGGGGCAGGGCCGCGACCACCCGGGTGAAGTCCTCGCTCCGGCCCACCGCGGCACGCACCACGTTGGCGATCGGCACCGGGCGGGGCCACGGGCGGCCGGTGCGCCGCGCGCCGGTCAGGACCAGGAGACGCTGCGCCAGCAGGTCCATCGGGGCCAGCAGCCGGTCGAGCGCCTCCATGTCCTCGCGGACCCGGCTGTGCGGGACGTTCGCGTGGACGTTGTCCTGCCAGTACGGCAGCTTGCGCCGGTCCAACTCGGCCACCTGCGCCGTCACGGCGGCCTGGACGCGCGAGGCGCCGCTCTCCAGCACCGACAACGCGCTGGCCAGCCGTCGGCGCTCGGCGTACACGGACCGCACCGCGGACTCCACCAGCTGCCGCACCGCGGGGTGCGCGGGCAGGTGCTCCTCGCCCTGGGCGAGGACCGTGTCGGCCGAGGCGCGGCCGTGGTCCCCCTGGACGGCCCACGGCAGCGCGTGGTGCACGGCGCGGTCGATCTCGCCGCGGAGCGCGGTCAGCTCCGCCTCCAGCCGCTCACCGCCGGCCACCCCCGCGAGCTCCTGGAGCAGGCCGCCTTCGCGCTGCTGGACTACATCGAGCAGCACACCGACGGTTTCCACATACTGGTGCGCGACTCGCCGGTCGCCCAGTC
>NZ_JAAVJC010000539.1 GCF_012033785.1 Streptomyces bohaiensis
AAGATGCGCCCACTGGGCAGGAAAACGGCCCCGGCCGCGCGGCGCGGGGCCCAGGCCGTGCGACGCGGGGCGCGGCTCACAGAGCGCGGAGCGCCCCGCCGTCGACCGCCACGAGCGAGCCGGTCAGGTAGCCGGCCGCCGGTGAGAGCACGAACGCCGCGGTGCGGCCGAACTCCTCCGGCTCGCCGTAGCGGCCCAGCGGGATACCGGCGAGGGCGTCCTCCCGGGCGGCCGGGTTGCTCGCGTCCAGGTCCCGCATGCGGTCGGTGAGGATGCGACCGGGGAGCAGCCCCAGCACGCGCACCCCGCGCGGCCCGAACTCGTCCGCCATGTCCTTGGCGACCATGGCCAGGCCGGGGCGCAGCCCGTTGGAGATGCCCAGCCCGGTGATGGGCGAGCGGGCCGAGGACGACAGCACCAGGCCGATCGCGCCGCCGTCACCGGCGGCGAGGCGGCCTGCCAGCTCCCGCACGGCGCGGACCGCGCCGAGGAAGACGGTCTCGAAGGCGCCGCGCCACTGCTCGTCGGTGGCCGAGGCCGCCGTGCCGGGCGGCGGGCCGCCGACCGACACCAGGGCGCCGTCCAGTCGCCCGTAGTGCTCCACCGCCGCGTCCGCCAGGCGCAGCGCGGTGTCCGCGCTGCCCAGGTCGGCGACGAGGCCGGTGGCGGCGCCCCCGGTGGTCGCGCCGAGTTCGTTGAGGCGGTCGGTGGCGGCGGTGACGGAGTCGGCGTCGCGCGAGGAGATCACCACCTTGGCGCCGTCACCGACCAGCGCCGCGGCGGTGGCGTATCCCAGCCCCCGACTGCCGCCGGTCACCACGTGGACACGTCCAGCCAGTCCCAGGTCCATCCGCTTGGCTCCCATTCCGTGTGCGGCCCCGTGCCGGGGTCCGTCGTCCGTCGTGCGGCGTCCGGCCGCGGCCCGGCCGGATTCGGTGCCGCTGTGGTGGGTGGTCGTACCGCGGGCTGCGTGGCCGCCGCCCGCGTGGACGTCCGGCAGGGCGCGACGTGCTTCGCCGCACCGCTACGCCGGCCGTCCGGGAGGACGCCCTCGCCGGTATCCCGCTGGGCCGCTACGGCGAGCCGGAGGAGTTCGGCCGCACCGCGGCGTTCGTGCTCTCACCGGCGGCCGGCTACCTGACC
>NZ_JAAVJC010000053.1 GCF_012033785.1 Streptomyces bohaiensis
GCGGGCGGACGCGCCGGGACGGCGGGCGGCGACCGGCGGGGCGCCGGCGTCAGCCGCGGGGCAGCGGCAGCGGCTTGCCGTACCACTGCTCGACCAGGCGCGCCGCGATGGAGACGCTCGTCGGCGGCGAGACCTCCCCGGCCTCGACCGCCGCCCGCAGGTCGTCACGGGAGAACCAGCGGGCCTCGGAGATCTCCTCGCCGTCCACACGGATCACGGCGCCGTCGGCCTCGGCGTGGGCCTGGAACCCCAGCATCAACGAGGACGGGAAGGGCCACGGCTGGCTGGCGACGTACTCGACCCGGCCCACCCGGACGCCGACCTCCTCGGCGACCTCCCGCACCACGGCCTCCTCGATGGACTCCCCCGGCTCCACGAAACCGGCCAGGGTGGAGAACCGGCCCGCCGGCCAGTGCACCTGCCGCCCGAGCAGCGCCCGGTCCTCCTCGTCGGTGACCAGCATGATGACGGCCGGGTCGGTGCGCGGGTAGTGCTCGGCGCCGCAGGCCGGGCAGCGCCGGATGTGGCCGGCAGCGGCGATCACCGTGCGCTCGCCGCAGCGGGAGCAGAAGCGGTGCATCCGCTGCCAGTTCTCCAGCGCCACCGCGTGGACCAGCAGCGCCGAGTCGCGCTCGCCGAGCAGTACCGCGGCCTCGCGCAGCCCGGCCGGGCGGGCGGCCGCGTCGAGCCGCCCGGGGAGCGAGTCCTTCTGGACGGCGAAGTAGCGCACGCCGGCCGCGTCGGTGCCCAGGAAGTAGCGGTGGGCCTCGGTCACGGGCGCGTCGAAGGACGGGGTCATCACCAGCTCGGCGCCGCCGTCCTCGGTGTCCTCGATCAGCGCCTGCCCCTCGCACACCACGAAGACCCTGGTGGTGGGGTGGCTCCACGCCGCACCGAGCCATGCCTCGTCCTGCCGGCGCCCCGATCCGCGGTCGATGCCGGCTGCTGAGGTGAGGGAGATCGGGGGGACGGCGCTGTCCTGGTTGCGGGGCATGCGTCGAGACTAACCGGGGACGTTGGACGCCCAGGTCACCTCCCCTGCCAGTATCGTCTCCAGCCCCGCGCGGTCGGGCAGGACCGCCGGGCGGACCAGTTCCCCGCCGCGCACGTAGTAGAAGGCGGCCGTGACCCGGGAGAGCGGCAGCCCCCGCAGCTCCGCCCAGGCGACGCGGTAGACCGCGAGCTGCAGCGGGTCGGCGTCGCGTTCGCGGCCGGTCTTCCAGTCGATGATCTCGAAGCGGTCGCCCTCGCGGTAGACGGCGTCGATGCGGCCGCGGACGGTCCGACCTGCCAGTCGGAGCTGGAACGGCGCCTCGACCTGGAAGGGGGCGCGGTCCGCGAAGGGGCTGCGTTCGAAGGCGGCCTTCAGCTCCGCGAGGTCCTGCTCGTCGCGGATCTCCGGGTCGTCCTCCGCGCCGCCGGGCAGTTCGTCGGGGCCGAGCATCGGCAGGGCGAGCGTCTCGAACCGGGACTCCACCCAGGCGTGGAACCGCGTGCCGCGGCGGGCGGCGGGGCGGGGGCGGCGCGGCATCGGGCGGGCGAGGTCGCGGGCGAACCCCTCCGGGTCGGCGGCGAGCCGCTGCAACTGGGAGGCGGAGAGCGAGGCCGGGAGCGCCACCTCCCGCACCCGCTCGCGGGAGCGGCGCAGCTCTCCGGTGAGGGCGTCGAGATCGCGGTCCCACGACTCGGCGGTCCGGCGGTCCTCGGGGGTCAGCTCGCTCTCCGGCACGGCGGGAGGGGTCTCCGGCTCGCGGTGGTCCCGGGCGGCGGACGGGCCGGGCGAACCGGGCGGGGAGACGGAGGGGTCGGTGCGCGGCACGGGCAGCGGGGGCGGGGTCTCGCCGAGCCCCCGGAGCCCGGCGTGGACCAGCGCGGCGGCCTCGCGGCGCCGCCGGGTGGCGGCGGGGTCCAGCGGGAGCGGCCAGGGGGTGTCGGCGGCCTGTGCCTCCAGCAGCGGGTTGACGTCGTCCTCGCCGGGCTCGGGCGCCCATTCCTCCACCTCGCCGTGGCCGGGCGAGCGCTCGCAGTGGGCGCGGACGGCGGTGAGGTAGGGCGAGACCGTGCGCGGTCGCTTCTGGGTCGGTCCCCAGCGGTGGCCGGAGGCCAGCAGCAGCGAGCGGGGCCGGGTGAGGGCGACGTACCCCAGGCGGAGTTCCTCCAGCGCGCGGTGGGTGCCGGCCTGGGCGTCGTGGTCGGCGAGGCCCGCGGTGCTCCACTCCGCGACCGTCGGCAGCACCGGGGCGTCGCCGCGCAGCGGCGACGGCAGGGTGTGGGAGTGCTTGAGCCAGGAGTCCTGGGCGCGGGTCTGCGGGAAGCCGGACTCGTACAGGCCGGGGACGGCGACGACGTCCCACTCCAGCCCCTTCGCCTTGTGGGCGGTGAGCACCTTGACGGTGTCCTCGGCCCCCGGCAGCGAGCCGTCGAGGCCCTTGTCGTGCTGGGCGGCGGCCCGCAGGTAGGCGAGGAAGCCCAGCAGCCCGGCGTCGCGGTCGACGGCGGTGGAGTGGCCGCCGGCGGCGTAGTCGGCCGCGATGTCAAGGAAGGCCCGGAGTGTCTCGCGGCGGCGGGCGGCCAGCGCGTGCGGCGAGGCGGAGAGCTCGACCTCCAGTCCGGTGACGGCCAGCACGCGGTGCAGCACGTCCATGAGCGGGTCGCTGACGGAGCGCCGCAGCTCCCGCAGTTCGGCGGCGAGATGGGCGAAGCGGACGCGCGCCTCGGCGGAGAACGCGAGGTCGTCCTCGGGGCCGTCGTCGCGCCCACCGTCGCGGGCCGGATGCGGTTCGGCGTCGCGCCCGCGGCGGTCCGCGCCGGTGAACGTGTCGAGGGCGTCGGCGAGCGAGACGAGTTCGGCGGGGTCGGTGCCCTGCACCGCGCCGGTCAGCCGGTCGGTGCCGCCCGTGTTCTCGCGCCGGACCAGCATCCGCGCCCGGCGGCCGAGGAGCGCGAGGTCGCGGGGGCCGATCCGCCAGCGCGGGCCGGCGAGCAGCCGCACCAGCGAGGCGTTGGCGGTGGGGTCGGCCAGCACCTCGCAGACCGCCACCAGGTCGGCGACCTCGGGGAGATGGAGCAGACCGGAGAGGCCGACGACCTCGACCGGGACACCGCGCCCGACCAGCACCCGCTGGATCTCCGCGAAGTCCCCGGCGGTGCGGCAGAGTACGGCGATCTCCCCGGGGGGCGTCCCGGTGCGGATGAGATGCGCGAGGTGGTCGCCGAGCCAGGCGAACTCCTCGGCCTGCGTGGCGAACAGGGCGCACCGCACGCGGCCCTCGCCGTCGGCGCCGGGGGCCGGGCGCAGCGGCTCGACGCCGGGGTGGCGGGCGCGCAGCGGTTCCGCGAGGCGGTTGGCGAGGTCCAGGAGCCGGCCGCCGCTGCGGCGGTTCTCGGTGAGGGTGTGGAGGTCGGCGGGGGTGCCGTCGGCGCGGGGGAAGTGGTGGGGGAACTCGTCGAGGTTGGCGACGGAGGCGCCGCGCCAGCCGTAGATGGCCTGGCAGGGGTCGCCGACCGCGGTCACCGCGTGCCCGGCGCCGGAGGCCGCCCGGGGCGGCGGCTCTGCGTCCGACGCATCGGGGCCGCCGGAGGCATCGGTGCTGCCGGGGGCGCCGGTGCCCGCGGGGCCGCCGGCCGGCAGCCGCAGCTCCGCCGCGTCGTGGCCGCCGGCGCCGAACAGACCGGCGAGCATGATGCGTTGGGCCACCGAGGTGTCCTGGTACTCGTCGAGCAGCACCACCTCGTACCGTTCACGCAGCGCCCTGCCGACCTCGGGGACGTCGCGGGCGAGCCGCGCGGAGTGGGCGATCTGGTCGCCGAAGTCGATGAGGTCGCGGGCCCGCTTGCGGGCGCGGTACTCCTCGACCAGCGCGAGGAGTTCGCGGCGGCCGCGCGCCGTCTCGGCGACGCGGCGCAGCGCCGCCGTGGGCCGGGTGAGGCGGTCCAGCGTGGCGACGAGCGCCTCGTCGTGACCGCGCAACCGCGCCGGGTCGACGAGGTGTTCGGAGAGTTCGCCGTCGAGGGCGATGAGGTCCTCGACGAGCGCGGTGAAGCGGCGGGGCCGACCGCTGGAGGCGCCGGTGGGGGCGGCGAACTCGGCGGGCGCGGCGCGGAGCACCTCGGCGGCGAGCTGGAAGCGGGAGGCGTCGGCGAGCAGCCGGGAGCCGGGCTCGACACCGATGCGCAGGCCGTGTTCCGCGATGAGGCGGCCGGCGAACGCGTGGTAGGTGGAGATCTCCGGCTCGCCCGGGGTGCCGTCCTCGTCGGGTGGAGCCGGGGTGCCGTCGGTCGAGCCCCCGGCGGGCCGGGGCGGGGGCACGGGGGCGCCGTCGGGGTCGGTCACACCCGCCTGTCGCAGCGCCCGGCGCACCCGCTCGGAGAGTTCGGCGGCGGCCTTGTTGGTGAAGGTCAGGCCGAGGACGCGGTCGGGCGCCGTCCGGCCGGTGCCGACCAGCCAGACGACGCGGGCGGCCATCACCGTGGTCTTGCCGGAGCCGGCGCCGGCGACGATGACCTGCGGCGCGGCCGGGGCGGTGATCGCGTGGATCTGCTCGTCGGTGAAGGGGATGCCGAGCAGGGACTTCAGCTCGTCGGGGTGGCGGAGGCGGTCGGGCACGGTCCCCGAGGCTAGTACGGCGCTCGGACACCGCGGCACCCGCCGCACCCGTGGCGGGTGCCGCCGGGCCCCCGCGGCGTCCGCGAAGGCCGCGGCGTCCGGAAGGGGCCGGGGGCACGCGTGGGGAACGGGCCGAACGCCGACGCGCCCGGCACCGCGGCAGGCCGGAGCCTGCGCGGTGCCGGGCGCGTGCGCGCGGCGGCGGGTCAGCCGAGCTCGGTCAGGTCGACCGCGTCGGCCGGGGCGGAGATGTCGAAGTCGGCGTTGAAGTCGGAGAACTCCACGGTGCCTTCGATGTCGCCGGTGCGGACGGAGCGCAGCACGTAGGCGTCCTCGGAGTCGGCGACGAAGAGGTCGGTGGTGCCGGCATCCTGGTTCTGGGTGTTGCGGATGCCGACGGTCTCGGTGCCGTCGATGGTCTCGCCGTCGACGGACTCCCAGTCGTCGGGCTCGATCTCGCTCTCCGACATCTCGCCGAGGATCTGCTCCAGGTCGCAGAACTGCCCGGTGAGGCTCATCTCACCCTCGGGGACCTGGACCCACTTGCCGCCGACGTCGGAGGCCTCCAGGCCCTCGCCCTGCCAGAACTCCTCGTCGGCCTTGAGGTACTCGGTGCCGTCGATGCTGACGAACTCCGCCTCCATCGCCTCGGCGGTGACGCTGCCCTCGCAGGAGCCGTCGGCCGCGATGCTGGCCTGCATGGCGATCTCCTGGCCCTGGCTCTCCAGGTCGCTGGAGATGGTGACCGACTCCAGGGTCGCCATCGCGTCGCGCGCCTCCTCGGCGATCTCCTCCGGCGCCTTGCCGTCGAAGTGCCCGGAACCGCTGCCACAGGCCGTGGCGCCGAGGACGAAAGCGCCCACCATTGCTGCCGTCAGGACGCTCTTCTTCGGTGTCACGTCGGGTGCTCCTCGCATGTGGTCTCGCTGGGGACGGTACGGATCTCCGTCCTCCTGCCCGATCCGCCGCGCGCGACGCCTCGGATCGCGTCGCGCGTGGGGCCGGCCCCCGTGCCGGGCGCGGCGCGCCCGGCGGGCAGGGGCGGTGCGGGAGCCGGTTCGACCGGCTCCCGCGTGCTCCGCCCCTGCTCAGGGACGCCGGTGACCGCCGGTCGGTTCCCGCAGCCGGGCCGCGGACCCGCACGGCCGGGCGCCGGTCACTCCAGTACGCCGCGCCCCTCCGGGCGGCCCGAGCAGGAGGACCGGAAGCCGCAGGTGCCGCAGTGCTGGCCCGGCGAGGGGGTGAACCGCTCGTCCAGCACGCGGCCGGCCGCCTCGGCCAGCAGTCCGCCGATCCAGTCCCCCACCAGTGGTGCGCCGCCGTCGGGCCCGCTCCCCGCCGGCCGCTCCTCGACGGCGCCGTCCAGCGAGGTCTGCGGCCGGAGCAGCGGCATGGCGTCACCGCCCTCCTTCTTCGGCGCGCCCTTGCGGAGGTAGACGAGTTCGCCGCCGCCGAGCCGGTCGGCGCTGTCGTCGGGCGAACCGGTGCGGCGGAGCGCCAGCTGGTAGACGGCCAGTTGCGGGTTCAGCTCCGCGTCGCCCTTGCTGAGCGGCGTGGTGCCGGTCTTGAAGTCCACGACGTAGGCGCGCCCCTCGGCGTCGCGCTCCACCCGGTCGACGACCCCCCTGATCCGGACGCTGCTCCCACCGGCGCGCAGGGTGACGTCGAACTCGCGCTCGCTGCCCTCGGTGCGGCGGCCCTGCGCGTCCTGCGCCGCGTGCCAGGCGAGGAACCGCTCCAGGGCGGTGCGGGCCTCCTCGCGTTCCTGCCGGGAGTGCCACGGTGCCTCGAAGGCGAGCGCGTCCCAGACGCCGTCCAGGCGCTCCAGCAGCACGGAGAGGTCTGCGGGGGTCGAACCGGACGCGACCTCGTCGGCGAGGACGTGCACCACGTTGCCGAACCCCTGGGCGGCGGTGGCCGGGGCGTCGGCGGAGACCTCGCGCCCCAGGAACCACTGGAGGGAGCAGGTGTTGACCAGTTGGTCGAGCGCGCTGCCGGACAGCGCGACGGGCCGCTCGGGGTTGCGCACCGGAGTGGGGGCGACGGTCTCCTCCCGCAGCCCCCACCACCGCTGCGGGTGGGCGGCCGGCACCAGCGCCACCCCGTCGCCGTCGCGGAGCGCGGCGAGCCGGGCGAGCCGGCGGGCGGCGGCGTGCCGCAGCGCGTCGGGGGCGTCCGGGTCGACGGTGGTGGCCCGCAGCTCGGCGACGAGGGCGGCGACGGAGAGCGGACGGCGCGGCCGGCTGCTGACGTCCTCGGGTTCCACGCCGAGTTCCCGCAGGAACCGCGAGGGCTGGTCACCGTCGTCCCCGGCCCGGACCGCGGTGACCACGAGGCGTTCGCGCGCCCGGGTCGCCGCCACGTAGAACAACCGGCGCTCCTCCGCCAGCAGCGCGCCGGGGCTGAGGGGTTCGGCGATGCCGTCGGAGCCGATGCGGTCGGCCTCCAGCAGCGAGCCGCGCCGCCGGAGGTCGGGCCACAGGCCCTCCTGCACCCCGGCGACGACGACCAGCGGCCACTCCATGCCCTTGGCGCGGTGGGCGGTCATCAGCCGCACCGCGTCGGGCCGGGTCGCCCCGGCGGCCAGGGTGTCCCCCGCGATGTCGTACGCCTCCAGCTCGGCCAGCAGGTTGAGGGCGCCGCGGCCCCCGGTGCGCTCCTCGGCCCTGGCCGCCGCGTCGAACAGGGCGCAGACCGCGTCGAGATCCCGGTCGGCGTTGCGGCCGGCCGCGCCGCCGCGGCGCGCGGCGCGCTCCAGGCGCTGCGGCCAGCTGGTGCCCTCCCACAGCTCCCACAGGGCCTCCTCCGGGGTCGAGCCGGCGGCCAGCACCTCCCCGGTGCGTGCCAGCAGCCGGCCCAGCCGCAGGGCGCCGCCCGCGTGGGCCGGGTCGTGGGCGACCAGGCGGGCCGGCTCCGCGAGGGCACGGGCGATGAGGGTGTCGGAGGGGGGCGGCGGGTCGACGCCGGCGGCGCGCTCCTCGGCGCGCAGCGCCCGGCCGAGCCGGCGGAGGTCCGCGGCGTCCAGGCCGCCCAGCGGCGAGGTCAGCAGCGACAGCGCGGTCTCGGTGGTGAGGGTGCGCGGGTCGGCCACGGCACGGAGCGCGGCCAGCAGCGGTGCCACGGCCGGCTCGTGGCGCAGCGGCAGGTCGTCGCCGTCGACGTCGAGCGGGACGCCGGCCGCCGTCAGGGCGCGGCGCATGCCGGGCAGCGAGCGGCCGCCGGCCCGGACCAGCACGGCCATGTCCCGCCAGGCGAGGCCGTCCTCCAGATGGGCGCGGCGCAGCAGATCGGCGATGTTATCGAGCTCGGCGCCTGGGGTGGGGAAGGTCAGCACGCGAACGGTGCCGCCGGGCCGCTCGGCGGCGAGCTCCCGGTGGGCGCGGACCTTCTCGGCCGGCAGCCGGTTGAGCGTCATCCGGCGGGTGATCTCCCGCGTGGCGGCGAGCAGCCCTGCGCCGCTGCGCCGCCCGGTGCGGAGCACCGCGACCGGGGCGGGCGCGCCCGTCGCGGTGGGGAAGGTCTCGGGGAACTCCAGGATGCCGCCGACGTCCGCGCCGCGGAAGGCGTAGATCGACTGGTCGGGGTCGCCGAAGACGGTGAGGTCCCGGCCGCCGGAGGCGAGGGCGGCGAGCAGCCGCAGCTGTGCGGGATCGGTGTCCTGGTACTCGTCGACGAAGACGGCGTCGAAGGCGGTGTGGGGCGGTTCGGGGTGGGCGCCGGGGCGGGGGCGGCCCGCGCGGGCCCGTTCGACGACCCGGGCGGCGCGGTGGACGAGTTCGGCGTAGTCCAGCACGCCCTGGGCCTCGGTGACGTCGAGGTACTCGGCGAGGAAGTGGGCGGCGGCCCGCCAGTCGGGGCGACCGTCGCGTTCGGCGAAGTCCGCGAGCCGGTGCGGGGGGAGGCCGAGTTCGCGGCTGCGGGCGAGGACGGCGCGCAGTTCGTCGGCGAAGCCGCGGGTGGTGAGGCAGGCGCGGAGGTCGCCGGGCCAGCGCACCGCGCGGCCGGCCGGTTCCAGGGCGAGCTGTCCCTGGAGCAGCTCCCGCAGGTAGAGGTCCTGTTCAGGGCCGGAGAGCAGCCGCAGCGGTTCGGCGAAGAGCTCCCGGTCCTGGTGGGCGCGGACCAGGCCGTAGGCGTAGGAGTGGAACGTCGCCGCGAGCGGGGCGCTGCCGTGGAGCCGGGCGGACATCCGGTCGCGGAGTTCGGTCGCGGCGCGGCGGCTGAAGGTGAGGACCAGGATGCGTTCGGGGGGCGTGCCCCGGGCGACGCGGGCCGCGACCGCCTCGACGAGGGTGGTGGTCTTGCCCGTGCCGGGGCCGGCGAGCACCAGCAGCGGTCCGCCCGGGTGCTCAACCACCGCGCGCTGCGCTGCGTCCATGGCGGGGAGGCCCGTGGTCTCGGGCGGGGTGCGCACGAGACGGTAGGCGCCGGGGTCGACGGGCACGGGGTGCCCGTCGGTCCGGGCTGCGGGCGGTTCGGGTGCTGGAACGGAGAGGCTCACGTGCATCGCAGGTTCTCGGGGCGTCCCCTGGACGCGGGGGTGGACGACAGGGCTGTGCTGGAGACGGTACGCGAGCCGTACCGCCGCGCGTGCGGTGCGGCGGCCGGGGCCGCCGGTGTCCGGGTGGTGGCCCCCGGGGTGGATGACGGAAGCTGGTCGATGTGAGGCGTGGTGCACGGGTTCCCGGGGGCGGCGGTCGGCGCGGGCCGTCGCTGTGCGCGCGGGCGCGGTCAGTCGGGTGCGTCGGCGGGCCCGGCGAGGTGGTCCGGGTCGGGCTGCCAGCGGGCGCGCCGCATGTCGACGCGGGTGGGGCTGCCGGGGACGAGGTCGCGCAGCGGTGTGGACTCGGCCCGGTAGTGCTCCAGGGCGCGGCGTTCCTGGCCGGGCAGCGGCAGGCCGTCGGCGCGCACCACGCGCCACCAGGGCACGGCGCCGCCGTAGGTCGCCATGACGCGGCCCACCTGGCGGGGGCCGCCCTGCCCGATGAGTCCGGCGATGTCGCCGTAGGTGAGGACACGCCCGGGCGGCACGGCCTCGGCCCAGGTGAGCACCCGGTCGGCGTAGTCGGTCAGTGCGTGGTCAGCGGGGCGCTCCATGCGGTCCATGGTGCCGTAGGCGAGACTGACCGTTGCGGGGGTTCGGCCCCGGGATACGGGCACTCATGCCAGTATCGTCGCGGCGGTGACAGGTGATACGGGGCGAAGAGTCGGCACGACCACACGAACAGCGGGCTGAGCGGGGCGCTCACTCCGCCTCCGGCGCTGCCCGGGAGCCGACGGGCAGCGAGCAGTTGGAGGTGGACGAGCCGATTCTCGCGGCGCGGGTCCACCGCCCCTCGGATCTGGTGCGGGTCCTGCTCGGCTTGCTGGGCATCGCCGTGGTGCTGGCGATCGCGACGTTCGCGATCGGCACCACCAAGGGCCTGGAGACGGACATCGGGGACGCCGCGGGTTCGGCGCCGCCGCTGCTGATCGAGTTCGCCGGCATGATCTCGGCGATCGCCGTGCTGATCGTGCCGGTGGCGTTCGCCGTCGAGCGGCTGATCCGCCGGGACGGGCTGCGGATCGCGGACGGCGTCCTGGCGGCGGTGCTGGCGCACGGCGTGTCGCTGTCGTTCAGCCTGTGGGTGGCGCGGTTCGCGCCGCTGGAGCTGCAGGACGCGCTGACGACCCGTTCGCCGGCCGGGATGGGCACCACCGACGCGGTCCACGCCTACCTGGCGCCGGTGATCGCGTACATGACGGCCGTCGGCATGGCGCACCGCCCGCGGTGGCGGGTGCTGATGTGGGCGGTGCTGATCCTGGACGCGGTGTCGGTGCTGGTCGCCGGGTACACCACCCCGTTCTCGATCCTGGTGACGGTGCTGATCGGCTGGACGGTGGCCTACGGGACGCTCTACGCGGTGGGGCAGCCCAACGTGCGGCCCACCGGGCAGCAGCTGCTGGCCGGACTGCGCCACGTGGGGTTCCTGCCGGTGACGGCGCTGCGGGCGGAGGACCGCCGCAGCGAGCGCGGCGAGGTCAGCCGCCGCTACCTGGTGACGCTGGAGTCCGGCCCGCCGCTGGACGTGACGGTGGTGGACCGCGAGCAGCAGGCCCGGGGGTTCTTCTACCGGGTCTGGCGGCGGCTGACGCTGCGCGGCATCCACCAGCAGCGCTCACTGCCCTCGTTGCGGCAGGCGCTGGAGCAGGAGGCGCTGCTGGCCTACGCGGCCATAGCGGCGGGTGCCAACGCGCCGCGGCTGATCGCCACGGCGGAGCTGGGCCCGGACGCGGTGATGCTCATCTACGAGCACACCCCCGGCCGGGACCTGGACGCGGTCCCCGACGACGAGATCACCGACGAGCTGATGGAGTCGGCGTGGCGGCAGCTGCGTGCGCTCCAGTCGCGACGGATCGCGCACCGGCGGCTGGTGGGCCGGTCGCTGCTGGTGGACCAGGCGGGCGCCGTCTACCTGACGGACCTGCGGGGCGGTGAGATCGCCGCGGGTGAGCTGTTGCTGCGCATGGACGTGGCGCAGCTGCTGACGACGTTCGGGCTGCGGGTGGGCGCGCGTCGAGCGGTGAGCGCGGCCTCCGCGGTGCTGGGACCGGACTCGGTCGCCGACTCGCTGCCGCTGCTCCAGCCGATCGCGCTGAGCCGCGGGACCCGCCAGGTGCTCCGGCAGCTGGGTCGGGAGCGGGCGCAGCGCGAGCGGCAGGTGGTGCTGGAGGCGTCCCGGAACTACCGGGAGGCGGGCGGGTCGTTGCCCGAGGGCGCGGACCGCAAGCAGGTGCGGGCGGCGAAGCAGGCCGAGAAGCAGGTGATGGAGGAGGCCCTCGCCAACGCGAAGGAGCCGGACCTGCTGTCGGAGATCCGCAGCCAGGTGCTGCAGAGCCGGCCGCAGGCCCCGGTGGAGCCGGCGCGGCTGGAACGGGTGCGGCCGCGGACGCTGGTGATGGTGATCGCGGCGGTGTTCGCCGCCTACTTCCTGGTCACGCAGTTGGTGCACATCGACTTCGCGCAGATCCTGGACCAGGCGAGCTGGGGCTGGGCGCTGGTGGCGCTGGTGTTCGCCTCGCTGACGTACTTCGCGGCGGCGATGAGCCTGCTCGGGTTCGTGCCGGAGCGGGTGCCGTACCTGCGGACGGTGCTGGTGCAGTTGGCCGGGTCGTTCGTGAAGCTGGTGGCCCCCGCGGCGATCGGCGGTGTGGCGCTCAACACCCGGTACCTGCAGCGCGCCGGGATCAGACCGGGCCACGCGGTGGCCAGCGTCGGCGCCAACCAGTTGTTCTCGCTGGGGTCGGCCGTGGCGATGCTGCTCGTCTTCGGCTACATCACGGGCAGCCAGCACACCCCGTCGGTGCCGACCTCGCCGACGATGATCGCCGTGGTGCTCACCCTGGCGGTGCTGGCGCTGATCGTGACGGCGGTCCCGGCGCTGCGGAAGGCGATCCACGAGCGGGTGTCCGTGCTGTTCGCCGGGGTGGTGCCGCGGATGCTGGACGTGGTGCAGCAGCCCCGGAAGCTGCTCAACGGTATCGGCGGCATGGTGCTGATGACGCTGTCGTTCGTGCTGTGCCTGAGCGCGTCGGTGCAGGCGTTCGGCGGCGATCTGAGCTTCGCAACGGTGGCGGTGGTCTTCCTCGCGGGCAACGCGCTGGGCTCGGCGGCGCCGACCCCGGGCGGTATCGGCGCGGTGGAGTTCACGCTGATCGCGGGGTTGACGGCGTTCGGGCTCAGCCCGGCGACGGCGGGTGCCGCGGTGCTGCTGTTCCGGTTGGTGACCTTCTGGTTGCCGGTGCTGCCGGGGTGGCTGGCGTTCACGGCGCTGACCCGCGAGGAGGCGCTGTGAGCCGCCGCGGGCCATGAGCTCCCGCGTTCCGGTCCGACGGCCCCGGCGGCACCTGCCGCCGGGGCCGTCGTCGGCTGCGCCGCGGCGCCCCCGGACACCCCGCGGCACGACAAGCAGACCGCAGTTGCCAGCCGATGACCGGGCTGTGCCTTGCACGCGCTAGGCTGCGCGGCCTACGATCCCGCACATGCGCTCCTACACGATCGGCCGGGCGGCACGGCTGCTCGGCGTCAGCCCGGACACGGTCCGGCGCTGGGCGGACGCCGGGCGGCTGCCGACCACGCGGGACCCGGCCGGCAAGCGGTTGATCGACGGCGTGGACCTGGCGGCGTTCGCGGTCCTCCTCGCCTCCGACCCGGGCGAGGAGGACGGTGCCGAGCCGTACACCAGCGCACGCAACGCCTTCCCCGGCATCGTCACCGCGGTGACGCTCGGGGACGTTGCCGCGCAGGTGGAGGTGCAGGCGGGCCCGCACCGGCTGGTATCGCTGCTGACCCGCGAGGCCGTCGAGGAGCTCGGGCTGGCCGTCGGCGTCGAGGCCGTCGCCCGCGTCAAGGCGACCAGCGTCCACATCGACCGGCGGGACCTCCCGTGACCGCCCGCGCGCCGCGCTCCCGCCGCCGGCTCCCGACCGCGCTCTGCGCCGCCCTCCTGGCCGTGCCGCTGGCCGCCTGCGGCGGCGGGGGCGACGCCGGTGCCGACGCCGGTGCCGACGCGGCCGGGGGCGGCGCACCCGTCGAGGTGACCGTGCTGGCCGCCGCGTCCCTGACCGACGTGCTGGAGGAGGCGGCGCCCCGGTACGCGTCCGAGCACGACGGCGTCGAGCTGCGGCTCTCCTTCGCCGGTTCGCAGGAGCTGGCCGCACAGGTGCGGGAGGGGCTGCCCGCGGACGTGCTGGTCACCGCGGACACCGCCACGATGGCGGGCGTCGCCGACCGGACCGGCGACCCGGTGGTGGTCGCCACCAACGAACTGACCCTGGTCACCGCCCCGGGGAACCCCGAGGGGGTGACCGGCCTGGCCGACCTGGCCCGTGACGACCTGACGGTGGTCCTCGCCGCGCCCGAGGTCCCGGTGGGCCGGTACGGCGAGCAGGTCCTCGCGGACGCGGGGGTCGATGTCGCGCCGGCCTCCCTGGAGACCACCGTGCGCTCCGTCCTCTCCAAGGTCGCGCTGGGCGAGGCCGACGCGGGCATCGTCTACGCCACCGACGCCGCGTCGGTCGGCGACCGGGTGACGGCCGTGCCGCTCCCCGCCGAGCGGAACGTCGTGGTCGAGTACCCCGCGGCGCCGCTCACCGAGGCGCCGCACCCGGAGGCGGCAGCCGACCTCGTCGCCTGGCTGCGCTCCCCCGCGGCGGCGGAGCTGTTCACCGCGGCCGGGTTCCGCGTCCCGTGACCGACCGTCCGCCGACGGAGGGGACCCCCGGCCCGCTCCGCAGCCGCCGCCCGCGGGGGCGGCGGTCCGCGACCGTGCCCCGGGCCGTCCGGGGCACGCCGCCCATCCTGCTGGTACCCGCCGCCGCGGCCGTGCTGCTGCTGGCGGTCCCGCTCGCCGCGATCGTGACGCGGGCACCGTGGGGAGAGCTCGGCGAGCGGCTGGCGAGCCCCCGGATCTCGCAGGCGCTGGGACTGTCGCTGCTGGTGTCGGGGTGGGCGCTGGTGCTGTCGCTGCTGCTCGGCGTCCCGCTGGCCTGGGTCCTGGCCCGGGGCGCGCTCCGCGGCAAGGCGCTGCTGCGGTCGCTGGTGCTGCTGCCGATGGTGCTGCCGCCGACCGTGGCGGGGGTGGCGCTCCTCCAGGGGTTCGGCCGGGCGGGGCTGGTCGGGGAGGAGCTGCGGATGCTGGGGGTGACCCTGCCCTTCACCACCGCCGGGGCGGTGGTCGCCGCGACCTTCATCTCCATGCCGTTCCTGGTGGTCACCCTGGAGGGCGCGCTGACCGGCCTCGACGTCCGGTACGAGGAGGCGGCGGCCACCATGGGGGCCGGGACGCTCCAGACGCTGTGGTACGTCACCCTGCCGATGGTGCTGCCCTCCCTCCTCGCGGGCGCCGCGCTGACCTGGGCACGTGCGCTGGGCGAGTTCGGCGCGACCCTGACCTTCGCCGGCAACCTCCCGGGCGTCACCCAGACCCTGCCGCTCCAGGTGTACCTGTTGATGCAGGAGGACCCGGAGGGAGCGACCGCCGTCTCGCTGCTGCTGCTCGCCGTCGCCGGCGCGGTCCTCGTCGGGCTGCGGGGCCGCTGGCTCGGCGCCTTCGCGCGACGCGGCTGAGCCGCGCGACGCGGTCACCCGTACGGTGGGGCGGCCCCTCACCCGGACGGCGAGCAGCGGTCGCGGTCGACGGCGCGCGGTGCTGGGGTGGTCCCGTCCCAGTCGTCGCGAAGGGGAGTGACCGGATGTCGCCCGTGGAACCTGGTGCACCGCCCGTCCGCCGTCGCGGGGCGGTGGCGCTGACGGCCGCCGTGGTCCTGCTCGCCGGATGCTCCGGCGGCACCGCGCCCGACGGGGCGGTCACGGGCGCCGGCCCGGCACGGGGTCCGGTGGACACCGCGGAGCTGCCCTCGAAGTTCACCGACCAGGAACCGGACTGGTCCGGCTGCCCCCAGCCCGACGCGCGGCAGGGCGACGACCAGCCCGCCCCCGAGAAGCTGCGGGACGGCACCGAGTGGGAGTGCGCCGCGCTGACCGTGCCCCGTGACTACGACGACCCCGACGGCGACACCCTGGCGGTGGCGATGATCCGCGCCCGGGCCGGCGGGGACGAGGGCGACCGCATCGGGTCGCTGCTGTTCAACTTCGGCGGCCCCGGGGGCTCCGGCGTCGTGACGCTGCCCGCCTTCTCCGACGACTACGCCTCGCTCCACAAGCGGTACGACCTGGTCAGCTTCGACCCCCGCGGCGTGGGTGACAGCGAGGGCGTGGTGTGCCTCGACGACACTGAGCTCGATGCCTACTTCGCCGCCGACACCGCGCCGGACACCGCCGCCGGGGTGGAGGAACTCCTGGCCCGGCAGGCCGACTTCGCCGGGGCCTGCGAGGACGGCGCGGGCGATCTGCTGCCGCACCTGACCACCGCCGACACCGCCCGGGACATGGACCTGATGCGGCACGTCCTCGGCGACAGCCGGCTCCACTACGTCGGCGTCTCCTACGGCACGCAGCTCGGCGGCGTCTACGCCCACCTCTTCCCCGAGCGGGTCGGCCGCGCCGTCTTCGACGCGGTGGTCGACCCGACGCAGGACGACGAGCAGAGCGCCCTCGGCCAGGCGCGGGGCTTCCAACTGGCGCTGCGTGCCTACCTGGAGGACTGCCTCTCCGAGGACGACTGCCCGCTCACCGGCTCACCCGAGGAGGCCGAGCAGCAGCTGGCGGAGCTGCTCGACGGCCTCGCGGAGGAGCCGATGCCGACGCGCGACCCCGAGCGGCCGCTGACCCGGTCGCTGGCCTGGTCCGGCATGGCCCAGGCGCTGTACTCGCAGGACTTCTGGCCCTACCTCTCGCAGGGCATCTCGGACGCGACCGACGAGACCGACCCCGACGGCTCGGTGCTGCTCTTCCTCGGCGACGCCATGAACGGCCGCTCCAGCGACGGCACCTACTCGACGCTGCAGTCCTCGCTCACCGCGATCCGGTGCGCCGACTCCAGTTCCCGGTACACCGCCGACGACGTCCGCGCCCGGCTCGACGCCTTCGAGGAGGCGTCGCCGGTCTTCGGCAGCGGCATGGCGTGGGCGCTGCTCGGCTGCACCGACTGGCCCGTGACGGGCGCCGATCCCCACCCCGACGTGTCGGCCGAGGGCTCGGCCGAGATCCTGCTGGTCGGCACCACCGGCGACCCCGCCACCCCCTACGAGGGCACGGCGCGGATGCGGGAGGCGCTGGGCGAGGGGGTCGCGGTGGAGGTGACCTACGAGGGCGAGGGCCACGGCGCCTACACCTCCGGCGACCGCTGCGTGAAGCGCGCCGTCGACGAGTACCTGCTCGACGGCATGGTGCCGGAGTCCGGGCTCACCTGCGGCTGACCGGCCCCGCGCGCCGCCCGGGGCGTCGGATAGCCTGACGGTGGTGTCGCCCGGGGTGGAGCGCGGCCGGCGCCGGAGACGACGGCACCGGGCGGCGGAGACGACCGCCCGGCGGGGCGACCTTGGGGGGCCATGAGCGCGCGGAGCACCGTCGGGCGGGGGGCCGCGCTGCGCGCGGCAGCCGCCGTGACCGCCGTGGTGTGCGTCCTGACCGCCTGCTCGTCCCCGGGAGACGACAGCGGTGACGACGACCCCGAGATAGCGGGATTGCCCTCCCCCAGTGTCGCCGGCGAGGCCGCCCCCCTCCCGGGCGAGGACGAGAGCGCCGCGCCGCTGCCCCCGCTCCCCGCCGACCTGCTCGACCAGCGCCCGCAGTGGCGCGCCTGCCCGGCCCCCACCGAGGCCCAGGGCGGCGGCGCCGCCCCCGGCGACCGCTGGCAGTGCGCCGACCTGACCGTCCCGGTCGACTACGCCGACCCCGGCGGCCGCACCCTGGACCTCGCCCTGGTCCGTGCCCGGGCGCGGGGCGAGAACCGCGTCGGTTCGCTGGTGCTGAACTTCGGCGGCCCCGGCGGCTCCGGGGTGGCGACGCTCCCCCGCATGGAGCAGCGGTTCACCTCGCTCGCGGGCGCGTTCGACCTGGTGAGCATGGACCCGCGGGGCGTCGGTGACAGCGAGGGCGTGGTCTGCTTCGCCGGGGAGGAGCGCGACGCCCTGCTGGCGGGGATCTCCCGCCCCGACGCCGCGGCCGGGCCGGGCGACGGGACAGCCGGCGGGACGGCGTACCTCGACGGGCGGCTCGCCTTCGCCGAGCGCTGCGCGGAGCGGGCCGGCGACCTGCTGCCGCACCTCACCACCGCCAACACGGCCCGGGACCTCGACGTACTCCGAGAGGTGCTGGGCGAGCCCCGACTGCACTACTACGGGGCCTCCTACGGCACCAAGCTCGGCGCGGTGCACGCGGCGCTCTTCCCCGACCGGGTGGGGCGGGTGGTCCTGGACTCCGTGGTGGACCCGAGCGTCGACGTGGTCGGGCGGGCGCTGGGGCAGACCGCCGGGTTCCAGCAGGCGCTGGACGCCTACCTCACCGACTGCCTCGCCGCGGGCGACTGCCCGGCCGGCGAGGACCTGGACCAGGCGCACCGTTTCCTCGACACGCTGTTCGACTCGCTCGCGCACCGGCCGCTGCCCGCGGCGGACGGGCGGCTCCTCACGCAGAACCTCGCCGTCACCGGCGTCATGGGGTCCCTCTACTCCGAGGGCGCCTGGCCGCGGCTGACCCGTGCGCTGCGCGAGGTGGCCACCGAGGACCGCGGCGAGCTGCTGCTGGCTGCCGCGGACCGGTACAACGGCCGCGGGCCGCAGGGGGGTTACCGCAACCTGCACGACGCGAACGTGGCGGTGAACTGCGCCGACTTCGCCTCCCGCCCCGGCCTCGACACGGTGCGGGAGCAGCGGGCGGCGTTCGAGGAGGCGTCACCGGTCCTCGGCAGGTTCCTGGTGTGGGACCTGCTCGGCTGCGCGGGCTGGCCCGTCGTCTCGGAGCGGGACCAGCCGGCGGTCGCCGTCGACGGGGCCGCGCGCACCATCCTGCTGGTGGCCGTCACCGGGGACCCGGCGACGCCGTACCACGGCGCGGAGCGGATGCGGGAGGCGCTCGGCGCGGGCACCGCCGCGCTGCTGACGCTCGACGGCGAGGGCCACGGCGCCTACACCTCCGGCAACCCGTGCGTCACGGCCGCGGTCGACGCCCACCTGCTGACCGGCACCACCCCGGCGGACGGCACGGTGTGCAGCTGACACCCGCCCTCCGCAGACGTTCCCGCGCGCGAGCCCGCGCGCCCATCCACCGACGCACACGACACGAGCGCACGGCCCGCGGGCCGGGGGAGAGCACGATGGGTCATCCCACTTCACACGGCGGGCGCCACCGCGCCCTCACGGTCGGCGCCGCGCTGCTCAGCGGCGTCATGCTGCTCTCGGCCTGCTCCGGCGGCAGCGGCGGTTCGGAGCAGCGCGGGGAGGACGAGGAGAGCCGGCCCAGTGAGGAGTCGACGCCGGCGGCCCGCGCCTACCCGGGTGTCCCGGACGCCATCTCGCAGCAGCGGCTCAGCTGGGACCCCTGCGAGGCCCCGACCGCCGCTCAGGGCGGGGGCGAGGCGCCGGGCGAGCTCGACGACGGCACCCCCTGGCAGTGCGCGACGCTGACCGTGCCGCTGGACTACCAGGAGCCGGACGGCGAGACGATCGGCATCGCGCTGATCCGCGCCACCAGCACCGCCGAGGGCGACGCCCGCCAGGGCTCCCTCATCTACAACTTCGGCGGCCCGGGTGGCTCCGGGGTGTTCACCCTCCCGCTGCTGGGCGAGCAGTACGAGACGCTGCGCGAGGGGTACGACCTGGTCAGCTTCGACCCGCGCGGCGTGGGCGAGAGTGCCGGGGTGCAGTGCCTGGACAGCGAGGAGATCGACCGGCAGGAGCAGGAGAACGGCGCGCTCCCCCGCACCGAGGCGGAGGCGGAGCGCTACGCCGACCTCGCCGCGGAGTACGTCGCCGCCTGCGAGGCTGCCGCCGGCGACGTGCTGCCGCACCTCACCACCGCCAACACCGCCCGCGACATGGACCTGATGCGCCACGTCCTCGGCGACAGCCGCCTCCACTACTTCGGTATCTCCTACGGCACCGAACTCGGCGGCGTCTACGCCAACCTCTTCCCCGAGCAGGTGGGGCGCGCCGTCCTGGACGCGGTGGTCGACCCCTCCGCCGACTTCGTGGAGAGCAGCCTCGGCCAGGTCCGCGGCTTCCAGCTGGCGCTGGAGAACTTCATGGCCGACTGCGTCGACACCTACGGCGAGGACTGCCCCACCGGTCGCGGCGGCGCGGAGGGAAGCGCCCTGCTGGCGGACCTCCTGGCGGAGCTGGCCGAGGAGCCGCTGGAGACCGGCGGCGACCGGTTGCTGACCGAGCAGCTGGCGCTGCTCGGCATCGTCGCCACCCTCTACGACCAGGAGTACTGGGAGTATCTGACCGTCGGACTGATGCAGGCGTTCGAGGGCGACGGTCAGGTACTCCTGCTGCTCGCCGACAGCTACCTGGGCAGGGACGAGGACGGCCGCTACAGCAACCAGCGCGACGCGCAGGCCGCCATCACCTGCGCGGACAGCACCGGGCAGCGCGACCCGGAGGCCATCGAGGAGAACCGCGCCGCGTTCGAGGAGGCCTCACCGGTGTTCGGGCCCTACCTGCTGTGGTCGCTGGCCGGGTGCGCGGGCTGGCCGGTCGACGGGGAGGCGCAGACGCCGGAGGTCGCGGCGGAGGGCGCCCCCGAGATCCTGCTCATCGGCACCACGGGCGACCCGGCCACGCCGTACGAGGGCGCCGAGCGGATGCAGCGCGAGCTGGGTGAGGGCGTCGGCGTCCTCCTCACCTTCGACGGCGAGGGGCACGGCGCGTACGGCCAGGACGCGTGCATCGACGACGCCGTCGAGGAGTACCTGCTCTCGGGGATGGTCCCGCAGAACGGCCTCGTCTGCGGCTGACCGCCGCAGCGGCGCGGTCGGCTCGGCGCCCGGCCGCAGAGCCGCGATCCCGAGGGGCGGACGGGTCGTCCGTCCCTCGGAACGACCCCGGCTCCCGGGACCGCGCCATCGGCCGGCCCCGTCCCCACCCGCCCCCGAGGAGCACTGGGCAGCAGGTCGGGGCGCTCATCCGCGAGACGGTCGCCGGCCGTGATCAGCCGTGGCGGCGGCGCAGACCGGACACCCTGGCCGAATCGCCACCTTGTCTCCCCTCCTGCGTGCATGGCACACAGGAGGGGACGGGTGGTCGCACGGGGGGGGGTGTCCATGTCGGGTGGCGAGGCGGCGGGTCCTTCGGCCTGGGCGGTCGCGCGGTTCGGGCGGCGTGCCGGCAGGGTCGTGGAAGCTGTTCCGGAACGGGTTGCCGAGGCGCATGCCAAGGCTCGCGCGGCCCACCGTGCGGCCGGGTTGAAGAAGCGGAGCCCCTACGGCGTCACCCTCGTCGGAGCGGTCCGCGAGAACCTCGCGGAGCTGGCCCGGGAGCTGGATCAGCCCGTGCGGGACGTGCGCGGCTACGAGTACGCGGTGATCAACGATCACGCGCTCTTCCCGCTCCGGTACGCCGCCGGCCCGAAGCCCCTGGACCGGGCCCGGCTGCCGGCCAACGCCTCCCCCACGCGCCGCCGCCTCTTCCGGGCCCACGGGCCGCAGCCGCCGGCCGGCCTCTTCGAGATCGACGACGTGGCGACCGAGCAGTACCTGGGGGACCGGGAGGCGTTCGAGGAACTGGGGGCGGCGACGAAGCTCGTCTGCGTGTTCTTCACGGCCGACGTCAACGGCGGCGTCCACGCGATCCACTGGGGAGAGGCGCACCTCGAACCGGACCGCACGTTCACCTGGCTCCACCGGGAGGAGCTGCCCCTCGCGCCCGTCCCCCCGGCGTGACGCGGCGACGAGGTGGCGGGGCGACAGGGGCGACAGGGGCGACGCGCCGACCGGGACAGCCGACGCCGGCCCGTGACGGCAGAAGCCCACGCCGTCCGCACCTGCTCGAAACGCCGTGGGCCCTGTCGGACTCCGCCGGGCGGCGGACCGGCCGTCAGTAGACCGGCTTCCCCGGTTCGATCTGGTTGACCCAGCCGATGACGCCGCCGCCGACGTGGACGGCGTCGCCGAAGCCCGCGTTCTTCAGCACCGCGAGGACCTCGGCCGACCGCACACCCGTCTTGCAGTGCAGCACGATCCGGCGGTCCTGCGGCAGGTCCTGCAGGGCGGTGCCCATCAGGAACTCGTTCTTGGGGACGAGCCGGGCGCCCGGGATGGAGACGATCTCGTACTCGTTCGGCTCCCGGACGTCGATGACGTCGATCTTCTCGCCGTCGTCCATCCACTCCTTGAGCTGACGGGGCGTGATCGTGGAGTCGGCCGCCGCGGCCTGCGCCTCGTCGGAGACGACACCGCAGAACGCCTCGTAGTCGATCAGCTCGGTGACGGTGGGGTTCTCGCCGCAGACCGCGCAGTCGGGGTCCTTGCGGACCTTCACCTGCCGGTAGGTCATCTCCAGGGCGTCGTAGATCATCAGGCGCCCGAGCAGCGGCTCGCCGATGCCGGCGAGCAGCTTGATCGCCTCGTTGACCTGGATCGAGCCGATGGAGGCGCAGAGCACACCCAGCACGCCGCCCTCGGCGCAGGAGGGCACCATGCCCGGCGGCGGGGGCTCGGGGTACAGGCAGCGGTAGCAGGGGCCGTGCTCGGCCCAGAAGACCGACGCCTGGCCGTCGAACCGGTAGATGGAGCCCCAGACGTACGGCTTCCCCAGCAGCACACAGGCGTCGTTCACCAGGTAGCGGGTGGCGAAGTTGTCGGTCCCGTCGACGATGAGGTCGTACTCGGCGAACAGCTCCATCACGTTCGAGGAGTCCAGCCGCTCCTCGTGGATGTTCACCCGCGTCAGCGGGTTGATGCCCTGCACCGTCTCCTTGGCGGAGACCGCCTTGGGCCGCCCGATGTCGGACTGGCTGTGAATGATCTGGCGCTGGAGGTTGGACTCGTCCACCTCGTCGAACTCGACGATGCCGAGCGTGCCGACACCGGCGGCGGCCAGGTACATCAGGGCGGGCGAGCCGAGGCCGCCGGCGCCCACACAGAGCACACGCGCGTTCTTCAGCCGCTTCTGACCCTCCATCCCCACGTCCGGGATGATCAGGTGGCGGGAGTACCTGCGGACCTCGTCGACGGTGAGCTCGGCGGCCGGCTCGACCAGGGGGGGCAGCGACACGGGATCTCCGTTGGTCGGGGTGGACGGCGGTCGGGACGCGGACGGCCCGTGCCGCCCGGGATCTCCCCCGCGCGGCACGGCCCGCCCGCCACGTCACGGACGTCGACGCGCCATGAACACTGTCCCCAACACTGCCACGGCCGATCTCATTCCGAGACCGTCGTCCCGACGCATGAGACAAGTTCGTCCCAGAAGCCGGGCAGCGACGCCCACGGATCGCCGCCGTGCCGCGCGCTGCGGTCCGTGAGGTAGCAGGTCGCCGCGCCCTGCCACCGGGCGATGCGCAGCGCCTCGCCCAGCCGGGTCGCCGGCACCTCGCAGACCAGGTGGCAGAACCGCTCCGCCGGATACCGGGCCGTCCACTCCGGCACCTGGGACCAGCGGTACTCCCGCCACCGGCCGCGGAACGCCACCAGCTGGTCCGCCGGCTCCGCGTACCCCTCGTAGGGGTACCGGCCGTGGTCCAGCACGATCCGCGCCCCGGGACACAGGCCGCGCAGCGCCCGCGTGATCCGCCGGACGCCGTCGAGCCCCTCCGGCGTGGACGGGACGTCCACGAGGTGGAACCCCTCGACCCGGTACCAGGCGAGGTGCCGCTCGGCGTCGGTCAGTACCTCGGCAGGCCGGCGGGTGCCCCCGCGCAGCGCCAGCCTGCCGAGAACCGTCCGGCCCCTGACCCGCAGCGCGGCGCACGCCGACGCGGCGAACCGGTCGGGGCGCAGCCCCGGCCCGGCCGCCACGTCCAGCACCGCCCACCGGACCGGGACGTCGGAGCGGGCGAGCTCCGCCCACTCCAGCGGCGCCACCATGGGGTGCGCGAAGCCGGGAGCCACCAGGCCGGCACCGGTCGGCGGCCGGGCCGCCACCGGTGGCGTGACGACCGTCCCGGTGACGCGGGGCAGCGTCACATCCGGCATGCGGCCTCCATCCAGATGTCCGCCAGCGACTCCTCCAGCGCGATGCGGGACCGCCAGCCGAGCCGGTCGCGGGCGGTGCGGACGTCGGCCTGCTGCCAGATGCCGCAGCCGTCGGGGTACGGCACGTGCTGCGGCTGCTGCGGGTGGTCCCCCGCGCGGGGGGAGGGGACGTGGCCGGGCGGCGGACCGTCCAGCTCGTGGAGCGCGCCGGTGTAGCCGGAGATCCGCGCCAACGCCACGGCGGCGTCCCGCAGCCGCACCGCCTGGCCGGAGCCGATGTTGACCACGCCCTGCGCGGCGGAGAGCGTCGCGGCGTGCACCGCCCGGGAGACGTCGCGGACGTCCACGAAGTCCCGCTGCACCGCCAGCCCGCTCAGCTTCAGCTCGTTGTCGCCGTGCTGGAGCGCCCGCCGCAGCGAGTCCGCCAGCCGTCCCAGGGGCGAGCCGGCCGGTGTGCCCGGGCCGGTGGGCGAGAACACCCGCAGCACGATGGCGTCCAGCCCCGAGCCCAGGACCAGCTCGCTCGCCGCCAGCTTGCTGACGCCGTACGGGCCGCCGGGCCTGGGCTGCGCGTCCTCGGCCGTGGTCGAGCCGGGCTGCGAGGGACCGTACTCGGCGGCGCAGCCGACGTGCACCAGTCGCGCGCCGCAGCGGCTGCGGCGCATCGCCTCGCAGACAGTGGCGGCGGCGACGGTGTTGTGGCGGGTCAGCTCGCGCGCCGTGCCGCGGATCGCGCCGGCGCAGTTGACGACGACAGACGGGTGGACGGCATCCAGGAAACGGGTCAGCGCGCCGGGGCTGCCGGTGGCCAGGTCGAACCGGACGTCGGCGTCGTCGCCCCGCCCGAGGGCGGTCAGGTGGACCGCCGGGTCGGCCAGCAGCCGGTCGGCGATGAACCGCCCCAGGTACCCGCTGGCACCCAGTAGCAGCACTCTCATCGGTCTCTCCTTGTCAGGTGGTACGGGGTCGGATCGGCCGCGGGCCGAGTGGCCGCGGCACGGTGGGGCGCCGGGCGGGCCGCCGGTGCGGGCAGCCC
>NZ_JAAVJC010000540.1 GCF_012033785.1 Streptomyces bohaiensis
GGGTGCGGCGCGGTCCCCGGCGGGCCCGGTGCGGGGCCCGCACCGGGCGTCACCGCTCGGCGGCTCGGCGGGTCGCACGGGCCGCGTCCAGCGAGAACGCGCCCGCGCCCGTGAGGGCCAGGGTCAGGAAGCCGACGGCGTACGGCAGGTCGTTGCCGAAGTAGTAGGGGTTGGTCCCCCAGGAGACGGTGAGCCAGAGGCCGAGCGCCAGACCTGCGCCCACCAGCGCCGCGGGCCGGGTGAGGAGACCGAGCAGGACCAGCGCCCCGACGGCGATCTCCACCACCGCGACCAGGGTGAGCGCCGCTCCCGAGTTCTCCAGCACCAGGTCCACCAGCCGCGGCGCTGCCGAGCTGTCCCGGCCGGCCCCCAGCATGGAGTGCAACGTGTCGCGGTCCACGTGGGAGAAGGGACCGCCGGAGAAGAACGTGTCCAGGCCCGCGTACAGGAATGTGGCGCCGAGGAAGAGCCGCAGCGGCAGGACCCCGTGGCGGGCGAGCCGCTCGCGGACACCGCCCTGGTCGTCCATCGGTCCGCTCTTCCGGTCCACCGGCATCTCTCGGCTCCTCACGTCGGTGCGGCGCACGAGTCTGTCACCGGACCCGGCGAGCGGTAAGAGCGCGTTCGAGACCCCGCGTCGGATCAGCTCGCGGCGCCCGATGCGGGCGGCCGCCCGGCGGGCGCCCCGCCGCCCGCCGCCCCCGGGGAGCGGCGGGCGACCGGGCTGAGTCGGGCGGCCGCCCGTGTCGGCCGACCGGTGTCAGCCCGGCCGGGCGGCGCCGGCGAACGGCATGGAGTCGACCGGCGCGTAGCGCACCGGGGTGCCGGGCCGGGAGGCGTGAATGATCTGTCCGTTGCCGACGTACATGCCGACGTGGGTGAGTCCCGAGTAGTAGAAGACCAGGTCACCGGGGGCGAGCTGGTCGCGGGAGACCCGCACGCCGGCGCCGATCTGGCTGTGGCTGGTGCGGGGAAGGGAGACGCCCGCGGCCTGCCAGGCGGCCTGCGTCAGCCCCGAGCAGTCGAAGGCCGAGGGGCCGGTCGCGCCCCAGCCGTAGGGCTTGCCGAGCTGCGCCTGGGCGAACGCGACCGCCTGCGCGGCGCGGGACCCGGCGGGGGCGGGCGGCGGCGCGGGCG